>JAJYAA010000007.1 GCA_021779755.1 bacterium | reverse complement strand
CTAAGAAAAAATAGTCTTATAAAGGCTTGCACCATAAGCGCGTTTGGTAGTATGATTATAACCAAACAAACAGGTGCCAAAAGGCTCTCCAAAAGGAGGGCCTTTTTTGTGGTTAAGAATCGTTAACTATAGTAAACTGGTTACATATGGCTAGCATGATTGAAGTTCATGATCTAAAGAAGCGCTACGGCGATAAACAGGCCGTTGATGGCGTTAGCTTTTCTGTCAAAAAAGGCGAGATATTTGGCATCCTGGGGCCAAATGGCGCCGGCAAGACAACAACTCTTGAAATGATGGAGACTTTGCGCGAGATTGATAGCGGCACAGTCCTAATCGGCGGTATTGATGTCGCCAAGGACCCAGAGCGTATCAAGTATATGATTGGCGTTCAGCCGCAAACCCCAGCTTTTCAGGATAAAACTAAGCTGACTGAAGTTATCGAAATGTTTGCAGCGGCTTATGGCGAAAAAGTTGACCCGATGGAGTTCTTGCGTGATGTCGAACTAGAGGAAAAGGCTGACAGTTATGTCGAAAGTCTATCGGGCGGCCAGAAGCAACGCCTGAGCATTACGACCGCCCTGGTTCACGGACCAAAGGTCTTTTTCCTAGATGAGCCAACCACTGGCTTGGATCCACAGGCGCGCCGTCACTTGTGGGAACTGATCAAACAGGTTCGCGCCAAGGGCATTAGCGTCATTATGACCACCCACTACATGGATGAAGCCGAAGTGCTGTGTGATCGGATTGCGGTCATGGATAATGGCAAGATTGTCGCTATTGATACCCCCAAGAATTTGATTAAGCAATTGTTGGCGCGCGGCTTTAGCAAATCGCAACACGTTGAACAGGCGAACCTAGAGGATGTCTTTATTGATTTAACCGGCAAAGATTTAAAGGATGACGCATAATGAAGCGCTCGATGTATACCGTTCTGACATTTGTGCGCATCAACACCAAGCGCTTTTTCCGTGATCGTTTGGCCCTGTTTTTCTCGATTGGTTTCCCGCTGATCTTTTTGTTTGTTTTCGGAAGTTTGAACAGCGGTAGTGGCAGTGTTTCGTTTAACGTCGCAGTTATTAACCAGTCTAACACTAGCTTTTCGCAGGAATTCACCAAACAGCTTGATGGTAGTAGTGTACTAAAGGTCAACAAAGACATCACGACGATCGAGGCCGCAAAGGCAAAGATGAGCCAATCACAGCTCGACGCCGCTATAGTGCTGCCAAGTGGCTTTGGGACCGTCGTATCGGGCACGCAGTACCCGGCGGGCGAGGCAAAGGTGTTATACACGCAAAACAATCAACAGTCCGCTGTGGCGCTTACATCCATCCTAGACGCACAATTCAAGGTTGTTAATGCCAAATTTGTGAAAACTATTACGCCCCTGACGGTGGCTAGCGAACAGATTAACGAACGCAGTCTGTCGGCCTTTGACTATACATTTGCCGGACTACTAGGGTTTGCGATTATTGGTATGGGTATTTTTGGCCCGGTCAATGTCTTCCCAGAACTTAAAAAGATGGGAATTTTGCGCCGGCTCAGTACGACACCTCTGAAGGTTTGGCAATATTTCCTAGCTACCATGATTGGACAGGCTTTTATTGGACTGATTAGTTTGGCAATTATGTTCGTTGTGGCGATTGCTGTCTTTCATTTGCAAGTCGTGGGTGACTGGTTTGAATTAGCGGTATTCTTGGTGCTTGGCATTGTTATGATTCTAGGCATCGGTCTAGCCCTTGGCGGTTGGGCCAAGAATGAGCGTCAGGTTGCGCCACTGGCGAATATTATTGTCTTTCCGATGATGTTCCTGTCGGGTACGTTCTTCCCGCGATATTTGATGCCCGAATGGCTACAGAATTTGTCGGGCTTTTTGCCGCTGACACCTGTTATTGACGGTATTCGTTTGATTGCCACCGAGGGCAAGCATTTGATTGATATCTTGCCGCAAATCGGCCTGATCGGTCTCTGGATGGTGGTGATTTACTTTATTGCCTTTCGTGTCTTCCGCTGGGAGTAGTTGACTTTTAATGTCACTTATGCTATAACATTAGCATGACTGAATATCTAGACGAACGTAGTTCCGTAACTGACGAAGGTGATGTCGTTCCACGCGACGATATTCTGGACTACGAGCCCGGCTATGTTGGTGATGAACTGGATATTTTTGAACCAGAGACCTCTGATTTACCAGAGGCTGATGAGTTCGTTGATGTCCCACGGGAAAAGGCGAGACGGGTTATTAGCGACTCGCTAAGAGCGAGTATTGAGGACTGGCTTGACCTTCATTATCATCAAAATCCAACACTAGAGGAAGCTTGTGCTAGGTATGGTGTTTCTCTAGAAGACTACGAAGCTTCGTATGTAGCGGCAAGCGAAAAAAAGGCCCCTCAGGCCCTACAAGTTACGCATGAAACTCTATCTGCGCGAAGTATTATTGAGGCTAATCGCACAAGTAGGCTCGCAGCCTGTGCGACTGATGACGAAAGATCTAGGCTTCGAGCTCGATTTATGGCAGAAGATGAATTACGAAAACGACCCTAATATAACAATGCGATAAATTAAATAAGCAAATCGTGTAGATTTGCTTTTTTAATTGGTGGGGCTGGATAGAGTTGAACTATCTACCAAGTGGTTATGAGCCGCCTGCTCTGACCGATGAGCTACAGCCCCGCTCAGCATATTATAGCTTATTAACACCGAAGTGGGCTATAATATAGTGGAATAAGTTATGAAAAAAATAAACATTCGTCGTCAATATTATCGTTTACGTCACAAATACCTGACACTTAACAATGTTGTTGTGACAGTTGCACTTATGATTGCTGCCAGCTGGGTCTGGGGGTCGCTTGGCGTTATGCAGCGCAATTATGATTTGCAGAAAGAAGTTGATTACAAACAGCGCCAATTACAGCTAACTCAGCTAGAGACTTCTAATATGGAGCTTGAGCAGCGTTATTATAAAACCGCAGAGTATCAAGAGTTGGCCGCGCGTCAAACCCTGGGCTTGGCGTTACCAGGCGAAAAGGTATTAATCTTGCCGCCCAATACGGCAGCTGCCAAGGCGGCCGACCAGGCGACACAGGCACAGACAGCCAATGTCAGCAGTCAGACTAGTAATTTCCAACAATGGGTCAAATTTATGTTCGGCAATAGCAACAAGAACATATCTGGCTAGCGCCAGTATTGTAAAAGCCCCCCATATCTGTTAATATCATATATGTGCCGCGGGGTGGAGCAGTCTGGTCAGCTCGGATGGCTCATAACCATCAGGTCGTAGGTTCAAATCCTACCCCCGCAACCAAGAAAGATAGTCATCGCAAGATGGCTATTTTTCTTGGTTGACGATTCCGCAAACTTGCCGATAGCTAGCAAAGGAGGTAGAGTATAAACTTATATGACCGAAATAAAACCTCAGCTTTATAGCGATTTTGACGGTACAGCGGTTGCAAAGATGTATTTGCTGGATCCGCGCAATCTAACGAAGTATCCATTGCCAGAAGTGGAGGGTTATTCAGATTTCTTGCGAGGTGCGCGATTGCCTGACGATACGAACGAAGGCCAGAATGGGATTGAAATAGCAGGCGTTGTCACAAAGCGACCTAATATCTTTATACGGCGGTTGGTGACAGCGCGCTCGGTGGCAAAACTTGGTATGAGGGAGTTCTTTCCGGATGATGCCAAACTTATTCATGCAGGGAGTGAATCCAACAAGGCGCAGTTTATCTATGAACGAAGCGCCGAAGCTCGTACCGGCATGTTAGAGGACCGACCGCATAAGCTTGGCGCCGAGTTATTAAAGACTATGGCAGCGCAATCAGCCACGGCCGAAGGTGACGAGCGTTACATCTTAATCGGTGCCGTCAACCATGGCAAAAGCGGCGAATATATCGACAAGTTAGTTAATGACGTCAGGGCGCTATATGACAGTGCTGCAATTAGTGAATTCGACTACGAGGCGGACGAGGATGTGACGAGTGTTGGTCATCGCATTAAAATCGGTAGGGCGACCCTAGAAATAGTTCAGCTAGCTCCTTATTCGGAATTATCAGGTGCACACTTTGGTAAGCATCTGGTCGGTCTGCGCCAGACGGACGCCGAGCCAGAGCCGGTTAGCCTAACCGAAAGAGTGACGTTACTAGTGAAAGCTATTGGCCGAGAAGGCCAAGAGCTTGTCGAAAAGGGACGCAGGCAGGTTCACAATGCTAGGCTGCGAGCGGCAACCCTAGGACGAACTTTTGTCATTAGAACACCATCGGGTGATAAGAAAGTGACGCTCGAGTCGGGTGATATCAATGCGGGCACGGAAGTCTCGATTGAGACTATCCCACCCGGTGTTTAGGCGGGCGACTCGGGTTGTCAATTAAACTTGATACGGGTTATACTTATGCTAATATGACTAAAAAATGGGCTAGTCGCAAACTTGGATTTACGGTCATTGAACTGCTAATTGTAATTATTGTGATTGCTATTTTGGTGACTATTGTCATCGTCGCCTATAACAACACTCAAGGGCAGGCGCGCGACGCACGCCGCAAGAGTGATATTGGTATTATCGAAGGATACCTAGAGCTTTACGCCGCCGACCATCACGGCCTGTACCCAGTCAGTAGTGGTAGCACAACGATTAACGCGAGCTGGTCAACAACGTCCGACGGTAGCTGGTCGGCGTTAGAGACGGCGCTTGCGCCATATGGCAAGATTCCGAGTGACCCAATATCGACGCAGGGTGTTAACGGTATCGGATCATCCAATTATGCTTATTTTGGCGGACATCAACCGACCAGCTATTGTGGTGGCACTTTGTTATACCTTTTAACTTATAAATTAGAGACCGAATCGAACGTCGCATCTGGCGTCTGTCCATCGCCTGCCCTTGACTATACGCCAAACGCAACGACTTATCGCAAGGTATCGAGTTAGCTTAATTTACTAGCAGCAACGCGGATAGCTTCGCTCCAGCTGAGGAATGCGTGCGGTGTCTGAGCAACATCGTCAGCAGTCAAGTTGTGTTTAACAGCAAGGGCTAGCTCGTGAATCATTTCAGCAGCATGTGGTGCAACAACAGTTGCTCCCAGAATAACACCCTTTTTATCGGTTATTAATTTCACAAAACCGTCTCTGAAGTCCGATGTATTGCTACGGGCAATAATATTGAGCGGTGCAATCGCTTTGTTTATATTCAAATCACGTTTCAGGCAGTCATCTTCACTTAGTCCGACGTGTGCTACGGCTGGATAGGTGAATATAACACTTGGCGTTGCGGTATAATCTGGTGCAACTTTAGTTTTATGCAGAATGTTGTTTGCGGCAACGCGACTTTCCAGAATTGCTGTATGGGTTTGACTATTACGTCCCAGAACTTCGCCAGCTGCAAAAATATGCTTAGCACTGGTCTGCAAAAACTCATTTACGTCGATACCTTTAGGCGTATATTTGACCGTGGCATTCTCGAGTCCAATATCAACATTTGGTGCGCGGCCAGCGGCTACCAGGATTTCATCAACCTTGATGGATCGTTCGACACCGCCGCGTGATATTGTGACACGTTTGCTGATGCCGTCTTTTGCAACTGCGACAACACGGGCTTCAGTCAGGCTAGAAATACCTTTTTGCTCGTGCAAGGTACGTTCCATTAACGTTCCAACTTCAGCGTCTTGGTTCGGCAGCAAGCGCCCGGCTTTTTCGGCAATATAGACTTTGGTGCCAAATATGGCCATTAGTTGAGCAATCTCGACGCCAGTAGCGCCACCACCGATAATAAACAAACTCTTTGGTGGTTTGATTGACTCCAGGATAGTGCGTGGTGTCAGGTAATCAACTTTGTCGATGCCCTGAATGTCGGGTACCGTCCAGCTGGAGCCGCTTGCTACTAGGAACGAGCTAGCCGATAAATGGCGACGATTAACGCTAATTTCATTTGGCGACAAGAAGCGAGCCTCACCGCTAAAAGCACTAATACCTTGATTTTCATAATAACGGCGGTTGCCGCCAGCACCGGTGCGCTCAACGGCTAAGTCTTTCCAGGTGCGAATTGACGGATAATTATAACCGAGAGTTGCCGAGCGCAGGCCGAAGCGCGCTCCGTGGCGAGCCTCATCATACAGATGCGCTGCGTGAAGTAGGGCCTTGGTCGGTACATCACTCCAGTTAGGCGAGTCCCCGCCAAAAGTGTCGGATTCTACGATGGCAACACGCCTACCTTCGCGAGAAGCAATAGTGGCCGCAGCACTACCACCGGCGCCGCTACCGATAACGATTAAGTCATAGTCGAATGAGTTTTTTGTTGCCATTAAGTTCTCCTTTAGATCGTAATTCGATATTGTTGGTACATGTAAGCAGCGTCGGGATGGTGTGCCTGTAGGTGTTTGGCTGCAGTTAGGCGAATGTCGTGGCTGGTAACTTCGGGTTTATTCTCTAGCCAAGCAATAACACTTTCGGCGACAGCTTGAGCGATAACTTCGGCTTGGCCAATTGGCGTACGTACACTCAAGCAGGCCGCCACGATGCTAGCATGGAGCTTTTCGCGCGAGAACTGTTCGCTGCGCCTAGCGCCGTTTTGCTTAATGATATACGAGGTCAAGCTCATGATTAGAGGCCCCCGACGGTACGACCGATGACTTCAGCAACGTAGGTGTAGAAACCAAGTACAAGTAGGCCACTGCCGGCTGCGAACTGCATGAAGTATTTGTTGCTTTCTCGCCACTTCTGGATGCTGCTCAATTTGTGGCCGCTACCTATCAAGACCCAGACGACCAACAGTGACAACATCGAGATTATAGTGTACAGGCCGATACCAACAATCTGCCAGCCAGCCGACATTTGAATCAAAACTAAAGCACTGATTGTAAGTGGGGCAATAATAAAGATCAGTTCTGCAATCACACTTGTCATGCCTAGGCTGAATGCTTCGGAGCTGTGTGTTGTTGCTTTGGTGCGATCGGTTAAGTAGTTGGCCATCGGTCGGGGAATCCATAGGGATGTGCCTTTTTCGCGGCGATAGTAAAACAGCCAAACAGCGACGCCGACGCCAAATAGTAAACCGCAGGCCATTGCCCAGACAACTGGCGGCACGCTAGCGCCTAATGTATCTAGTAAGACGACAGCGATAAACGACAATAATAGCATTGTCATTACGCCTGCACCTATGACAAAACTAGTAGTCATGCGTAGAACTTTTGCCTGTGATCGTTTGGCGCCGATCGAGTGTCCGCTTAATAGGGTTAATACGCTGACGCTCAACTGAAAACTCGCGTGGATAAGCGCAGAGAGGGCGATGATTGATAGCGAGCTAACTATGTCCATTTGTTTATTTTTTTGTTTCCTTAGCTAATTTATAGCATAACCGTAGTACTTTCGTCAAAGAATAAGCGTAAAAACTATTGCAATTTTATAACTTTTATGCTTAAATAGTATCACTAAACAACAAAACAAAAAGAAAGCAAAAAAGAAATGGATATTACTGAAGAAAACGGCGATGTTGAATCAGTTACGATGAGCGATATCTTGCAATTGTCGTGGGATCGCGAGCGTAGTACCGATGAGCTACTCGGTTTTATAGCTCGTCGCGAAGCAGCCCTATCTGACGTCGAAGACCTGGCTCTGTAACCGTACTTAGCGACCGAGACCGGCAATCAAGCTGATAGTCGTTGCAACGATAACGGTGCCAAATATGTATGATAACAATGAATGTTTGAGGACGGTTTTTCGAAAAGCCGTCCCTATTAAATCTGTATCAGCAACCTGGAACGTCATACCGACTGTAAACGCCAGATAGGCAAAGTCCGAATATGCGGGTCTATGGTCGTGCTTGAAGTCAATGCTACCGGGTATGGTTTTCGAATAATAGAGCATCGCGTAACGCAGCGTATAAATTGTATGTACCAATACCCACGACACGACAACACTCAGAATGCTTAGCCCGGTCAGGATAATTCGCTCCGCGCCAGATGTCTGACTAGCCTGAAATAGCGCAAATCCAACAGCGCCTAGGCTAACAATACTTGCAACTAATAGTACGATGTCGGCTAGTGGCCTGCTGGTGTCTTCGCGCAGGGCAAATTTAGCCGTTCGGCTGTCATCCATTGGCCAAATAATACACCAAACCCAGATTATAAAGACGCTTGCTGCAACATCCCAGCCGATTAGGACAGACGGTACGCCAAGTTTATACACTTCTAAAATATATGACGTGATTACACCGATTGCCATAGCGACTAATAGCCTTTTGCCCGAGGAGTTGTTGATTTTTTTAATTGCTGTCATGGGTATATATTAGCACTTTTCAAAAGAGCAGACTGATTGAAGTTGTGGCACACTGGGTGCTTTGACACTTTGTTAGCTATATGCTATTATATATCTGATTTTGTCAAGAATCGGTTCCGTCGGGACTGGTCGACAGGATCGGTTCAACAACACCGCGAATGGAAGGGGTGTGTCGAGGATGTTCGATGAGGGTTTGAACGATTACGTGCACAACGCTCGTCGGCGTAGCGCTCTAGCGAGCCTCGACAGACTGCTCCAAGGTTATGCTACGGGGCAGGAATACGATGGCTTCTACATGCCCATGCTTGCCCTTCGTATTACCTCGGAAGGCGAGATTATGGCCTACCGCCGTTGGCCCGGCGTTCGTCCAAAGTGGCGAACCCAAAGGCTAGATAGGCTTGACGATAGGCGGATTGCCATCGTTACAGACGCGCTTCGCAGGGCGATGGGCTACGTCCCGCGCCACGGTGCCTGATTGTTGAACACGTCCGCCGCAGAAATGCGGCGGACTGTTCAATTTATGGACAAAAATAATATATGTAGCGACAGAAATATCGGCTAGAGCCTCCTCTGTTGCTGGCGAAAAAATGTAAACACTTTTTCGCTGCGCGGTACTACGCGACCACGTGACTATTTTTGCTTTGCAAAAAGTCACAGGTTCGATTCCTGGTCGTATGACTACCAAAAACAAAACCCCATCTTGCGATGAGGTTCTATTTTTGGTAGTAGCGACAGGAATTGAACCTGTGACCTCGAGCTTATGAGTCTCGCGCTCTAACCAACTGAGCTACGCTACCGTGAATATTTGTGGCACCGTGTCATTGCCATGCAATGAGTGAGTGCAAACATGATTGTACCAAAGGATAGGTTACTTTTCTAGGGGTTGAGCGTATAATAGAAAGTACTTCCGCGCGATACTCACTGGCAGTTGCTAAGCGTCCCTCGCGAATGGATCATTCAATTGTCTTCGGCTGTTTTCTAGAAACGGGCAAACGGACGGGCAATACAATCAAAAAACGTTTCTCTAATTAATATATAGAGGATTTTTGATATGAATGATGAAACTTTTTTGAATGAACGTATTGAAGTGTTGGCGGCTTATGGCGAAGGTCTAAATCCGTGCCGCCCGCTGAAATTCAAGCGGCCAAATGGACGCGAAGTTGTGGTGAGAGAGATTGGCCTAGGTTATCCAAGCGCCAAAGGTGAGCGGACGTTGCATGTCTTTGATGTGACCGACGGATCGGCTGATTATCGGCTGGAATTCGATAGCGAGAGGCTTACTTGGCACTTAACGCGCGAGGGCGATCATTATGCGGACTGATTATAACGACGAAACTCCAATCGTGATGCACGTTGATTTGAATTCGGCATTTGCGAGTATCGAACAGCAAGCACGCCCGATGTTGCGCGGTCGGCCGGTTGCCATCGTAAATCGTCGTACGGAGCATACGGCCATCGTGACAGCCAGTTACGAAGCCAAAGCTATGGGGGTGAAGGTCGGTATGCTGTTCGCCGAAGCGGCACGCCTGGCGCCAGGTTTAATCGCTATTGAAAGCGAGCCCGAAAAGTATCGCTTTGTTTATAAAAAGCTAACCAAGATTCTAAACAGCTATTCGCCGAACGTAACAATGAAAAGTATTGACGAGGGCGTTATCGACTTTCACGGCGTCGTTAACTGTCGCCCGATGCAGGAAATTGGCCTCGAGATTAAACGACGGCTACGGGATGAGGTCGGCCGGGCAATGCGCTGCAACATCGGAATTGGCACGAATCGCTTTCTGGCAAAGACAGCCGCTGGTCTACATAAACCAGATGGCATGGACGTGATTGATCACAATAATCTGCGTGACGTCTTTGCCAAGCTCAATATCACGGACCTGACTGGTATTGCAGAGCACAACGCGGCACGCCTGCATTCGGTTGGTATCGATACTCCCCTGCAGTTTCTAGATAGCGACGCGGTAACTCTGCAGAGGATAGTCTTTAAAAGCATTATCGGTCAGCATTGGCATCAGCGCTTGCGCGGCTGGGAAGTCGACGATCGGACTTTTGACATGAAGCGTGTCGGACGTCAGTATGTGCTAGAGGACCGTAATTTGACCCGGATACAGATTTTGCAACGCCTACATAATCTGTGCGAGTCGGTTGGTGCGCGCATGCGTTTGCAGAACAAAGTGGCTAGGGGTGTTTATGTCTATGCCAAAACGCCCGACCACCGATACTGGCACGCCTCCAAATTAACCCAACTACCGTTTTATAGCGACAAAACTATCTATAGCCTAGCGGAGCAGCTATTTAGGGCGGCGCCAGGCGTAATTCGCGAGATTGGCGTCCATTGTTATGACTTGGCTGATGACAATGACAAGCAGACAAGCTTATTTGGCGATGTTTTAGTGCGCGAGCATCAATTAGTCGACGCAATTGACGATATTAATCGGCGCTATGGTGAGCGTACGCTACACTCGGCTGATACATTAGACACCAGTGATTTTGTAAGGCAAAAAATACCATTTGGCAGTACTAGATTCCTATAAGCCGCGTTGGTGGCGGGTGCAAATCAATCACGCCGATCTGGGTTATAATAAGGATATGAACAAGACAATTATTATGTTTTTTACAGGTTTATTCGGCCTGATTGGTAGCTACGTGCCGTTTTTGTTTGGTGATACTAATTTCTTCGGTGGCTGGAGTATATTGATGGGATTCGTTGGTGGAATCTTTGGCATTTGGCTGGGTGTATGGGTTTCAAAACGCCTAGCCTGAAATCGATTATGCCTCCTGGTCGCTATGTCGTAGCCGTTAGTGGCGGCGTTGATTCAGTTGTCCTGCTAGATATGTTGATGCGTGACAGCGGCCTAAAAGCGTCAGACTATGAGTTTATCGTTGCACACTTTGATCACGGTATACGTCCCGATTCCAGCCAGGATGCTAGCTTTGTGGCAGACTTGGCCAAAAAATATAATTTACAGTTTCGGACTAGGCGTGAAGAGCTGGGTGAGCGGGCAAGCGAAGAACTGGCCCGCACGAGACGTTATGAATTCTTGCGGTCAGTGGCAAGTCATGACCATACTCGACTAATTACCGCCCATCATGCCGACGATGCCGTTGAAACCGTAGCTATTAATTTGCAACGTGGCACCGGCTGGCGCGGGCTAGCAGTGCTCAATTCGGATATTATTCGGCCGCTCCTGGGTGTGAGTAAGCAAGAAATTCTAGATTATGCGCAGCATCATAGTCTGATTTGGCGCGAAGATAGTACTAATGCTAGCGACGCCTATTTGCGTAACCGCATTCGCAAGAATACGCGCTGCCTGACCGATGATGCCAAGCGTCAAATCCTGGCGTTACGGGCGCACCAGATCGATATAAAAGGTCAAATCGATCGAGAGATTATTGACCTAATTGGCGCGGGTCCAGAATACAGTCGCTACTTTTTTACTCACGTTAACCCTAAAGTTGCGTTAGAGTGTTTGCGCTATGTTACAAATGCGCGGTTGACTCGTCCGCAGTTAACTCGCGCTCTTTTGGCAATCAAGACAGCAAAACCGCGCATGATTTATGAGGCTGGTAATGGTGTGGAACTTAGTTTCACCTCTCGTAATTTTGTGGTTAAGCTGATAAAATAGGATTAGTATATTCCACCTAAACCGCATACCGAAAGGAACAATAATTCTTTATGGCAATCAAATCACCAGATCCTAAAAAAAGGCCAAGCAATTTAATTCGCTTGGGTTTGTTTTGGGCAATTATTGTTTTTGGAGTGCTGGCTGTTGTTGCAATTGTCACGCCACAGGACAGCCTGAAGGTTGTACCAATATCAGAAGTAATTAGCCAGGCTAACTCTGGTCAGATATCCAAGCTCGAGATTCAGGGTGATAACGTTACGATTACGCCGAAAGGTAGCGACAAGCCAACCGAAAAGTCTACGAAAGATTCTGGCAGCACTATTCAGGACCAGGGACTTAACAAAGATGCGCCTGTTGAACTCAATATTGTTGCACAATCCAAGACTGGCGATACCCTATGGAATCTGGCGATAATTATCGTGCCGGTGCTTTTGATTGCCGGCTTCTTTATGTATATGATGCGCCAGGCACAAGGTCAGAATAACCAAGCAATGGGCTTCGGCAAGTCAAAAGCTAAACTTTATGGACAAGATAAGCAAAAAGTTGCCTTTAGTGATATTGCCGGTAATGATTCTGCCAAACAGGACCTAGCCGAGGTTGTGGACTTTTTGAAACATCCCAAAAAGTACGAGACCCTAGGCGCCAAGATACCAAAAGGTGTTTTGTTGGTTGGTAATCCCGGTACCGGTAAGACGTTACTAGCAAGGGCGGTTGCTGGTGAAGCAAATGTGCCTTTCTTTTCAATCTCTGGATCAGAATTTGTTGAAATGTTCGTTGGTGTTGGTGCCTCGCGTGTGCGCGACCTGTTCGCAAAGGCTAAAAAGAACGCACCGGCCATTATCTTTATTGACGAAATTGATGCTGTCGGCCGTAAGCGTGGTAGCGGCATGGGTGGCGGTCATGACGAGCGCGAACAGACCCTCAACCAAATCCTTGTTGAAATGGATGGTTTCGATAACGGCGCTAACGTCATTGTTCTAGCGGCCACGAACCGCGCTGACGTGCTTGACCCGGCGTTATTGCGACCGGGACGCTTTGACCGACGAACTAATATTATGCTGCCCGAGAGGCGTGATCGCGAAGCGATTTTGAAAGTTCACTTCAAGAATAAACCAGTTGACGACACTCTAAAGATTGACGCCCTGGCCGCCAAGACTGCCGGTTCATCTGGGGCTGATCTGGCTAATATGGCCAACGAGGCCGCCATCGTGGCTGCGCGCCGCAATGCTAAAAAGATTAGCAATGCTGATTTAACCGAAGCTTTTGAAAAAGTTGCCATTGGGCCAGAGCGCAAAGCTAAAGTTATGAACGACAAAGAGAAATTGATGACGGCTTATCACGAGGCTGGCCATGCAATCGTCGGACATGTTTTGCCAGATAGCGACCCTGTTCACAAAGTTACGATTATACCGCGCGGCGGTACGGGCGGAGTTACTTGGTTCTTGCCTCCAGAGGACACCAGCTACACGAATGTTTATGAATTTAAGGACATCTTGGCGCGAGCAATGGGTGGGCGTATTGCCGAAGAAATCATATACGGCAAAGACGGTATTACAACTGGTGCTGGTTCGGATCTGCGCAAGGCTACTGAAATTGCTCGTGACATGGTTATCGAGCAGGGTATGGGTGCCAAATTGCGCGACCAGGTTTTCCATGATGACAACGGCGGTATGGTATTTGATAAAATGACGCACGAACGTCCGTACAGTGACGATACTGCCAAGCAAATTGACCTCGAGGTGCGTGACCTCGTTGAAGAGGCGCGTGATCGTGCCCGTTTGGTTCTAAATCATAACAAGAAGAGTCTAGATGCACTTGCCCAGGCCTTGATCAAAGAAGAAACCCTGGAAGAAGAGCGTGTCGTTGAAATATTAAAGAACGCTACTTTACCGAAGGAGGCCAAGCTTCACTAGGCGCGGCGCGGGTACTCTTACATGCCATCGATTAAAAGCACTGTCTCAAGGGCCAACAAGAAGCTGCCGCTCCAATTAGCGGCGACACTGTTAGCTGGTTCAACTCTAATATCAAGTGTCCTGGGGCTACTGCGTGATCGTCTGCTAAACGGCATGTATTACGACACGTATCCAACTGGTATCGATGCGTATACGGTAGCATTTACGGTGCCGGATTTCATGTTCTTTATATTAGTGTCTGGTGCTCTAAGCGTAACGTTTATTCCGGTATTCAACCAACGCCTCGCTAGTGGTAATAAACAATCGGCCTGGGAGCTATCGACTAGTATATTAAACCTGATGGCAATCGTAACGCTTATTGCAAGCATTTTGATTATTGTTTTTGCCGAACCACTGGTTCGCTATGTGGTTGGTCCAGGTCTAGATGAGTCAAGCCGGGCCCTAGCGGTTAGTATGATGCGGGTGATCGCGGTGAATCCATTCTTGTTTGCTATCGCTACGGTCGTTGCTAGCATGCAGCAGGCAATTGGGCGATTTACGTTCTTTGCGCTGGCGCCGACAATTTACAATATAGGCATTATCATCGGTACCGTCTTCTTTACGAATGGCATTAACTTGTTTGGTTGGCATATTTTTGACGGTGGTATTATGGGCGTAGCTCTCGGTGTCGTCCTGGGCTCAATCCTACAATTGCTTGTTAGTAGTATCGGACTCTTTGGTATCGGTTTCGATTATCGTTTCAAGATTTACTGGAAGAATAAGGGTTTTCGTCGCGTTTTGTCGCTATTGCCGGCTAGGTCGTTGGATCAGGGTATTGATTACGTAAATAGTATCGTTGAAACCAACTTGGCATCGCGCATGATGGCCGGTAGTGTCCGTGCTTATCAGCAAGCATCGGCACTATCCTATGTCCCGATTAACTTGATAGGTGTCGCCATTAGCACGGCCGCCTTCCCTAAAATGGCCGAACGCTTGGGTCAGAACCGACCAGACTTATTCAAAAGCGAACTACAAACCGTGCTAAGAGTTATTGTGTGGCTGGCGTTGCCTGTGACGGTTATTACATTTTTCGGACGCGGCTATTTAATCAACTTCATTAAAAACGGTGGTGATACGGTCATGGCTAGTATTTTGGGCGTACTGGCGATCGCGATTCTGTTTCGCTCGATCTATCACATTGCGGCGCGCAGCTTTTATGCGCAACAGGACACCAAAACACCGCTCTATATATCGTTTTTTGCAATTGGGCTCAATATTACGCTAGCAGTTTGGTTTACTGTCGGTCTTGGCTTGGGTGTCTATGGCCTAGCCTGGGCAACGGCGATTGTGTCCTGTTTCGAGGTTATTATCTTGTTCGTGATGATGTCGCGGCGCATTAAGGGTCTATTCGATGTTGTCTTTATTCACGCCATAGCACGCATGATTAGCGCAACTGGTTTCATGGCGGCAATTACGTATATATTAGTACAAATTTTTCCATTGAGCGTCAACGACCAAAGCTTTTTGGCGAGTTTTCCGAAGTTTGTTATTATCGTGACGATTAGTACGTTAGCGTATGGTATATTCAGCTATATATTTAAGCTGAGCGAAGTGCAGCCGATTTTGTCACGCGCTAAAAAGATACTATTCTATCGAGTGCGCTAATCCTATGAACCAAGACCATATCAGGAACTTTTGTATTATCGCGCACATTGACCATGGCAAGTCGACGTTGGCTGACCGTATGCTAGAGCTGACTGGCACGGTCCAGAAGCGCGATATGAAATCCCAACTACTCGACAGTATGGACTTGGAGCGTGAAAAGGGCATCACAATTAAGCTGGCTCCTGTGCGCATGAAGTATAAAGGCTACGACTTAAACCTAATCGACACCCCTGGTCACGTTGATTTTAGTTATGAAGTTAGCCGATCCTTACAAGCCTGTGAAGGAGCAATTTTGGTGGTTGATGCCAGTCAGGGTATTCAGGCTCAAACTCTTGCAAACGTTTATCTAGCACTTGCAGCTGATCTAACGATTATTCCGGTTTTAAACAAGATTGACCTACCGGCGGCAGACGTACCACGGGTGAGTGCCGAAATTATTAATCTATTGGGATGTACTCAGGATGACATTCTGATGATTAGCGCCAAAACAGGCCAAGGGGTAGAGGAGGTACTTGACGCGGTTGTGGAACGTACTATGCCTCCTGGCGGTGATACGCAGGCACCTACGCGAGCCCTAATATTCGATAGTTATTATGATGATTATCGTGGCGTTATTCTGTACGTCAGAGTAGTGGACGGCTCGATCAAGAAAGCTGACATTATCGAGATGATTGCTACTAGCGCTAGCGGTATTGCACTGGAAGTTGGCGCTCTAAGCCCAGTTATGAAAGCCGGTGATGAATTAACGACCGGTGAAATTGGTTATATTGTAACCAATTTGCGAACGACACGTGATGCTCGCGTGGGCGACACTGTAACAACCAAACGCTCACATGTCGACGTGCAACTACCTGGCTACAAATTAGTTAAACCTTTTGTATATGCTGGTTTCTTTCCGGTTAGCAATGATGACTACCAGGACCTAAAAGATGCGGTTGAAAAGCTCAGTATGAGTGATTCGGCACTCCAATTTGAGCCAGAGAATTCACCGGTACTTGGCTTTGGTGTGCGGATTGGTTTCTTGGGATTGCTGCATATGGATATTGTTCGCGAGCGGCTGGAGCGCGAATATAACTTGGATTTGGTAGTGACGAATCCGTCAACTGACTATCATGTCACTTTAACGGCGGGTGATGAGCTTGATATTAAAAGTGCTAGCGATCTGCCCGATGTGAGTCGCATCAAAGAAATTCGCGAGCCATGGATCAAGGGCGAGATTGTCGTACCGCAAAAATATATCGGCGCTGTTTTGCAGTTGATTATTAACAAGCGCGGTCAGCAAAGTAACTTAAGTTATATCGACGAGCAGGCCTTGATCAGCTTTGCGGCGCCGCTGGCTAATTTGCTAACGGACTTCTATGATCAGTTAAAGTCGGTGACTAGTGGTTACGGTTCATTTAACTACGAACTTGATGATTATAGGGCTGAGGATTTGGTCAGGATTGATTTTTACGTTGCCGGTCAGATGATTGATGCCCTTAGCATTATGGCGCATCGCTCAGAATCGCAACGTCTGGGGCGCGAAATCGTCGATAAATTAAAGGACGTTATTCCGCGTCAGAATTTTCAGGTTGCTCTGCAGGCAGCGATTGGCGGTAAGTTTATCGCACGGGCTGATTTGTCAGCTTATCGTAAGGACGTAACAACTGGACTATACGGTGGTGACGTCACGCGCAAAAAGAAAGTTCTCGCCAAGCAAGCAAAAGGCAAGAAGCGTATGAAGCGCTTTGGCAAAGTTGATATTCCATCCGAGGCTTTTACTGTCATGTTGAAGCGGGATTAGCAAATAGTCCAGCAAAAAGTAGCCGAACATTTTGGGCGCCTAGCGGTGGCGGGCCAAGAGCTGCTACAATAAGTCCTACATGAATTTTCATTTGAAGTATATCGACGATTTTCGAAAAGTTCTAAGTGACTATAAGCCTATTGGCGAGGCTATTGACACACTGAGCTCTATCGAGTTGGTAATTTTGCTTGGGGTGAGTGGAGCTGGGCGCAATACAATTATTAATCATCTGGTTGCCACGGGTCGGTACCACTTTATTATTTCCGATACGACACGTCCGCCCAAAATTCGCGATGGCGAGTTAGAAAAGGACGGCGTCCAGTATTATTTCAGAACTGAAGACGAAATATTAAGTGACCTCAGAGAAGGTAAGTTCCTAGAAGCCGAAATTATTCATAACCAACAGGTCTCGGGTATTAGTATCCGAGAGCTCGAAAGAGCGCGCCAGAGTGGCAAGATTCCAATTAATGAAGTTGATATTGCCGGTACTGCAAATATCTTAAAGTCAAAACCGGATACAAAAATGTTTTTTGTAGTTCCACCGAGTTACGAAGAGTGGATGCGGCGTCTGACGGCTCGTGAAGTTATGACGCAGGAAGAGCTACATAACCGCATGGATACTGCGATCCGAGTCCTAGAGACTGGTCTGTTTGGCCATCATTTTTACTTTGTGCTAAACGATGCCCCTAACGAGGCTGCTATGATAATCGATGGTCAGGTTACGAGCGGAGTGGTGGATGATGGACATGATGATATAGCCAGGGAGGTAGCGCGACAACTACTGATTGATGCAAGGCGCAGCCACCCTGGCACTCATTGACATCGAGTGCTAAATCGCGCTACAATAGCGCTATGACAGATCGACAGATTCAGATTCTGGCAGCAATTATCGAGCAGCATGCCGAAATTGCGGCGCCGATTGGTAGCGTGATGCTGGCCAAGTTATTTGGCGTATCGAGTGCGACGATTCGTAGCGAGATGGCCCGTCTAGAAGAAATGGGCTTCATTATGCAACCCCACACTAGTGCTGGTCGCGTGCCGACTGATGCTGGCTATCGTTTCTATGTCAACACGCTGAACGAAGCACACCTGAATGATGAGCCGCCTTTGTTACTCGATCGCAGTGCGAGAGCGATTGAAACGAGGGTTAACACACAGGCCAACCGGGCCGATCGGGCAATTCGCAGTGCTGTCGATAGCCTAGTTGATTTGACGCATAATTTAGGTCTAGCGACGATAGGCGATGAACTGTACCTAAGCGGCATTGGTAATTTGTTTGCTCAACCAGAATTTGCCGGTGGCAATCACGCCCAGGCAGTGGCGCAACTACTGGATAACTTAGAGCCGTGGTTACGCGAGGCGGTGCCAAATGAACCGCTCAATGTTTTTATTGGTAGCGAGAATCCAATTGGCAAAAGTAGCGGTGCTAGTTTGATCATTAGCCGTTTCCGCTCACCTTATAGCGATAACAGCTATATTGGCGTACTTGGTTCGACGCGCCAAAGCTATGCCAAGGTTATGCGCCTAGTCCGTCACGCTGGGGCAATGTTAGAAGAAGTACTTTAGGGAAAATTAGTAGGTATTATATGGCAGATAAAGCAAAAAAGACTAAAAAAGAACTTGAGTTTGACGAAAAGTTGAATGAACTGACGCAGGACTTGCAACGTACTCGAGCTGACTTTGAGAACTATCGTAAACGCAGTGATGCTGAAAAGTCACTGGCGCGTGAATCAGGTCAGGCGAGCGCAATCTTGAAACTGTTGCCAGTAATAGACAATATCGAGCGGGCGATTGCCTACACTCCAGCCGACATCCAGGAGCACACATGGGTCAAAAGTGTAACTGGCCTAGTTAAAAACCTCGAGAAATCACTCGACAGCCTAAACTTAAAACGTATTGACGCCAAGCCGGGCACTGCTTTTAACCCTGACCTACACGAAGCGATTCAGTTTGATGATGAGGCGGAGGGTGAGCATGAAGTTATTGCCGAAGAACTGCAGGCCGGCTATACGCTAGGCGGTCAGCCAATCCGTCATGCTATGGTGAAGGTTACGCGCCAATAGAGATAGATAGCGCAGATATGTGATTTATGTCACAGTCTATCAGATGTGTGTATGGGGTATACTGGTAGTATTGAATGTATCAGATATGAGCACGCAGTAAATATAACTAAAAGGTAGTAATTACCGGAGATAGACGAATGGCAGAATCATTAATATTGGTAGTAAACCCCGGTAGTGCAAGTCGTAAATACGCCTTGTTCGCAGATGGCAAAAACAGAGCCACCATCAACTTTGAATTTGTTGATGGTGGTGTAGTCGGCAAAGTTGAGTATGGCGGTGAGAAATATCCAAAAAGCTACGATGATAGCGACCTAAGTAATGTCTCTCGTTATATTTTGCCGTTGCTACATGAATATAAAATTATTGGCGATGACGAGACTCTATCTGCTGTTGGTATTCGTGTTGTAGCTCCAAGCAAACGTTTCATGCAGGACGAAGCTGTCACGGATGATATTATTACGGCGCTTGAAGGTGTGCAGCAAAAGGCGCCACTACATGTGACGACCGTCTTGGCCGAGATTAAGCACCTCGAGACCTACTTTGAGGGTATTCCTGTCATTACGGTTTCAGATAGCGCCTTCCATTCGACGAAACCAACCTGGGCGTGGCACTATGGTATAGACGTTGATTTAGCTGAAAAATTTGATATTTTACGTTACGGATATCATGGTATCTCGATCGAATCAGTTGTTCGGCGTATGCAGTCCGACAATATCTTGCAGCCAAAAACCATCATTTGCCACCTGGGTAGCGGCAGTAGTCTGACTGCTGTAGGTGATGGTAAAAGTGTTGATACGACCATGGGCTACACGCCGCTAGAAGGTCTGATGATGGCTTCGCGTAGCGGTACGATTGACGTATCAGCAGCGCTAGCGATCAAGCGTGAGCTAAACTTATCTGACGATGGCCTGGAAGAGTATCTGAATAAAAAGAGTGGTTTGTCTGGTGTAAGCGGTAGCTCGAACGATATCCGCCAGCTGCTAGCTAGTGAAGAGCAGGGTGACGGGCGAGCTAAACTAGCCTTAAAACTCTTTGTTTATCGTATTCAACAGGCGATTGGCCAGATGGCCGCAAGTCTGGGTGGCGTTGACTGCCTGGTATTTACGGCAACTATCGGTGAGCGATCGGCGATTATACGTAGCCGTATCCTTGATGATTTGCAGTACCTTGGCTTTAACTATGACAAACAAGTGAATGACGATACTTTTGAGCCAAAAGAGGCGGTTAACTTGGGTACTAGTGAGAGCAAGCCAGTCATGGTGGTTGCTACTGACGAAGCTGCCGAAATCGCCAGGCGCGCAGGTCAGTACTTGGCGAGTCGGGCGACGAATTAGAGTCGAACACTCCCCCGCTGAATTCTTAATTAGCACTCTTGACATTAGAGTGCTAATTTATATATAATCAAGATATTGGCAATCTCTATATTAGAGTGCTAAAATTGTTAAAGACAATATGAATTTTTATAACGAATAGGAGAAATCATAAATGGGTAAAATTATTGGAATCGACCTCGGTACAACTAACAGTGCCGTTGCTTATATGGTGGCTGGCAAGCCCGATGTTATTGCTAATGCCGAAGGTAACCGTACGACGCCAAGTGTTGTGGCTATCAACAAAAAAGGCGAGCGTTTAGTTGGCCAAGTTGCTCAACGACAGCGTGTTACTAACGCTAAAAATACCATTTACGGCGTTAAGCGTCTAATTGGACGTAAATTTGGCGACAAAGAAGTCCAGACTGATCACGACATCATGCCTTACGAAATTATTAAAAAGGGCGATGGTGTGGCTGTAAAGATGGGCGACTCTGATTATTCTCCAGAGGAAGTTTCGGCTATGATTCTGTCGAAGCTAAAAGCTGATGCTGAAGCATTCCTAGGTGAAAAAGTTACCGAAGCTGTCATTACAGTACCGGCTTACTTTGACGATTCGCAGCGCCAAGCTACCAAAGACGCCGGTAAGATTGCTGGACTCGAAGTTAAGCGCATTATTAACGAACCGACTGCCGCTGCCCTTGCCTATGGCCTAGACAGCAAAAAAGACGAAAAGATTGTTGTTTTTGACCTCGGTGGTGGTACGTTCGACGTTTCTGTCTTGGAACTTGGTGACGGTGTCTTTGAAGTCAAGTCAACTAACGGTGATACACACCTGGGTGGTGAGGACTTTGATAACCGCATCGTTAACCACTTCCTGGACGTGTTTAAAAACAACGAAGGTATTGATCTAAAGAGCGACAAAGCCGCTATGCAACGCCTCAAAGACGAAGCTGAAAAAGCTAAAAAAGAGCTATCAAGTACCAACGAGACCGAGATCAACTTGCCGTTCTTAACTGCTGACGCCGAGGGTCCGAAACACTTCGAATACAAACTGACTCGTAGCAAACTTGAAGAGTTGGTTAAAGACTTGATCGATCGCCTAGCTGACCCAGTTGAAAAGGCCCTCAAGGATGCCGGCCTAAAGGCTAACGAGATTGACGAAATCGTACTAGTTGGTGGTATGACCCGTATGCCAATTGTCGTCGAAAAAGTTAAGTCAATCTTTGGCAAAGATCCGCTCAAGGGCGTCAACCCCGATGAGGTTGTAGCTATTGGTGCAGCTATTCAAGGTGGTGTGCTCGCCGGTGACGTCAAGGACGTTCTATTGCTGGATGTGACTCCCCTGTCGTTAGGTATTGAGACTATGGGCGGTGTTGCAACTAAATTAATCGAACGTAACACGACTGTACCGACTTCAAAATCAGAGACATTTAGTACGGCTGCCGATAATCAGCCACAGGTTGAGATTCATGTCACTCAGGGTGAACGCGAGATGGCCGCTGACAACAAGTCACTTGGTCGCTTTACGCTTGACGGTATCGCACCAGCACCTCGTGGTGTGCCTCAGATTGAAGTTACGTTTAATATTGACGCCAACGGTATCTTGAACGTTACGGCCAAGGATAAGGGTACTGGTAAAGAGCAGAGTATTACGATTTCTAACAGCGGTAACCTATCAAAAGAAGACATCGAAAAAGCTGCCAAAGACGCCGAAGCCCACGCTGACGAAGACAAGAAAAAGCGTGAGGCAATCGATGCTCGCAACAGCTTAGAGAGTACTATTTATCAGGCCGAGAAAATGCCAGATGAATTCAAGGACAAAATTAGCGATGACGACAAAAAGGTCATTACTGATGCCGTCGAAGAGGCTAAAAAGCACAAAGACTCTGATGATAAAGAGGAGTTAGAGGCTGCTGCCAAAGCTCTAAATGACGCGATCATGCCAATTGGCGCCAAGATGTATGAATCAGCCGCCAAAGAAGAAGCCCCAGCTGAAGGTGAAACCAAAAAAGATGATGAGCCTGTTGAGGGTGAAGTTATCGACGAAGATAAAAAGTAAATATAATATCGCAACGAATAAACCCCGTCGGTGAAAATCGGCGGGGTTTTGCCTTAGCACTCTTGCATATTGAGTGCTAGTTTTATATCATAGATACAGATGACAAAGCGAGATTATTACGAAATTTTAGGTATCAGCAAAACTGCCTCTGCTGATGAAATCAAAAAAGCCTATCGCAAGGCGGCTGTTAAGTATCACCCCGATAAAGAAGGTGGTGACGAGACTAAGTTCAAAGAAGTCAGTGAGGCGTACGAAGTTCTAAAAGATAGTCAAAAACGCCAACGCTATGACCAGTTTGGACACGCCGGTGTCGGTGGAGCAAATGGGTCGGGTGCCGGCGGTAATCCGTTTGAAGGTTTTGGCGGCTTTGGTGGCCAAAACGTCCACTTTGACTTTGGCGATGGTGGACTAGGTGATATTTTTGGCCAATTCTTTGGTGGTGGGCAGCAGCGTCGCGGCCCGCAGCGCGGACGTGATGTCGAAGTTAGCTTGCAGCTAACTTTCGAAGAGGCCGTCTTTGGTGTTGAAGAGAAAATTGAGCTAGATATGGATGATGAATGTTCGCATTGTCACGGCACGACGGTTGAACCAGGCTACGAGATGAAAATTTGTCCAACCTGTAAGGGTGCCGGTCAGCAAGCACGCATTATGAATACAATGTTCGGCCAGATTCAGCAGAATGTCACATGTGAAACCTGTAGCGGTCGCGGTAAGGTGCCAGAAAAGGTTTGTACAGTTTGTCGCGGTAAGGGCACTGAACGCCGCAAGCGCAGCGTTAACCTCAAGGTGCCAGCCGGTATCGATGACGGCGCTACGATTCGTCTACATGGCCACGGTGAGGCCATAGGTGGTGGCGAAAAAGGTGATTTGTATGTCCACATACGAGTTAAGGCTCACAAGCACTTTACTCGCGAAGGCGACATTATTCTATCGGAAGAGCATGTTAGCATGGTTGACGCTGCGCTCGGTACCGAAATTGACGTCGAAACCGTCGACGGTACAGTCAGGATGAAAGTTCCAGCCGGTACTCAATCTGGTACTGACTTCAAGTTGTCTAATCATGGGGTGCCGCATATCCGTAGCGACAAGCGCGGTCCACATATTGTCAGCGTGATTGTTGATACGCCTACGAAGCTAAGCCGTAGACAAAAAGAGATTCTAGGACAGTTCTAAAGCGGTTGATTAACGGATTGACTATTTTAGCCATAAGTGCTATAATATAGAAGATGTCTGAATTATTACAAAAATCACCTCAAGAAATTCTTGATTACGAAAATACCAAAAGTGAGTTTTCCGACTACACTAGGTTTGAAGATAGCGCTGAACGTCGCCAGCGGGCTAGGGAAGCCCTTGTTAATAATCGTCAATATCAACCAGCCTACGATTATTCGGCACTAGATTTCTTAATTGACACTAACGACAGTGAAGCCGGCTTAATAGCCAGTGCAATTTCAGCAAGAAAGGACAACGCATAGTGGCAACTGTTGATGTTATAGGTACAACGCAATATGTTCGCTTGCCGAAGCATTCTTTTGTTGATATCCCGGCCAAAATTGATA
>JAJYAA010000006.1:373-24550 GCA_021779755.1 bacterium | reverse complement strand
GTAGGTGGTGCTGGCGGTTCGGCCGTTAATAGAATGAAAGACGCCGGCTTATCTGGCGTGCAGTTCATTGCTATGAATACTGATGCCCAAGCTCTCCATAATTCAAAAGCTGACATTAAATTACACCTAGGACACACTGTTACGGGTGGTCTGGGTGCGGGTGCCGACCCTTCGACTGGTGAAGCTGCGGCTAATGAATCGCGTGATGAAATCCGCGAAGCCATTAGCGGTGCTGATATGATTTTTGTAACGATTGGTGCTGGTGGCGGTACCGGTAGTGGTGCTGGTCATATCGTGGCCGAGATTGCTCGCGAACTGGGCATCCTAGTGGTTGGTGTCGCTACTAAACCATTCAGCTTTGAGGGCGAAAAGCGTCGTCAAAATGCCGAATGGGCAATTAACCAACTTGGTCGCCAGGTTGATACGCTGATTACTATTCCAAATGACCGCCTGCTACAGACAATTGATCGCCGTACGCCACTACTTGAAACTTTCAAAATTGCCGATGATGTTTTGCGCCAGGGTGTACAGGGAATTTCAGAATTAATCACCGAACATGGTTTGATTAACCTGGACTTTGCCGATGTCAAGGCGATCATGAGTAATGCCGGATCAGCCCTTATGGGGATTGGCCGTGCTAGCGGCGACAATCGTGCCGCCCAAGCTGCTCAACAGGCAATTGAGTCGCCGCTAATTGAAGTATCGATTGATGGTGCCAAGGGCGTACTATTCAACGTTACGGGTGGTTACGATATGAGCATGAGTGAAATTCAAGAAGCTGCCGAGATAATCACTAGTGCGGTTTCACCTGATGCTAATATCATCTTTGGTGCAACACTTAAGCCTGAACTCGAAGACGAGTTAATTATTACAGTCATTGCGACCGGTTTTGACTCGGCTTACTTCCACCAAGAACCAGCAACCGCAAATGTATCATCTCAGGATGACTCGAAGCTTTCGGACGAGGCGGTGAGTGCGATTGATTTGAACCTCGACCACAAGGACGCAACCGCGGCTTTTACCGAAGAGAACACTCATGACATCTGGAATCAACCTAACGAAGAAGACGAAGAGTCTGACACTCCAGCTTTCCTGCGTCGTCGCAAAAAGAATAAGCATTCCGACGACAAGGAGTCTTAGTATATGGCCAAGTATAATATTGGCGATAGTAGGGTCATCGAATCACGCGAGGTGAGTGATGGCGTAACTATTCGCCGTCGCCGCGAGTCGCCAGACGGTAAACGCTTTACGACCTATGAGCGCGTCGAGAAACCAAACCTAGCTGTTATTAAAAAGGACGGCAAACGTGAATTATTCGATCGTGACAAGTTAGCTATTGCGATTAAACGCTCGGTTGGTAAATTCTTTTCTTCGGAAGTTGAAGTTGAGGAAATGATCAACGTCATTGAGGACGCCCTGTACGGTATTGGCGAGAACGAGATTACGTCGAAGCAAATTGGCGACAAGGTTCTGGATGAGCTAGCTAGTCGTAACGAAGTCGCGTATGTTCGTTTTGCGAGCGTCTATCATGAGTTCAAAACACTCGATGACTTTGTAAAAATTCTCGAACATCGACGTAAAAACAAGACGGACAAATAAACTATATGAAGGTCGTTATTGTTTACAAAAACGACAGCGATCATGCACGACCTGTGCTGGATTATTTACGTGATTTCGAACACCAAACAGGACATGTCTTGGAAACTTTAGACCCAGATCAACCTGATGGCGAGCAGTTCTGTCGGGCGTATGACATCGTCGAATATCCGACCGTTATAGCTGTAGCCGACGACAGTACGATGCAAAATACTTGGGTTGGATTGCCGTTACCTACGATCAGTGAAGTCAGTTATTACGTACAATAGTCGATCGGTGACTTTGCATATTTGCGATAATAGCGTAAACTAAAAGCATAACATTCTGTTTAATAACAGATGAGCGGTTATCAGCCGCGAATGTTTCTGGAAGAAATCCATCCCGGAAAGTAGAACCAGACGTTAATCGACGCGTTAGATCGAACAACTAAGCGCTAAGAAGAATCTCTTTTTAGAAACTGGATGGTACCGTCCGCAATTGCGGATTCCAGTGACTAAACAGGGATTTTTTGTTTTTTAAAGAAAGGAAACAAATGAAGTTTAAAGCCAACAGCCGTCGCCGAGCACTCGAGTACGAGAAAGACTTAATCCAAACGTGGAAGGCAAACAAGACTTTCGAAAAGTCGGTTAATCAACGTTCGGTCGACAATAGCTATGTATTTTATGACGGCCCACCGTTTATTTCTGGTGTTCCGCACCATGGAACGCTACTTTCTAGTATCGTCAAAGACGCTGTGCCGCGTTATCAGACTATGAAAGGCAAGCGAGTCGAGCGAGTCTGGGGTTGGGATTGTCACGGTTTGCCGGCAGAACGCTTTACCGAGAAAAAACTTGGCCTTAGCAGCCGCGAAGAAGTGATTGAATATGGAATTGAAAAGTACATCCTGGCGTGTCGTGCCAATATGGTCCAAACCAGTAGCGAATGGGAAGACACAGTCGACCGTGTTGGTCGTTGGGTAGACTTCAAGGGATCATACAAAACCATGGACAAAGATTACATGGAATCTGTCTGGTGGGCTTTTAAAACCCTATACGAGAAGGGCAAAATTTACGAAGGCGAAAAAGTATTAATGTACTGTACGCTTGACGCGACGCCTTTATCAAAAGCAGAGGTCACGATGGACACAGGCTCTTATAAGGACGTTACTGATCCTAGTGTGTATGTAAAGTTCAAATTATCCGGTAGCGACTCTTCGTTACTAGCTTGGACAACTACGCCCTGGACATTGTCGGCTAACACGGCTCTAGCGGTCAACCAGAAACTTGTATATTTAGAAGTCGAACTGGATGGTGAAAAGTTGATTGTTGCCAAAGATTTAGCTGCAAAAGTATTTACTGATGAAAAACACCAAGTCTTGCCGTATCAAGTTGTTCGGGAATTCAAGGGCTCAGAGCTAGTCGGTAAGACTTACCAGCCTTTGTTCGGAGACCAGGGTCAGAATGCTCACAAAATCTGGAATGCTGACTATGTTAGCCACGAAGACGGAACGGGTATCGTGCACATTGCACCGGCGTATGGTGAAGAGGACTTTGCGTTGGCGCGTGCAAATAAGATTCCCGTTATTCATACGATTGACGAGAATGGCATATTCAAAGAAGGCGATTGGGCTGGTCAGAATGTTTGGTTAATCAACAAGCAGATTGCCAAAGACCTCAAAGAAAGTGGTGTCGTCTGGAAGATCGACTACATTCAACACAGTTACCCGCACTGTCACCGCTGCGGTACGAGGCTCATGTACCGCGCACATCCAAGTTGGTTCATGGACATCGATGGTCAGCGCGAGAAAATGCTAGAGAAAAACGGTGGCATAAATTGGTTCCCAGGACACGTCAAACACGGTCGTTTTGAAAAGACGGTCGAGCAAGCGCCTGACTGGAACATCAGCCGCGATCGTTTCTGGGCAACGGCTATGCCGGTTTGGAAGGGAACAGACGCAGATGGCAATGAGCAGATTAAAGTAGTTGGGTCGTATGCTGAATTAAAGGAATTGTCTGGCGTTGAGCTTGATGATTACCACCGCCCTTGGGTTGATGATGTTAAGTTTACGATTGACGGCATAGAATATACGCGTATCGACAAAGTTATGGACAGCTGGTTTGAAGCCGGTAGTATGCCGTTTGCGCAGTTCCATTATCCATTCGAAAACAAAGCTAAATTTGAGGATAATTTCCCGGGTGACTTTATTGTCGAATATATTGGTCAAGTTCGAGCATGGTTTTACTATATGCATGCCATGAGCGTAGCGCTATTTGGTGAAAATTCATTCAAAAACGTGATCGTAACTGGTAACGTTGCTGGTAATGACGGCCGCAAGATGAGTAAGAGTTACGGCAATTACACAGATCCAAATGAGTTAATGGATAAGTTTTCGTCTGACTCATTGCGATTCCTGTTGATGAGCTCGCCGCTACTCAACGGCGAAGACTTTGTGCTTCAGGACAAAGAAGTTGGTGATGTGGCGCGTAAACTCGGTATGGCCTGGAATATGTACGACTTCTTTACTATGTATGCAGACGTTGACGGTTGGGAATACGACGGTAACTTGACCGACCCAATTCACGAGGGCTCTAACCCGATGGACATTTGGATTGTTAGCCGTTTGCATCAGTTGGTTGGTGATGTCGAGCGTAATATGGATGCCTATAATTTACCAGATGCCATGAGCCCAATATTGCCTTTTCTAGACGATGCAAGCAACTGGTATGTGCGTCGTAGTCGTCGTCGTTTCTGGAAGTCAGAGGATGATGGTGACAAGGCCGATGCTTACAAAACGCTCCACTATGTACTAGTGAGGTTATGCTTTGTGCTGGCGCCATTTACGCCGTTCTTGGCCGACGAGATGTACCAGAAGCTGACTGGTCGCGAGAGTATTCACCTAGAAGATTGGTTGAGTGCTGGTCATGTTGACGAGTTGGTTATCAAAGAGATGGCTGAGGTGCGCGACTATGTTAATCAAGGCCTTGGGATGCGAGCTCAGGGTAAGCTAAAGGTTCGTCAACCACTCGCTAGCGTGACAGTTCCGTCGCTAGGTGAGTTTGTTAACTTTGTCGACATTTTGAAAGACGAGCTCAACGTCAAGGAAGTGAAAGTTGGTCCAGAGCTAGAGATTGATACCAAGCTAACGCCGGCTTTAAAGCGCGAAGGTCTAATGCGCGAGGTGATTCGATACGTCCAAGCAGCCCGCAAGGACGCTGGCCTGAACGTCGATGATCGTATCGAGCTAGGGCTCATTACGGCTGACGACGACCTGCAGGCCGCGATTAAACAGCACCGTGATGAAATATGCGACGAAACGCTTGCCTCATCGCTTGACGACAGTGAGTATAAGTACACGACGACGGCCAAAATCGACGGTGTTGAACTGACGGTTACCCTGCAAAAAGCCCAGTAGTCTTGACAAATCATAATGTTTGTGATAATCTATCTGTAGTAAATTCGGATAAAACAAACATATGTCATTACTAAAATTTTTACAGTTTCAACCAATCGATCCAGCCTCTGACCTGGATGAAATTCCGCCTGAGCATCAGGTTCGTCAAGAAATTGACCTAAAAAAGGATGTTGATGGAGCCAGTCTGGAAACGTTTTGGAACCAAGTCGAGCATGATATTCATGAAGACCCCGAGTGGTTCAATTTCTCTGACAAATAAACTGTATACTTAGTACATGAATCTAACTGATGATGAGTTTGATAGCCTGATTAGTCGTGCGATGAGCGAGCTACCGCAGAAATATATTCAGGGCCTCGATAATGTAGCAATTGTTTATGCCGATGATCCGGACGAGCATCAGCGTAAAAAGTCCGATCTACAGCCTGGTAGTTTGTTGCTGGGACTATACGAAGGTATTCCGCTGACCAAACGTGGGGCGGGGTATACTTTTGTGTTGCCAGACAAAATTACACTTTTCAAGAACCCGATTTTGGCTGTGACTAACACTCCCGACCAGCTATTCGAACAAATCAAACACACCCTCTGGCACGAGATCGCGCACTATTACGGACTTAATCACAACGATATACATAAGCTACATCTGTAATTGATTTGACTATATGCAGCTGATTGATACCTATGTTATGTAATGTTACAGTTGTAGGGTAATAGCGGGCCTATAATCAAGAAAGTTTAACGGCAAAAAAGTGATGAAGCTTCACAAACAGATCAGGCATCACGCAAAAATGGTGTTTGTTCCACACAAAGGTAATCAATATCGTCCGCATTTAATTAGGCGATACGGCATATTGACGGTGTTGTTGTTAATAGTTGGCTTGCAGGCTGGGTATAATATTGCCTCGACCGGCAACGTTCTGGGGGCGCAGGTTTCGGTTACTAATAACGCGTTGCTCGACACGACAAATGCACAGCGCATTGCGCAGAATTTACCGGCGCTCAAACTTAACGTGAAGTTATCTGAGGCTGCCTATCAAAAAGCCAATGACATGTTCAAGCAACAATACTGGGCTCACGCAGCCCCTGATGGCACGACGCCATGGGCTTGGTTTAGCAAAGTGGGCTATAACTATTCATATGCTGGCGAAAATCTGGCAAAGAACTTCACGACAGCCGACGCTGCCACAACTGCTTGGATGGCTTCGCCCGAGCACCGCGCCAACATACTCGACGTCCATTATACCGACGTGGGCTTTGCGGTTATGAGCGGCAAACTCAAGGGTGAAAACACGTTGTTGATTGTTGCATTATACGGTAGACCAGCTGGCGACGTAGCGGTGGCCGGAGCCCAGGCTAGTGGAGTAACAGCCGCACCTGCGACGACGCGGCCAATCAGTGTGATCACACGTATCGGCATGTCATTGCAATCATTAACACCGGCCGCGCTCGGATCAGTTATACTACTAATCGTCATGGCTGGCGTGGCGTTTACGGCGCACCTGTACCGTAACAAACTACCGAAAGCATTTAATCGATCGTGGCGACGCCATCATGGCCTAATCAAGGCTGCTGGTATGATGTCACTTGTTGTAATGCTTGTTGCCCTGTATGGCGGCGGACAAATATAAGGCTATTGCCTAGGCGCCCCATCTCTGTTACAATAGGCAACTGATTGATTAATAAATATAAGGAATTATAATGTCAAAAGCAGTCGTTAAGATCGGTGGCAAACAATTCGTTGTTGCCGAAAAAGAGACCCTCCTGGTGGACCTCCTCCCGGAAGGAACTAAAGAGCTCACTCTAGACGCGCTGTTGGTGATTGATGGTGACAAAACCACCGTCGGCGCACCAACTGTCAAAGGTGTGAAAGTATCAGCCAAGGTTGTTGAAGACCTAGTTAAAGGCGATAAAATACGCATCATTCGCTATAAAGCGAAAAAGCGTGTTCACAAAGAGAGCGGTCATCGCCAAAAGTATTCAAAGATTGAAATTACCTCAATCAAATAATCAATAAAAATCTCCGCCATCAGGCGGAGATTTTTATATGCGCTCATGGTATAATTAGGCAAAAGAGAGAGGGAAACAGACACGTGGCGACGGTAATTTCGGTAACCAATCAAAAGGGCGGTGTTGGCAAGACTACGACTGCGGTCAATTTGGCTTACTATTTGGCCAAAATGGGCAAAAAGACCTTGCTTATCGACTTTGATCCTCAAGGGAATGCTACGAGTGGACTGGGCTTTGACAAGCAAGCGATGACATTGACTATGGCTGATGTTGTAATGGAAACAACAGAACTCGATAAAGTCGTTATATCAACTACTCACAAGAATCTATTTGTTGCGCCATCGACGCCAGTGCTGGCTAATACAGAGGTGCAGTTAGCCCAGGCTGATAAACGCTTCTCGCGACTAAAGTCGGCGATTGATGCCAGTACGGCTGAATATGACTTCATATTAATTGACAGTCCACCAAGCCTGAGCCTTCTGACGGTGAATGGTTTGATCGCCGCACAGTATGTACTACTGCCAGTGCAGGCCGAGTTTTATGCTCTAGAGGGCTTGGGGCAGTTGCTAGAGACTATGAAGTTGGTCCGTAAGGCGATGAACCCAATGCTTGAGCTATTAGGTGTCTTACCGACGATGATTGATTCTCGTACGACTCTGAGCGGGCAGGTTCACGAAGAGATCAAGAAACACTTTCCGGGTAAGGTATTTAAGTCGACGATTCCCCGTAATATCCGTCTAGCTGAGGCACCTAGCCATGGTTTGCCGGTTGGTGTTTATGATAAATTTTCAAAAGGCTCAAGGGCGTACAAAGCTCTTGCCAAGGAGGTTTTGGAGCGTGTCAGTGTCAAATAAAAAAGGACTTGGTCGAGGTTTCGAATCGTTAATTCCGGTCGATCTGTTGGATGAATCCTTTGACCCGACAGCCACCCAGGACGAGCAGGTTAGTGAACTGCGCCAGATTAAGTTAAGTCAAATCGTTGCCGATCCAGAACAGCCTAGGCGACAATTCGACGAGGCTTCGATTGAGGATTTAGCGGCTTCAATCAAAGAACACGGCATATTGCAGCCGATTGTCGTAATGCCGCATGGTAGCAATTATCAGATCGTCGCCGGTGAACGTCGTTTTCGTGCATCAAAACTTGCCGGTCTCGATAAAATTCCAGCTTTAGTACGAACGCTCAGTGGTCAACACAAGCTCGAGCTTTCATTGATCGAAAACTTGCAACGTCGCGACCTAAATATTATTGAAACCGCTACGGCGTATATGAAGTTGCGCGACCAGTTTAATTTAACTCTTGATGAAATCGGCAAGCGTGTCGGCAAGAAATCAGTTAGTGCCGTTAGCAATACGCTTAGACTGCTCAGGCTACCTCTAGAGGTTAGAACGGCTCTGGCTGAAGGCAAGGTTAACGAAGGCCAGGTGCGGCCGCTAGTTGGCCTAGACGAGAACCTAATCAAGCAGTTACTGCCACGTATTATTCGCGAACAATGGAGTTCACGTCAAACTGAACAATACATAGTCCAGCTTAAAAAGGCCGATGAAACTGATACCCGACAGCTCAAAAAGGTGATTCACGAAGAACCTTACGCTGATGACACGCGCCGTATTGCCAAGCGTCTAGCAGCTGATGTGCAGGTACGTACTAATTCTAGAGGTGCGGGTCAGATCGTTATTAAATTTGGCAGCGACGAAGAATTCAAACGCATTCAAAAGATGCTCGATACGGAATAAAGTAGGCTAACCTGCCAGGGTTAGAATGTTCGTATTTTATTGAACGGATATAGGCGCAGGCTAACTGGGCCGACAACATCATAATAAGGTATAGTACCGAGTCCATTGCGTGAATCGAGTGAATAGTTACCCTCGCGGTGATCGCCCGAGACAAATAATTCGCCGTCTGGTACTATCTCGTCAACTGCTCCGGATGTTGGACTACCTGGCTCGCCGTGGTTAGCGTCATCTGGATTAAAGCCATTAGGGTACTGACTGTTGTAGACCGTATAATGGCCGTCTTTTAGTACGATATGTTCACCCGGAAAGGCAATTACGCGCTTGACGATGTACTCATCAGTCATACCTTGGCTATATTGCGGATTCTTGAATACAATAATTTGGCCTCGACTAGGTATATAAGTCTTGTTTTGCAGGTGAGCCCACGTTACAGGTAGACGATCAACAATCAGGCGGTCACCGGTATAAAGCGTTTTTTCCATACTTGGGCCAATCACACTAAAACTGCGGAATACGAATGTATTTATAAGTAGAGTACCGATCAGAACCAGAACCACAAAAACACTTATATTAAGTGCGTCTTTGATAAAAGGATGTCTTTCTAGAAATGATGCTTCCATGTCAGGTTATTATACATGGTTTAAACACTTAACGGTAGGTACCGCTTATGACTTGGTTGTTCAAATTAATGCTTAAATTAGGTATAGTAGTATGAGTATTTATGAAAAATAAGGGACCCACTATCGACGGCTTTGTGCCCAGGAGAAACGGAAGCCAATTGGGTGAACTTCATGATAACCATGCGAAATTCAAGGTTCAACCCATTGACCGGTCGCTTCACACTGGTGACAACGATGCTCAGAGGGCGGGCGTGCCACGTGAGCGTAGTGGTTTAGGCCGGTCTGATATCGATGATTCGCTACGTCAGATTGACGATGGCGGCTCTGTTCACAAAAAGCACCTATTTCGTAGAAGTCGACAAAACCTCAGCAAATCACCTAAACGACGCAGGCCTGTTAGGCGGATTATTAAGTGGTTCTTTATACTATTATTAATTGCCGGCCTTGGGCTGGGTGGTTATGTAGGCTATAAGTTCTTGGCTGCTGGTGGCAATATATTCAAGGGTAGTATATTAGATTTGGTTCAGAACCAGCCCTTAAAGCAGGACAGCAATGGCCGCAGCAACTTCTTGATACTAGGAACTTCAGAGGATGACCCAGGACACGGCGGAGCATACCTGACCGACTCTATGATGGTACTGAGTATTGATCAGACCAACAAAAACGCCTATATGTTCAGTGTGCCGCGTGACCTGTATGTTAAGTACGGCATGGCATGCAACAGTGGATATGCTGGCAAGATTAACGAATATTTCAATTGTGTTAGTGATAATTACAACAGCGCCGCTGATGAGCAGAAACGCCTAACAGAAACGCAGGCATTTGTTGGCAATATATTCGGCCTTGATATTCAATACGGTATTCACGTCAATAATACAGTTATTAAGGAGGCGGTTGATGCCGTCGGTGGAGTTGACGTTGATATACAGGGCAGTAATGGTGATCCCGGTATCCTGGACAGGAATTTCGACTGGCGCTGTAACTACACATGTTATCTGGTGAAGTATGATAATGGCGTTCATCACCTCGATGGTGCACATGCGCTATACCTAGCAATGGCACGTGGTGATGTTGCGCCAACTTATGGTTTGAGTAATTCGAACTTTGATCGTGAAAAAAACCAGCAAAAGATTATTCTCGCCCTTAAGGACAAGGCTGTCACCACTGGGACATTATCAAACATCGGTAAGGTTACGGGCTTAATTGATGCGCTTGGCAAGAACTTGCGTACTAACATCGAGACAAAAGAAATTCGGACTTTGATGCAACTTGGTTCCGAGATTAAATCTAGCGACATTCACCTCATCAGCCTCCAGGACGGTGATAAAAGTGTCGTGACGTCTGGTAATTACAACGGTGCGAGTGTAGTTATGCCGTCGGCCGGAATATATGACTACACTGACATCAAGGCATTCATTGCACAGAATCTGTCTAGTAACCCGGTAACGCGTGAGAATGCCAAGATCGTCGTACTGAACGGTTCTGACACCGTTGGCGTAGCACAGAGCGCCGCTGATACTCTAAAGGCTAAGGGCTTTAATGTTTCGCTTGTAGACAATGCGCCAACTGGTAATTATAGCGATGTCGAGATATATGTCCGCGACAACACAAAGACAGCAACGCTTGATGCCCTGAAGTCCCTGTATTCAAACGCTGTAATTAAAACATCAGGTGTACCTCTGGCTGTTAATGGTGATGTTAGTTTTGTGATAGTGTATGGGACTAGTCCTAAATAGACACTACGCTAGCGTGTTATAATATATATAGATATGGAATTTCTTAAAACTGTCAGGCGTCGTTCTTTCCTGAGTGAAGTGGTGTATGTTAGTCTCAATATTGCATTGGCTATTGCAGTTGTTCTATTAATTAGGGCAACAGAATCGCCTTGGCCAGCTGTTGGCCTGGTGTTACTTAGCAAGTGGCGGGTTTTTGCCGTTAGACCGAGATACTGGTTTGTTAACGTACAGAGTAATCTTGTGGACTTTATCGTTAGTGTAAGCTTTGTTGTCTTTTTGTTTTCGGCCTATAGCGATATTGTAGTGTCAGGACAGCGGTTGTTTATCGTCGTTTCGCTAACGTTACTATATATCGTGTGGTTATTGCTGTTGAAACCTCGATCTAAGCGATCATTCATGATTGCTCAAGCTGGCGTAGCGCTTTTTGTTGGCGTTGCCTCACTTTACATGCTGGCGTTCAATCTGCCACTTATGGTGGTTGTTCTAGCGATGTGGTTGATCGGTTATTCCACGGCACGCCATATATTGTCGAGTTATAGCGAAGAAACTCATATACTATTTATGAGTCAGCTATGGGGCCTAACGCTAGCCGAAATCGGTTGGCTGGCTTATCACTGGACGGTTGGCTATGCGCTATTTGGTATCGATGGTGTTATTCTGCCACGCATTGCGCTGACGGTGCTGTGTATTGGGGCAATCGCATGGAAGTGCTATGACGCCTACTATCATCACAAAAAGATTCGTCGCAATGATGTTATGTTGCCGATTTTGTTCACGTTTGGGATTATTGTTGTACTGCCGTTAATTCTCAACTTGTTCGGCATTAATGTTGCGGTTGGTATTTAAGACTGTTTAAACGCTAGACAGTAATGATTGGTGATTACTAAATCGAGCTTCAAGCTTTTAGCGTGGGCTGTTAATTGAGGGTGTTGTACTGGGTCGGCCTCTAATATTAGGTAGCCACCGGGCTGAAGTCTGCTAGGCGCTTGGTTGATTAGCTGAAGCATGAGTGCCATACCGCCTTCGGCTGCAAAAAGCGCTTCAGGTGGTTCGTAGTCAGTCTCGCGAGAACGATCCCAGTCTGGATCGACGTAGGGTAGGTTGGCGACGATCAGGTCAACTTTCAATGGAAAATCTTGGAGTAAGTTGCTGCGCAGGAACTTAACATCTACCTGGAGCGCTTTGGCATTTGATCGGGCAACATTGAGCGCCTGCTGACTGATGTCGGTTAGTGTAACATCGAGTTCTGGCAACTCGAGCTTCAGAGTAATGCCCAGACAGCCGCTACCGGTACCGACGTCAATCAGTTTAGTGGGTGTTGAATGTGCAATAGTGGGAGGAATTAACTTCTTGACAACAGTTATGATGTCTTCGGATTCGGGCCGGGGGATTAGTGTTGCGGTTGTGACTTTAAACCTTCGCCCGTAGAATTCTTTGTGTCCAATAATATAAGCAAGCGGAACGCGGTCGAGGCGCAAGGCCAAGCGAGCGCCGGCAACTTCTTGGTGTCGAGCGTCCAGTAACTCATCCCCATGAGCATGCAGATATGTGCGTCCTTTGCGCAGTGTGTGCGCCAAAATTATCTCGGCGTCCAGCCGGGAGCTTGCTATGTCAACTTCGCGTAGTTGTTCACTGGCGGCTATTAGCCAGGTGTTAATTGCTAGCATTGGCGGCTGCCAGTTCGCGTTCATAAGCTTGTAGATGTTCGATTATATCCTCGATAGCGCCGTTCATAGCCTGAGGGATGCCGCTGCGGCTGTAGCCGATGCGGTGATCGGTGATACGGTCCTGTGGAAAGTTATAGGTACGAATCTTTTCACTGCGATCACCGCTACCGATTAAACTACGACGCTGAGCATCGAGAGTGGAGCGTTCTTCGTCAATTTTCTGTTGCAATAAACGTGAGCGCAAAACACTCATGGCTTTTTCTTTGTTCTTGGTTTGCGACTTTTCATCCTGGTTGGTAACAACTAGGCCAGACGGAACATGGGTGATACGAACGGCACTATCGGTTGTGTTAACTGATTGTCCGCCGTGGCCACTAGCGCGGTAGATATCGATTCGCAGGTCGGCTGGGTTAATCTCGATGTCAGTCTCGGCAGCTTCTGGCAGTACGGCAACAGTGACGGTACTGGTATGGATGCGACCCTGAGATTCGGTTGCTGGAACACGCTGGACGCGGTGCACACCAGACTCAAACTTCAATTGAGCATATGGCGAGTCGCCTTTGACACTAAAAATAACTTCTTTGTATCCACCAGTGTCATTGGCGCTCTCACTGATTAGTTCACTGCGCAGATTGTGTGTTTCGCAGTAGCGTAAATACATGCGGTATAGTTCGGCTGCAAACAAACTAGCCTCATCGCCACCAGCACCGGCGCGAATTTCGATAATAACGTTCTTTTCGTCGTTCGGGTCGCGGGGCGCCAACATAACAAACAGGTCATTTTCGAGTTTTTCAAGGCGTTCGCCGATATCGCTAACTTCAAGCTTGGCGACTTCGGCCAATTCGTCATTGCCGCTCGACAGCTCCTTAGCCTCTATTAACTGAGCTTCAAGCGTTTGGCGCAAGAGGGCTTTTTCTAAAATAGCATCAAGCTCTGTGAATCGTTTATTCTTGCTAGTATAATCCTCGTCAGTATAGGCATCGGGGCGCGCTAAGAAATCGCCCAGAAGTTGCTTTTCGGCTTGTAGTTCATTAATGTTTAGACTAATCTTTGGCATATTGCTCCTATTATCGCATATAAAAAGAGACTACGCATAGGTAGTCTCTTTTTAGGTTGGTCGTTATTCCTGAGCGGCGGCTTTTTTAGCCTTTGTAGCATTGGCCTTTTTGGCTTTGCTAGCAAGAGCAGCTTTGCGAGCCTCAGCGGCGGCAAACTTAGCTTTGTAACGATCAACACGACCTTCGGTGTCGATGATCTTCTCTTCACCGGTAAAGAATGGGTGAGAGGCGCTCGAGATGTGGACTTTAACGAGTGGATACTCGTTGCCATCTTCCCAGGCAATGGTTTCGGTGGTCTGCGCAGTAGACTGTGTCAAAAACGCAAACCCAGCCACGTCATCGCTAAATACGACGGGACGATATTCGGTTGGGTGTAAATTGGTTTTCATATCTGGGTTATTGTATCTGTTTTCGGCTGAAATGTCAAAGGGTTTAGTGGAATGTGACTGCTAGCCGGTTTTACTATTGAGATTTATCGCCTAAAGGGTTATAATAGCACGGTAACAATTTTTAATGACACAACCCGCGCGATAACCACCTGAAACCTTCAGGCGCATGGGCGAGGAACAAGGAGTTCGAAACATTATGGCAGTAACTGTCGATATTAAAGACCTGTTCGAAGCAGGCGTACACTTTGGTCACAAGACCAGCCGTTGGCACCCTAAAATGGCGCCATACATTCATAGCAAACGCCAGGATAGCCACATTATTGACTTGACTAAAACAGTCGAGGGCCTAGACGCTGCTTTGCCATTTTTGACAAAGGTAGTTGCTGGTGGCAAGCAAGTTCTGTTTGTCGGTACCAAAAAGCACACCAAGGACATCGTCAAGACTGTTGCTGAATCAATAGATCAGCCGTTTGTAACCGAGCGTTGGCTTGGCGGTATTTTGACCAACATCGCAACAGTTGGACAGCAAATCAAGAAGCTAAAAGATCTTGAAAAGCGCATGGCGTCTGGTGATTTGGAAAAGCGATACAATAAACTAGAAGTTCAACGCTTTCAGGAAGAGATTGACGCTTTGAACCTGAAATACGGTGGCATCAAGGATTTAAACGGCAAACCAGGTGCGTTATTCGTTATTGATGTTATTGGTGATATCAACGCAATAAAAGAGGCAAAAACTCTCGGCATACCGGTCGTTGCTGTTGTTGATACTAATGCTGATCCGACCCTAGTTGACTATGTTATTCCAGGCAACGACGATGCGATTAAGGGCATTCAGTTGCTGCTTGATTACGCCGCCGCCGCTATTCGTGAAGGTAAGGGCGTAGCAAAGACAGTTGAAACAGAGGAGAAATAATCAATGAGCGTATCAATTGACGACATTAAAAAACTAAAAGAACTCTCTGGTATTGGTCTGACCGATGCAAAGGCTGCGCTAGTTGAGGCTAATGGTGATTTCGATAAAGCCCTAGAGGCGCTTCGTAAAAAAGGTTTAACGAAAGCCGAGAAAAAAGGTGACCGTGAAGCTCGAGAAGGTGTAATCGATAGCTATGTCCACAGCGGACGTATCGGTGTACTAGTTGAAGTTAACTGTGAAACTGATTTCGTAGCCCGCCTTGATAGTTTCAAGACATTTGCTCACGAGATTGCTTTGCAGATTGCTGCTATGGCACCTGTTTATGTATCCGAGGCAGACATTCCAGCCGAAGAGTTAGAGCGAGTTCGTGCCGAAGCCAAAGAGCGTGTGATTGCCGAAGGCAAGCCAGCTGAGCTAGCTGACAAGATCGTCGACGGTCAAGTTAAAAAGCATTTCGAAGAAAAAGTTCTGTTAACTCAAACTTACATCAAGAATGACAAGCAGACAGTCAATGATTTCCTAAAAGAGAACGTTGCGCTGCTGGGTGAGAACTTAGTAATTCGACAGTTCAAGCGTATTGAACTCGGCGTTAGCGAATAGCCACTAACATATACGTACGATATATCGCCCCTAGTGGGCGATATTTGTTATAATAAATACATACAAGAAAAGAGGAATATGTTTGATACCAAACCATATGAAGAAAAATTTGAACTAGCGATCGCGCATTTCGAAGATGAGCTAAAAAAGGTTCGTACCGGACGTGCCCATCCAGGTCAGCTTGATGGTATTAAAGTTACCGTTTACGGTGTTCAGATGCCTCTTAACCAGGCCGCCAATATTACAGCCCCAGAAGCACAGATGTTGCAAGTAACTCCATTTGATCCAAGTAACATGCAGGCAATTAGTGCAGCAATACGCGCCGATCAAAGCTTGGGCTTTAACCCTAGTGATGACGGCCATATTATTCGTGTTCCAGTGCCAGCCCTGACCGAAGATCGTCGCAAGATGCTCGTCAAACAGGCAAGTGAAAAAGTCGAGGAGACTCGCATTGCCCTTCGTAACATTCGCCAGGATGCCCTCAAAGAGGCAAAGCGCAGGAAAGAAGCCAAGGAACTGTCCGAAGATGATGTCAAGCGTATCGAAAAGGGCATAGACGACGATATATCGTCCTATAACATTAAAATAGATGAAATCTTTCGACTCAAAGAAAAAGATATCTTGACCGTATAATGACATTTATTCAACGCGTTAAGGATCCAAGTTTTTCAGCTGAGCAGCTTGATGAGACGAGAGGGCGTATATGAACACTAAAGTAAACGATACTACACCAAAGCATGTCGGCTATATTATTGACGGTAATCGACGCTGGGCAAAGAAGCATGGAATTCCGACATATGAAGGACACTTGGCGGGCTATAATGCCATTCATGATATAGCCAAAGCATCATTTGATGCGGGTGTTGAATTCGTTTCTGTCTATATTTTTAGCACTGAGAACTGGAAACGCAACGAAAGTGAAGTTAAGAAGTTAATGGGTTTGGTGTTGCGACTATTAAAGTCTGATCTGCATATTTTTCAAGAAAATAACATTAAACTATTAGTCCTAGGGACAACAGAACGCGTCGATCAGAAGATATTAGATGCAATCAAGGAAGCTGAGAGTCAGACGGCAAATAATACAGGCGGGACTATGGCGGTGTGTTTTAACTATGGTGGACAATTAGAAATTGCCGATGCGGTTAAAAAAATTGTTCAAGCCAAAGTTGCACTTGATGATATAACGCCCGATTTAGTTGAACAGAATTTATACGCGCCAGAAGTGCCAGCCCTCGACATGATCGTTCGTACGGGCGGTGATCAGCGTATTAGTAATTTTATGCTGTGGCGTTCGGCTTATAGTGAATTTCTCTTCCTGGACAAATTGTGGCCAGATATGACAAAAGACGATGTGACAGATATACTAAATGAATACAATACGCGACATAGGCGGTTTGGGGGTTAGATGGAGTTAGTTTTTGGCGTTGTTTTGGGCTTAATAGTTCTGGTCTTTTTAGTTGTCGTACATGAACTAGGTCATGCTTTTATCGCTAGGCGCAATGGGGTTGTGGTCGAAGAGTTTGGTATTGGCTTTCCGCCTCGTGCCTGGAGTCGTAAGTTAAAAAATGGCGTTCTATTTAGCTTGAACTGGCTGCCGCTTGGCGGTTTTGTCAAACTACAGGGTGAACACGATGCGGCCAGTAACAAAAGCGATTACGGTGCGGCGACGTTTTGGCAAAAAACTAGGATATTGCTCGCTGGTGTACTAGTAAACTGGTTGGTTGCAGCTATTTTGCTATCAGTTCTCGCGGTTACCGGTTTGCCAAAAGTTTTGCCTAATCAATTTTCGGTCGCTGGCGACACTAATTTAGTCCAACAGCCAGTTGAAATCGTTGGCCTGACTAGTAATTATCCTGCAGCACAGGCTGGGTTAAAAGCGGGCGACAAAATTATTCGTTTTTCAGGTCAGCCAGTACCATCAAGCGAGGAACTAATTAACCTGACGAAGGTATATAAAGGTCAAACAATAGAGGTTATATATAGTCGCGGCGGGGTTGAGCAAACTACAAAAGTCACACTCCGTGATGACACAACAGGCAGTATACTTGGCGCTAGCTTAGGGCAACGCGAGCTTATCAAAGCCACTTGGTCGGCGCCAATCGTCGGTGTCGTAACGACCGGTCAGATGACATGGGCAACACTCGAGGGTCTCGGTGGCGTGGTAGGTAATCTGGCGAGCGGTATATTCTTGCAGCTTAGTCCAGACGCAGCCACGCGTAATGCCGCAAGTACTGATATTAAATCGGTTAGTCAGAGTGTAGCGGGGCCAATTGGTATCCTAGGAACGATATTCCCGCAAGCCGAACAAGCAGGTTTAACTCAATTTGTCTTTTTGTCGGCTATCATCTCGCTGACATTGGCGGTTATGAATGTTTTGCCTATACCGGCCCTAGACGGTGGTAGGTGGTTTACGATGGCGTTGTTCAGATTAATGAAACGACCACTGACCAAAGACACCGAAGAAAAAATACAAGCAACTGGGTTTTTAATATTAATGGGCCTCGTTGTCCTGGTGACGATTGCTGATGTTACAAAAATCTTCTAGCAGTGACAAGATTGCGATGGCAAGCCCCGCGATGTCTTGGAAACGCAGAACAGTTTTGTTAATTGCTTTGCTTGCATGGGTATTTGTCAGCTTTGCTATGGCACAAGTAGTTATAGTGGCTCTGATCTGGTTACTGAAGCTCATTCATGTGCCTTTTGGCGCTATTGACCCTACAGTTCTCGAGACTGCCATTGCAGCTCTGATCTATATCGTGACGCTGGGACTGGTCATTGGCCTGCCGTGGCTGCTCAAAAAGCGTAAAACCACCCTGAATGACGTTGGTTTAGATCGTTTACCGACATGGACAGACGTTCTAATGGCGCCAGCCGGGTTGGTGATTTATTTTGTTTTGTCTGCGAGTTTAACTTTTCTGGCAACGAGCTTTCTGCCATGGTTTAATGCTAGCCAGCCCCAGGATACTGGTTTTAGCCAATTAAACTTTGGCTACGAGTATTTTTTGGCCTTTATTACATTGGTAGTGATTGCGCCTGTTGCCGAAGAAACAATCTTTCGGGGATATTTGCTAGGCAAGTTGAGGAAGTTTGTGCCAGTTTGGGTGGCGATATTGGCAACCAGCGTATTGTTTGGGGCGGTCCATGGAGCCTGGAACCTGGCGATCGATACTTTTGCCTTGAGTGTTGTGATGTCGCTGCTGCGCCAGAACACGGGCAGCTTATGGGCTTCCATCCTGCTGCATATGACCAAAAATGGCATAGCGTTTTATATACTCTTTATTAATCCAACATTATTACATACACTAGGAGCATAATATGAGACTTACAAAACTATTTACCAAGACTACAAAAAACGCGCCAGCTGACGAAGTATCGAAAAATGCCCAACTCTTAATAAGGGCCGGCTTTGTGCACAAAGAGATGGCGGGCGTTTATACGTATTTGCCACTTGGCAAAATTGTCCTAGATAAAATTATTAATATTATCCGTGCCGAAATGAATATTGTTGGCGGTAGTGAAATTAGCTTGACTGCTCTTCAGCAGAAAGACGTTTGGGAGAAGTCGGGTAGGTGGGATGACGATGTGATGGACGTCTGGTTCAAGACAGAGCTGGCTGGTGGCGTTCAATTGGGGCTTGCGCCAACACACGAAGAGCCACTGACTCATCTGATGAAGGAATACATTCACAGCTATAAGGATTTGCCAGTCTATCCTTATCAGTTCCAAATTAAGTTCCGCAACGAACTGCGCGCTAAAAGTGGACTGATGCGCGGACGTGAGTTTTGGATGAAGGACCTCTATAGCTTTAGTCGGACTATGGCTGAACATGACGCTTTTTATGAAAAGATTACTGATGCGTATTTGCGTATTTATAAACAACTAGGCTTGGGCGACTCAACATACAAAACTTTTGCTAGTGGCGGTAGCTTTGCGAAGTTTAGTCATGAGTTTCAAACAGTTAGTCCGGTCGGTGAGGATAAGATATATATCCACAAAGCCAAACAATTGGCGATTAACGAAGAAGTTTATAACGATGAGGTTCTGGCTGAACTTGGCGTTGAACGCAGCGAACTAGTTGAAGAGACGGCGGTCGAGGTTGGTAATATCTTTACGCTTGGTACCAGGTTTAGTGAGCCGCTGCAGTTGACGTTTACAGACGAGGATGGCAGTGTTAAACCTGTCATTATGGGTAGCTATGGAATTGGCCCAAGCAGGCTAATGGGCGTTATTGCCGAGCACTTCAGTGACGACAAAGGCCTAGTTTGGCCCGAGAATGTCGCTCCTGCCAAAGTTTACCTAGTGAGTATTGGTAGCCCGGAGTCAGTCGGGCATGCTGATGAACTTTATGACGAGCTAGTAGGTCGCGGTATAGAGGTTATATATGATGATCGAGATGAGCGTCCTGGAACGAAATTTGCCGATAGCGAGCTGATGGGCATACCCTTTAGGGTGACTGTTAGCGATAGATTGTTGTCTGGTAATAATTACGAATTAACCATTCGAGCCTCGGGCGAAACAAAGATATTGACACGCGAGCAGCTGCTTGCTAAACTGAGCTAACCGTAGTTATCGTTTGAGAGGCTACGCTATATGTAGTGTTTATTGGGCCCATAATGGCGCCATTTATGATTAGGTAAAGGAATAATAAATATGAAAAAGATGTATCAGATCACCACAGAAGGCAAGAAAGACCTAGAGGCAGAATTACTGCGACTCAAGGCTGGTCGTGGCGCAATTGCTGAAAAGATCGCAGAAGCGCGTGACTTCGGTGACCTCAGCGAGAATGCTGAATATGACGCTGCTCGTGAAGAGCAGGGTTTGCTCGAGAGCCGTATCGCCGAAATCGAAGATATTCTCTTGAACTCTGACTTAATGAAATCAGGTAGTAAATCTAAGGTGTCACTTGGTAGCAAGGTCACTCTCAAAAACGGCAAAAAAACCGTTACATATACCGTCGTTGGTCCGGTTGAGGCTGATCCATTGGCTGGCAAGGTCAGCAATGAATCGCCAATCGGCGAATCAATTTTTGGTAAAAAAGTTGACGATACCGCAACTATTACGACACCAAAAGGTAGCGTAACCTACACGATTATCGGCATCAGCTAATCGACTGAGCGCTCTAAATTATCAAATTTAATACCGTCATTGTTCGTGGTGGCGGTGTTTTCGTATGGTATACTACGTAAGATATGGCAACACTAAAAGATTTCAGGGATGAGCGACTTCGTAAGCTTGGCGATCTAAAACAGTTAGGCTTTAACCCTTTTCCGGCCGAAGTTAAGCGCACGCACCTCACGGGTGATATTATTAATCATTTTGATGAACTTGAAGGTCAGACAGCGACAGTGGTTGGCCGGATTACGGGTATCCGTAAATTTGGCAAATTAGCATTTATCGTCGTCAAGGACTTTAGCGGTGAAATTCAGCTATTTCTGCAGGACGGCCAAGTGTCCGAACGTGATGTTAACAGCAACCAGCTAGCACTGGCTGACTTGCCGTTATTAGATACCGGCGATTTCGTTGAAGCCACGGGCGAGGTTATCAAGAGTAAGACCGGTGAAACATCAATTTTTGTGAGGAGTTTGCGCTTCTTGGCGAAGGCGCTAAGGCCAATGCCGAGCGCACAGGAGGGTTTTACAAACAAAGAAGAGCGCATGCGCCGCCGTTATGTTGATATGAACGTTAACCAAGAGGTGCGTGATCGTTTCGTGCGCCGCAGCAAGTTTTGGCAGGCCACACGTGACTTTCTGAACCAACATGACTTTATAGAGATTAATATACCAGTACTTGAGCATACTACTGGTGGAGCGGACGCTAATCCTTTTGTGACTCATATGGATGCTCTCGATCAGGACTTTTACCTTAGGATTAGTCATGAATTGCCGCTCAAGCGTCTGCTCGGTGCTGGTTACGAGAAAGTCTATGACATTGGGCCGCGCTTTAGAAATGAAAACTATAGCGATGAACACCTACCAGAGCACGTAGCCATGGAATGGTACTGGGCCTATGCCAACTGGCAGGACGGTATGAAGTTTATGACTGATATGTATAAATATGTCCTTCGGGCAACATTTGGCACATTACAATTCGAGCTTGATGGCAAGAAAATCGATATGGCGGCCGAGTGGGAAGTGTGGGATTATGCAACAGTCATCAAAGAGCGTTACGGTATTGATGTGCACGAGTCGACGCTTGACGAGGTCAAGCAGGCCCTTCGAGACAATAACCTAGAAGTTGAACAGACCGAGAATCGCGCGCGCGGTATTGATAAGCTGTGGAAGAATATTCGCAAAGATGTAGCGGGGCCCGTCTGGTTAATTAACACACCAAAATTCATTAGTCCGCTGGCAAAAGCTAATCCCGATGATGAGCGCACGGTTCAGCGTTTTCAGCCAATTATTGCCGGCAGTGAACTTGGCAATGGTTTCTCGGAGTTAAACGATCCGATTGATCAGTTGGAGCGTTTCATCGATCAGCAAAACATGCGCGACAGTGGTGATGACGAGGCGATGATGTTAGATATCGACTTCGTTGAAATGTTGGAATACGGTATGCCGCCAGCTTGTGGTTGGGGATTTAGTGAGCGTGTTTTTTGGATTTTTGAAGGTGTTACCGCTCGCGAAGGGGTGCCGTTTCCTCAACTACGTTCCGAAGTAGATTCTACGACTCGTGATATCTATCCAGACATTAATCTCGGATAAAACGCTTGCTTTTATATAGCTTTCAGTACTATACTTAATATAGTAATAATTTAAGAATAGCTCTATAGAAGGAGATATATATCATATGACCAAAATTGCCGTCGTCGTCGGAAGTATCCGTGCGGAATCAATCAATAACTTGCTTGCAAAAAACCTCGAGCGATTAGCGCCAGAGGGGACTGAGTTTGACTATATCGACATCGCCAGCCTACCGCTATTTAGTCAGGACCTGGAAGCTGATTTTCCAGCTGCAGCCCAGTCTTTAAAAGACAAAGTTGAGGCAGCCGATGCAGTCTTGTTCGTTACACCAGAATACAATCACTCATTTACCGGCGTATTAAAAAATGCTATCGACTGGGGTTCTAGGCCATGGGGTAGTAATTCGTGGGGCGGTAAGCCAACTGGTATTGTCGGCGCTACGATTAGTCCAAACGGCACCAAGTTTGCTCAAGCGGCGCTAGAGTCGATCGTTGAATGGTTTAAGTCACCACTCTATACAGACCAGTCAATTACCTTAGTGGTCGCTGATGATGTATTTGATACTGACGGCAAATTAGCGCTCGGTCCCGAAGCTGATGCAAAAAGCTATATCGAGGGCTTTGTAAACTGGGTTAACGATATACCATCACACACCGGCGCATAAATGCTAGCCAACTCCATCAAAATAGCCGCCATTGAGCGGCTATTTTGATATACTAATATGAGCAGTGCCTAAAGGGGGATTATGATTGAAATTCGAAATGTGACTAAAACTTATGGCAAAAAGCAGAATGCCTTTGTTGCGCTCAATGATATTAGCTTTACAATCCCGGACGGCGCAAGTGTCGCTATCGTTGGTAAGTCTGGCTCGGGTAAGTCGACGTTAATGCATGCTATGAGTGGGCTGGACCGTCCAGAAAAGGGCGAGGTGCTGATTGACGGTGTTGATATATTGAAGCTGAAACAAAAAGCTGTTGATAAGTTTCGCTCAGAGAAGATTGGTTTTATTTTTCAAGCTTTTTTTGTCCAAGCTAATGAGTCATCATACGAAAACGTCGCTCTACCCCTAGAGATAGCTAATTTGTCAGCTAGAGTACGTAAAAAGCGTGTTGCGGCAGCTTTGCGTGTCGTTGGCTTGAGTGATAAGGAAAAGCAAAAAGCACGTAATTTGTCTGGTGGGCAGAAGCAGCGCTTAGCAATTGCCCGTGCTGTTGTTAATCAGCCAAGGATTATTTTTGCCGATGAGCCAACTGGCAACTTGGACACACTGACAGGGTCAACTGTTGAGAAGCTGTTATTTGGTTTAAATAAACAAGGTGGCAGTACTCTAGTAATCGTGACTCATGACGAAGAACTAGCCGCCAAATGTGATATGAGGATTTATATCAAAGACGGCAAACTTGAGCGTTTAATGGGCGGAAAAGGTGGTAAGAAATAATGAGAACAACTGACATAATTCGACGTGCGGGCCGTAGTCTCAAGCACGCTAAGGCTCGAACAATTCTAACTAGCTTGGCAATTGCCGTCGGTGCTTTTACGCTGACGATTGCTCTTGCTGCAGGCGAAGGCGCACGCCAGTATGCCAACACGCTGCTAACCAGTAATATTGATCCACAGGTTCTGGCGATTGCCAAAGACAATAGCCTGTTTCAGGGCGGCAAGACTGGACCACAGGAGTATAACCCAGACACTAGTATCATCTCGCGGCCAAATGGCGCCAGTGTGAAGCAGTTAAGTCAGGCCGACATTGATGCTATCGCCAAGCGTAGTGACATCGCAAGCATTACG
>JAJYAA010000006.1:0-363 GCA_021779755.1 bacterium | reverse complement strand
TTAGTGCTCAGTATCTGACACGCAGTGGGCAAAAAAAGTATACAGTCGACGTGACTACATATGACGCAGGTGTGACGCAGACAGTTCTAGCAGGTAGTTTGCCGCCGCTTAGGACTTCAATTGCCGATAATCAAATCGCATTACCTGAAGTGTACGTACCATTACTAGGCTTTGCAGATGACAGGGCTGCCATTGGACAGACAGTTACAATTCACCTAGAGCGTACACCGAGTGTCACCCAAGACCAGATTCAGCAGGCTGTAGCGCAGAATGACCCGGCTGCTCTGCAGGCCCTGACGGCTAAAAAAATAGAAGACGTTAATTTCAAAATTGTCGCAGTCGTAGGTAAGTCCGCCACGGAGA
>JAJYAA010000005.1 GCA_021779755.1 bacterium | reverse complement strand
GGCCTGCCAGGGGCAAGTCTTTATAGCCTAAATCTTGCGAAACCGCGGCTACGTCGGCAGCCGTTTTTGGTAACAAATGGCCAATTGTAGTCAATATATTCTGCGTTTCAATCGGGTTGGACTGATAAGTCTCTCTTTTTGGCGAAACCCGTCGCACAAGTCGCTGACCAATAATCGTGTTCACAGTACTAGCAATCAAAAACGGCTCAATACCCATATCTAGCAAGCGCGGCAACACACCGGCTGCGCTATTAGTGTGAAGGGTACTAAACACTAAGTGACCCGTCAGAGCAGCCTGCACGGCCAAGCTGGCCGTCTCGCCATCGCGAATCTCACCAACCATAACTACATCTGGGTCCTGACGCAATATAGAGCGTAGTCCATTTGCAAAAGTTAGGCCCACGTCGGCGTTAACCTGAATTTGGTTAACCCCCTCCATTTTGTACTCAACCGGATCCTCTAAAGTTACAATATTAACGGTGTCGTTCTTGATTTCCTTGATTAATGCATACAAACTAGTCGACTTACCGCTACCTGTCGGACCTGATGTTAACACCATGCCGTTCGGATGCTTAATCCCGTGACGGATTGCCCGGAGCGCCCGACCAGCATAGCCCATTTCTTCAATATTGAAAGAATTACCCGATTTATCAAGTAGACGAATCACCACCTGTTCACCCCAAACGACGGGACTAATGGCAATACGCAGGTCAACTTCCTTGTTCGCCACCTTTACTGTGAACTGACCATCTTGCGGAACTCGATGCTCGTCAATCTTTAGGTTGGATAAGATTTTTATTCGACTCACCAGGGCTGGCTCGATACTCTTTGGTAGTTGCATAATTTCACGCAACACGCCATCAACGCGCACCCTGATCTTTAGCGAACCTTCTAACGGCTCGACGTGCACATCGCTGGCACGCGACTTAACGGCGTACTCTAGAATCGTACTGAGAGCCTTGCTGATCGGTGAATCCTGAACAATAGTTTTTACATCTTTATCTGAGTCCAAATTAGCTTCTGCCTGGCTCGCTTCGGCCGCCTCATCGACACTGGAAAGGTCTGTCCGATACTGGTCTAGAACATGCCGAACACCGGCCTCTGAAGCCATAAAGACCTTGAGCGGGCGTTGGATACGATTAGCCAAGTAATCGACCGCCTGGACATTATTTGCATCAATCATGGCGACAGCTAACCGGTTCTGAACTTCAGCCAGAGGAACAGCCATAAACCTTTCGGCAATATCCTCTGGTAACAGAGATAGGACATTTTGATCAATTAGGCTATTCGTAAGATTGACATATGGCACACCTGAAACCTGTGCGATGGCATGAGTTAACATCTCGTCATCGACTATTTTCTCGCCAGTTAAGATAGCTAGTAGCGGCTTATTAGTCGAAGATGCTTTTGTGCCAGCCTCGCTCAGCTTGTCTTTCGTGACAAGGCCTTCACTGATTAATAGATTGACTAACTTGTCTTGGATATCGCTAGTTAGAAGAGCCATACGGACACCACCCTACTGTGTACCTGATTGTGATGAAGTACCGTTGATTTGAACTTCAACAGAAGGGTTAATCGCATTGGTATTAAAAATCTCGGGGTTTGGATCGACTATCTTCGAGTCTATTGGATCAATTGTCTTGACGACCTGCTTCGTGTTTGCACTACCGCCAAGGAAGCTATTAGCAACAAAATAAGCTATCATGACGCTCACCGATGCGATCAGTATTATCATTGCTACATCTGACTTCTTCATGGCTTTATTACCTTATCCTTTAATCCAACCGTCCTAGCGGGTTCATAAAATGCTCTTGCCTCAACCGTCATAAGTCGTGTGCCATTCTGGCTCTCAATCTTTAAGGACAAGATGTCGATTGCTCTAATAGACCGTTCTAGACGCGTCAAAGCCTCCTTGAGAGATGCATCGCTGCCCTTCACAGAGAACCTAAAGGTAATCTGGTTCTGGTCGCCAGTAGTAACCGGAGATGCGTTCTGAACTGTTAGATCAGTTGATGAAGTCTCGACTCCAACTACAGGGTCAACTTGCAAAGACACGAGCGTTAAGCCACTAATACCACTCAGTAGCTTATCCTGCAGAGATGCGCCTAGTGCCAGCGAGTTTGCGTCTGACGGCAAAGCGTCGAGGATTACTTGAATGGCCTGGTCGGTTGGCTTAGCCTTGGCATCGATTAGCGCCTGGTTAGTATCCAGAACGCGTACCTGGGCCTCAAGAGCGCTGACATTATTGTTATCGGCCTTGAGCGTGGCGATTGTCTTGTCTTTCTCGGCGAGAACCTTTTCGTTGAAAAACAACTTCTGAGTCAAGAAAATTGACCCGACTAAAGCAAATCCAACAATTACCGATATTACCGCAACCCAGATAAACATCGTACGATTAGCTTTCGCAATTTGCGCGCGCTTCCTCATAGCTGCATCTTTATTAGCCATTGGTGGTACCTCCTATGTCCTTCGCGCGATCAACAAAGATACTCTTCGGCACGCCCAAATACGAATCTGTAGCATTGCCCTGGTTAGCAATCACGACTGATACGTTCTTGGATAGCGGCGAGAATAGCTCTGGTGCATAATCAAAAGTCAACGTAAAACGTAGAACTTTAGCTCCGGTCGAATCTTCGCCATAGCTAGTGTCGCCAGTACTCACATTTGTAGCCAAGGAGACAGACTGGTTAGCCGTGCCGTCCGAGTACTTAACCTGGGCACCTTCAATCGTCTTTTTGAAAACCTCAACAGCCGCATAGCTGTTGGCGGCCTGTCCTTCGATCTTTACCTGGTTAATCGACGAGTCAATTGATAGTGTCGAAACCTGAACATCATTAGGTACTGGTGGAATTATGGCTTGCAGAACATCAAAAATCCTTGAGTCAACCTTGATTGAGTCGTGAATTGAGGATATCTTTGTCAGCTGATTCTGAATGGTCAAAGTTTTTGACAGATCAGTCACAGCGGCTAGCTGAGCACCGCCTTTTTTGATTGAATCGTCAGCCAACGAACTACGAACTGCCTGTACGCCAAAAGTATAGACGGCCAGCAGTGTAACAATCGCCACGGAAACAATTCCAATTAATATTGCCGCTGAAATTACAGTCGAACGAATACGCTCGGCTTTGATTAATTCTTGCTTCACATCAGGTACAAGATTGATCTCGATCATGACTTGTTTCTCCGCTGCGCCAGACCAATTACGGTCGCAAACTCCGACGCAATTCCGCCAAGCTTCTGTTGATCGGCTGCTGCGACATGAACTTTCTGCCAAGGGTTAGCAATGCTCGATGGCACGCCTGTCTTTGCCGTCACATAATCTCCAAACTGCGGCACAACGGCACCAAAACCAGACAACAAGATGCCGCCGACAGGGGTGTTAGGGTAACGCGTCTGGAAAAACTTGATCGATTTAACTAGTTCAGCTGCAAAGCCATCCAGCGTACTTTCGATAGCACGATAAACCTGGCCCTCTAGCCTATCTGGTGCGAGGCCAAACTTTAAAATGAACTGACGAGCCTGGTCATCCTGAACATTCAAATTCTGAACAGCCGCTTTGATTAGTGAGCGAATACCGGTAGGAATTGTGCGCACCAAGCGCGGCGTATCGCCAAAAGTAATCGCTAAATCCGTGGACTGCTCCCCCACATCAATAATCAAACGTGCATCCTTGATACCGCTAGGCAGTAGCGAACGAATCATAGCAATCGGATCTGGCTCAGCGGCAATAACGTTCAGTCCCAGACTTTCAATAAACTCGAGACGCTCCTCGGCATAGGCATTCGCCGTACTCGCCAACAATACCTCCTGTTGTTTGGCATCATGAAGTGACTGCCCAAGAAGAGCCCAGTCTACCTTAGCTTCGTCGACCGACATTGGAATATACTGATCAACCTGATACTTAATCGTACTACGCAGTTCGGCCTCACCCATCATCGGCACGTCAATAACTGTCGTAAATGTCTTGTTTGATGGCAGGCCAATAGCAACGTTCTTTTCCTTGATACCACTTTGTCCAATCGCGGTCATAATAATCTCGCCTAGGCGGCGACGGCTTTCAGCAGAATCGCTAGCGCTAGTCTTCTCGTCAACCGGTACATAACCGTAGTGCTGCAAGCTCCAACTGTCGGCACCGGTAGGAGATAGCTGCACAACTCTAACAGCGTTAGTTCCTATGTCTAGCGCAAAAAAGTTGCCCACTCCTTTTAGTAATGCCATATTGGTTATCATTATACAGAAGCACTAGCGTTAAAAGCAAGCGACAAGTTGCTAATTATAGCCTTGGGGGTAGCTCTGTGGAATAGACCGTCTGAATACGATTAGGGTCAGTAGCCCTCAAGCTAGCCCACAGATACGCATCTGGCCTTAGGTTAAATACCTCAGCAGGGTCACCGCTGTGAGCAGCGCCGGCCCCAGACCCAGCCGTGCGTCGCATATATAGCTGACCCGCCATGACTGGGCCGTTCACGACTAACGGCTGATTACACACATCGGAACTCAAGGAAGCGCTTATTGCTACATCTGAGCAAGTATTTAGCGCTCCGCTAGTAACTAGCCATGAGTCAACTTGCGTGGCGCTACCGGCAATATTAATATTGCCAGCAATAATAACAACCTGCGGAATATCACTAATGTTATTCATTGTGCCATTGAAGTACGTAATATTACCGCTAATATTAACGGTTGCGCCAGGAGCATTAAGTACAAACCATTTACCAGCTGCGATATTACCGCCGCTAATATTAATCGTACCACTGCCGGTATAGACACCCGAAGCTTGTGTAGTTAAATCGCCGCCGCCAAACACCGGGGCCCCAGTTGTTGGAAAGCTAGCCGCTACATCTGGGATAGAGGTTGAATTTGCATAATTACCGATAGTCGTACCGGGCGAGCACGTACTGGTGCCGGAGTTTGTAAAACTGAGCTGACTTGTATTACAGTTGTTAGCATTAGCCAAACCACCTCCAGCATACGCCGAACCAGATCCAGCTCCTGTAATCGTCTTGACGGCAAAAATTCCATATTCTATCCAACTACCGAATGTATAGTTCGTACCACCGATATCCTTGTTTGTTGTACTAGTATTAACTCCGCCAGCACTCAACAGGTCTCCGCCCAATATTTGTATTTTAGGCTTCCTGCCAATAATCAGACAAGTTGGCGCAGAGTGTGTCCAGACATCACTACTATTAGAGCTCGGCTGAACAGAAAAAGCAAAACAAATCTTTGTACCAATCGCCAAATCGCCCACAACGACCGGACTTACTCCAAGCTGATCACCGCTTAACACATTACCGTTAGTGTCGAAGACACTGGTGCCGCTCTTAATAGTAGAGCAGGTCGCATTAGGCAGGGCTCTGAAATACGTGCCGCACGGTGCAACTGCAGCCGGTGAAGTTCCGCCGGTTGCATTTGGTACGGCTTGGCCAGGCGCAACTACAATCTGCGTCACCTGCCATTGTGTATTTTGACTCTTTGTTGGCCCAGAATTATTGACCGTTGGCGTAACATTAACAGTGCTGCCGGGCTCGACCACTCCACTAACGTCTGTTGAAACTTGCGGCGTCAACGTATAGCCGTAGGCAATCACGACACACGCATTATTTCCTCGGCCATTCCTAGCCCCATCGCTATTGGCTGGGTCGTATTGTACCATTTCGCACAATGTATGCCCGACATCATTTTGCGTAACACCATACGTCGCATAATCAATAATCGTTCGGATTGTTCCTGGCCCCTGACCGCTGCCCGTATTGGCGCCCGCCACCGGTGACGGCCAGCCATTCGTAAAGCCGGACAAAGCCACGTTACTGTATATAGTTTGACTCGTCGCATCAGGGCCGTTATTGTTTAGCTTATTAACCCACTGAATTGTATCGCCAGGCTTGGCCGACGAAACAACAGTCCCATTAACGTATGGCGTACTAGAGGCAGACAACGACCAGCTGTTAGTAGCTAGTCCGCTCAAACTGCCAATAGGGTTGCCGCAGTTACGCTTAATCATGTAATCCACGTGACCATTGGGGCTTGTAAAGACGATAACTCCATCCGGGGATGCGCTTCCAGCCCCCCTATACCAACTTACGTCACTTCCTGAATAAAACGTATTCATGGAGTTGCTATTGATACCAGCCTGAGCCTTGCTCTCGTTCCAATTAATAGTGCCTGGATAGTTATTGACTCGAGACACCCAATCATCCACCTCGGCGTCGGATGGATAATTTCTGTTATAAACAGTACCGTTTGAGCGCATCGTCTGGATAATAAATGCCGCACCCATTCTGTTTTGAAAACTGCCATGATAATAGATATTCTTAATGAAACTGATTAGTGTAGCCTTGCTATTAACAGCCACCGGAATACTATCCGTACTACCGTCCATAACTGAGTCGGTTAAAACAAAGTTTCCAGTGGTTGCAGAGCCGCCATAAAAGTAACCTGTGTATTCTGCGGGAAACGATGTGCTAGCTAACCCAAAGGTTGTTAGTGGGCTCATAATTAATATAGCGCCAGCGGTCACGATTGCTAGCAAGACAAACAACTTTGATATATTAGGCATTAACCTTGCCCTCCAAGAAGTTAGCTTGATTTATAAGGTATTCAACTTCAGCGTCATGCATAGGATCATTCGTAGGCCAAACAGCGGCGGCTTTGCGGTAATATATCGCTGCATTAGTTTTATCACCAACTTTTTCATATGCCAGTGCAATATTATTGAGGTCTTGGGCCGATAGCGAGGCCGGCGCACTACTTATAACTGACGAATACGTGTCAATCACCTGGCTATACTCATTAGACGCTAGTTCTACCGTCACAAGCTGACGCCTAACATCCAGGGTATCGTTCTTTTTAAGCTCATCTTGAACAACAACTTTTGCTTGCGCCATATCTCCGTGACTTATAAGTTTGCTGATATTGTCCGGGCTATACGGAACCTGGCTACCAGACGAGCCAGAATTATTATTGCGCACATATGCCATGTAGTAATAAGCGCCGCCGGCACCAGATAGAATAAGAATAGTTACTAATGTAATAATTATAGTTTTTTTATGCATGGTTCTATCAAAAATCATAACATAAACACTTTCCAATTTGCATCAGTAAATCGCGGTATATCTGTTAATATAGTTATTGTATGGCTCTATCTATTGGAATCGTTGGTCTACCAAATGTCGGCAAATCGACATTATTTAATGCGCTCACTAATAATGACATCTTGGCCGCCAACTACCCTTTCGCTACAATTGAGCCAAATACCGGCGTTGTGCCAGTACCAGACGACCGACTGGCCCAACTGGCCCAACTTTATGGTTCGACCAAATTACTACCAGCCACAATCACTTTTGTCGATATCGCCGGTCTGGTCGCCGGTGCCAGCAAGGGCGAAGGCCTGGGTAATAAGTTCCTGGCCAATATCCGCCAATGCGAAGCTATCGTGCATATAGTCCGGGCTTTCGAGAACAACGATATTATTCATGTTAATGACCACATCGATCCTAAAAAGGATATCGAGATTATTAATACAGAATTGATTCTGGCTGACATGCAGACAATCGAAACCCGTCTGCAAAAACTACACAAGGAAATCAAGTCTAAACCAGCCGCCAAAGCTACCTATGACTATCTGGAGTCACTGCTTCGTCACCTAGAAAGTGGTACGACGCTCGCTGCCCTACCAAGCCTAGACGAAGAACAAATTTATGACCTGCATCTACTGACTGCCAAACCGGTCATTTATGCCTTTAACGTCGACGAAGCTACTCTGTCAGACTCCACTAAACAGGAAGAGTTGTCTAAATTAGTTTTACCAGCCCGAACAATATTTGTATGCGCCAAATTAGAAGAAGAATTAAAAGAACTGCCTGAAGCTGACGCAGTCGAACTACTAGAAAGTTACGGCGTCCATGAAACCGGCCTAATTCAGTTAATCAAGGCAAGTTATTCAATCCTGGGATTGCAAAGCTACCTAACGGCTGGACCAAAAGAAGTTCGAGCTTGGACAATCAAACAAGGCGCCACAGCCCCACAAGCCGCCGGTGTTATCCACACCGACTTTGAACGCGGCTTTATTGCTGCCCAGGTAGTCGACTTTGATGATTTAATTGCCGCTGGTTCAGAAGTAGCTGCCAAGTCAGCCGGCAAAATGCGCACCGAAGGCAAAGAATATATCATGCAGCCTGGTGATGTGGTTGAATTTCGTTTTAACGTTTAAATAATGCCACAAATTGAAGACCCCTCGGGGAACTCAGCCGCTGGATTGCGACGAGTCCCCTGAGGGGTGTAAGTTCGCACGCTCGTAATGAGGAGTGTGCGAGCAGGACCGATTCATCTCAGGACAGCACGGGCTTGGCGAACACGATCAGGTTGTTGAGATAGTGGTGCCCCACCAGCTTCGAATTCTTGTCGCACGTGACGAGAATCTGGACTGGCATAGCACTAACTCCCCAGACTGCCGGATCGTGCATGACGTCATCCTTCAACTCCGACTCGTGGCTAACCACTACGAAGTTGATGAGCGTACCGTCAGAGTACTTGACGGAAAATACAGCACCGTCTGGTACGTCCGCAAGGCGCCAGAAGTTATCTGGCTTTGCGCCCCATTGAACATGCCCAGCGATAACTGAAATTCCAGTCTGTCCAGGTCGAGCCGACCCGGTGTACCAAATGGTCTGTCCGGGTGGCGGCTCGAGGTCACCCGCAGCGTTCAGCCCTTGCGGGAGAACGCTTTCGTCAATCCCAATTGACGGAACCGACAACCATGCCGGTACCGCATTCGCAGCAGGCTGTAAAGCCGTCGGCACCGACGGTGACGGCTTCGCCGCCACCGTCGGTGCTTGGGTGGCCGTCGGACTGAAAGAGTCCGACGGCCACGGTACTGATGCGACCACTGGCTGTGGTGGCGTCGGTACCGGGTCGAGCAAGTCCTGGGCGTATGGATATACTACCCACACAAGACCAGCTACAACCAATCCCACACCACATGCAACCGGTAGTCGACGCATCAGAGAGCGCCGCCTCCGCGCACCTTACGGCGACGGATGACAGTACCCGACACGAACGCCGCAACGGCCACGACCGCCGCAAGCAGCGACCACAAGACCCTACTGGAACCCGAGACGCTGCTGACGTAGTCGGTGGAGACCTTGGGTCCCGAGACGACCCTTGCCTTGACCACGGGGGTCGAGGTCGAAGTGGACGTAGCCGTGGGGACCGGAGTCACCACAGCAGGGGTCGTTGTCGACGGAGATGGAGACGGAGACACCACGACGGTGCACTTGAGGCCGACAGGTGCGCTGACGTACGTCGCCGACTCCGGAACCTGTACGCCCGAGACATAAGTCTCGTAGTACAGCTTGTCGAGAGTTGACGCGACCGTGACAGTTCCCCCTGCGGGGACCACCGTCTCGGTCCGGACTGCATCATCGAACCCGCTCGACTTGACCATGACGGCCACGTCGTTGGGGTTCGTGAACGAGTACGCATACTTTCCTGCGGCGCACTCGGTTGCCGCCTTGGCGGTCACCGGGACCACTGCGGGTGCAGTGGGTGTAGGCGTCGGTGTCGATCCGCATTCGAGCGTGCCACTGAACAAGTGGCTGTAGTCGCCAGGACCAGTTGCGGTCAAGCTGTACGACTGTCCGACGTCCATGGGCAGTCCCATGGTGACGGGGCTGCCGTTGCTGACATTGGCCAGTGTGATGTACTGGCCCGTCAGGTTGTCGTGAACCATCAGAGTGATCGAGCCGGACTCAGGCACATCGTTGTACCCGGTGACCTCGACGCCAGTCGCACCCAGACAGGCTGGATCGACCACCACGTGTCCGACACCGGCGACCGTAGTCGGTGGCGGCGGAGGTAACGTGGGAGTCTCGGCCATCGCGGAGCCCGCGAAAGCGATACCAGTCGCGAGGGCGACGGCCACCACGCCAGCTCTGGCGAGGTTCTTCATGCGAAGCGACATTGCTGTCTCTCCTTCTACTCCCTTTCACAGGAGTGTTGTTGATGAATCGGGTTGTTAAAAGCGCGCCTATCGGAGACACGCCTTTAATACAGCTGTCAACCCGACAAAACACACACTCCCGCTACCATGGTTGCCCTCGGTGAGGGCATGGCGCGAGTTAGTGCAAACTATAGCACAAATATAATTAAATGTAAATGCTCAACTAAGGCGCTTGAGCTTGTAGAAACGCTCACGGTTGCCCTTGGCACCGGCGACTTCACTGTCAGCCTTATCGATAATCACAAAGTGTTCACGCAGGAATTGCTCAAGGCGTTTGAGGATATTACGGCGCATGGTGTCGTTTTTGATCACACCTTTACTGGCCTCTTTGGAGTCAGCTTCAAATTGTGGCTTAGCCATAGCAGCAATCATCGTCTGCGGTCCACACAAGCGCGCCACGGCTGGCAAAATTGCCTGCAAACTAATAAAACTAACGTCAATCACTACTACATCTGGGGTTTCACTCATCCTGAAGTCCCGAATATCAGTTTTCTCATGTAATTCAATCCGCGGATGGCCATGCAAACTGGGATGCAATTGATCGGTGCCAACGTCAACGGCATAGACCTTACGCGCACCGTGCTGCAGGGCATAATCAGTGAATCCACCGGTGCTGCTGCCGACATCGAGGACAATCTTATCCTTAAACTCCAGATTAAGTATACGAGCCACTGACGCTAATTTGAGACCGGCCCGACTGACATACTGCTCGTCTGTCACCAGTTCAATCACCGAATCCGAGCGTACAAAAGTGCCTGGCTTCGAAGCGACCCGGCCATCAACCACAACCTTGCCCATTTTGATCCAGCTTTCGGCCTGCGATCTGGTTGGCGTTAGGCCCCGCACCGTTAATTCTTGGTCTAATCTCTGCTTTTTATCTAACATTATTACCACCTTTAAAACCAATTTTGTCGACGACCGTCCAAACACCGCTCTCCTTCTCCACAACCGAAAAACCGCCAACATGAACAGTGTCGCCAGTCGCAAGCGTCATACCTGGTTGAGCGGTGATATGCGGATTGTATGGTTGACGATAAGTCGGATCGTGCATCAGATTGGCGAGTGTCCTGACTAATGCCGTATGGACTACTTGTAGCCTCGGTGATTCTTGGATACGTTTAACTGGCACGTTATGATCAGGCCCGAACAGATCATCCTCGCCCACCGTGACATCAAACGGCGACAATGTATTAACAACACCGCGCATCGTGTCGCCATAATAGTTATAATAAGGCGCCAGTAGTGGCGGAAAAAGTGTAATATGTGGCGGCCACTTGCCGCGCGGAAAAGTTTCACCTTTTTCCACTACATCGACGAAGAACGCTGGTATAAACTCGCGCGATCCTCCATCGGGCATAGCGGCCTACTTCTTTCGTTCGCGATAATCGCCAGTTGTCGTATCGACAGAGATGATGTCACCAGTTTTAATAAAAGCTGGGACCTTGACCACTAAGCCAGTTTCGAGCGTGGCGTCCTTGAGGACGCTGCTGGTAGTGTCACCTTTTGTAATGCTTTCGGCATAGGTAACTTCCAAATAAACGTTTTTGGGTAGTTCGACATTGGTGATAATACCGTCGAATGACTGCAGACTCAAGCTCTCGCCTTCCTTTAAATAGCCAGCCGAATCCTCTACTAGATCGGCCGGTAGTTCAAATTGCTCAAACGTGTTTGGGTCCATGAAGTGATAGTTCGTCCCGTCAGTATACAAATATTGTACAGCGCGACTGGTAACGTCAGCGGCGTCAATCTTGTCCTGGCCCTTAAAAGTCTTTGGAATAACACTGCCATCAATCAAGTTTTTGAGTTTGACGTTGACGATACTGCCGCCGCGGCCCATGACCTTTTGGTTGTATTCGATAACGCGAAAAGGCTTGCCGTCAATCTGGACGACAACACCTTTTTTTAGATCTGTTGGCTGGTATGCCATGGTATTAACCCTGAGTTACGAATGGTAGTAATGCCAAGTGGCGGGCGCGCTTGATAGCGACGGCCAGTTGACGCTGTTGCTTGCTAGATAGACCAGTCTTACCAATTGGTTCGATCTGACCGTAAATGTTAATGAATCGTTGCAGAGTCTTGACGTCTTTGTAGTCAAAGAATGCTGGGGTGTCTTTTTTAAATCGTTTAATAGCCATAATTATTCTCCTAGAATGGGATCTCACTTAAATCAATAGGTTTGTCGTCGATATCTTCGATGACTACGTCGTCGCTCTTGCTGGATGCACTAGCAGAAGTAGCACGTGGTGCGCTGCCCTCGGCGTTGTCGCCGGGACCATCGAGGAATGTTACGTCAGTTGCCGTAACTTCAACGCGACTGCGCTTTTTGCCGGTTTCTTTGTCGTCCCAGCTGTCCTGGCGCAAACGGCCCTGAACTAGCACGCGGCGGCCCTTGGCTAGGTATTGGATAACCAATTCGCCAAGTTTTTCCCAGGCAGTAATGTCGAAAAAGTCGGCACTGTCGTCCTGACCAGCCCGGTCAACTGCAATGCTAAAACTAGCAATAGTTTTGCCTGTGCTAGTTGTGCGCTGTTCTGGATCGCGCGTCAGGCGTCCCAGTAGGATGACCTGGTTAATACTTCTTGCCATAATTTCTACTCCTCGTCTTTCTTATCTTCTTGATCAGATGCACGGTTCTTGGCAGATAATTCTTGCTCTTCTAGGGCTTTGCGGCCTTTTTCGTCAACTGTGACTAATAGGTAGCGCAGGACTTCGTCGGTAATGTTAAGGGTGTTGCTGATTTTAAGTGGAGCCTTACTTGGTAGCGATACGTCCATATAGACGTAAACAGCAAAGTCTTCTTTGTTGATACGGTAAGCAAGTTTCTTCTTGCCCCAGTTATCTTCGCTGATGATCTTGCCGCCAGCTGACGTCACAATTTCGCGCACTTTCGCAAGCGGCGCTTCGATGTCGACCTCTAGGTCGGGGTGAATTAGAACAGTTAGTTCGTATTCTTTCATTTTAGATTTCCTCCTCTGGAATCCATAATTGATATTGGATGCTTACTTCATTGAGCAAGCCGAGTTGATAACCCTTTGATTGTAGCAAATTATTGTAGATAAGTCCAGAGGTGACAATACCATACCTGTACATTGACTTTTGCCTGCTTTTGTGCTAATATATAGAGACGCAGTGATACTTTTGCTGCAAAGAGTTGTACCTACTATCGCAGGAGGCATTGTGCCCGAAAAGCACAAGCTGTACGACAAGCGCCACAATGACGCAGGTCTGACCCAGCGCGAGCTAGCAGAGGCATCGAATATCAGCACCAGCACCATCAGCCACATCGAGTGCCATCGAGGCCCCGATGTGCCCCGCGACAGGCTTCGTACCACGAAGACCAAGCTCGACACGGCGCTGAAGCTGCTAGCGGCCCTCGGGTGTGTTTCCCCTGGGACATACACACTCGACGCCTTCGTCGAAGCTCAAGCCGTTTTCACCAGACTCGAGATCTTCGAAGCCATGAAGACGGACCGCCTGCAGAACAGGCGTCAGCCCAAGGGCGCGTCAAAGCGCCACCTCAGGGCCGTCGCCTGACGCGGCCTGCAACTCACACCTACCCCGAAGGGAGCTTTTCTGCGAAAAGCCCTTCGGGGTTTTTCAATGCAGTTAAGGCTTATTAAAGTGGTGTCGCCTAGGCTGTTTTTTTAATTTTTAGCCTAAATCGTCAGTTGTGTCGCCGTTGATTTCGTCGAGGCTAGATATCAGGACTTCGCGTGGGCGGGCACCGTCGGCTGGGCCGATGATTCCTTGGTCTTCCATGGTTTCAATTAAGCGCGCAGCACGGGCATAGCCAACGCGCAGGCGTCGTTGCAGCAAGCTAGCACTAGCTTTGCCACTGTCAATCACGACGCGCAGAGCGTCCTTGTACATGTCATCATCGCTGCCACTATCAAAGTCCATCACTACCCCACCCTTACCATTCAGCTGAACTGGCTGAGCGACAACTTCGTTGTTGTACTGCGGTGGTGATTGCAAATGCAAGTGGTTCATAATCTTTTGAACTTCGTCCTCGGTTACTAGAGCACCCTGGATACGCTTTGGCTTGCTCATACTTGGCGTTAGCAGCAACATATCACCTTGACCAAGCAACTTCTCGGCACCAATCTGGTCCAGAATCGTACGGCTATCAACTTGCGAAGCCACCGTAAAGGCAATACGGGCTGGAATGTTAGCCTTGATCAGACCGGTAATAACATCAACCGATGGACGCTGCGTAGCGAGTACCAAGTGGATACCAACAGCACGAGCTTTTTGAGCCAGGCGGACAATCAAGGCCTCGACGTCGCGCGCCGCTACCATCATCAAATCAGCCAACTCATCAATCACAATCACGATATATGGCATAGCGCCGTTTTCGTGTTCCTGCTCGAGGCCGTCTTCGTCGGCCACCATGATTTTGGTGCCATTTGCTTGAATCTTCTGGTTATAGGTCGCGATGTCTTTGACGCGGTGCTCGGCTAGTAATGTATAGCGGCGTTGCATCTCGTTAACAGCCCATTTAAGCGCACTAATGGTTTTGTCTGGTTCGGTAATAACCGGCGTTAACAGGTGTGGGATGTCAGAATATGGCGCCATTTCAACTTGCTTTGGATCAACCAAAATCAACTTCATTTCGCTCGGGCTATTGTGATACAGCAAGCTGGTTAGCAGCGTGTTAATCATCACCGACTTACCAGAACCAGTTTGACCGGCAATCAGAAGGTGCGGCATCTTGTTTAGCTCACCAATCACGCCCTCGCCAGCAATATCTTTACCAATAACAAATGATAGCGGTTCGTGCGACTCGCGCCACTGGCGACTAGTTAGGATGGCGTGCAGGCGCACATCAGCTGCCTTGCGGTTCGGTACTTCGATACCAACTACCTTTTGGCCAGGAATTGGCGCTTCGATACGCAAACTCTGAGCGGCCAAATTAAGCGCAATGTTAGTTTCGAGCGCTGTAATACGAGTTAATTTGACACCACTTGGTGGACGCAAGTATACTGCGTGACCTTTGGCCCGATATTAGCACCTTCCATTTCGACATCGATACTAAACTCACCCAAAGTGTCTTTGATAATCTGAGCGTTTTGGTTAACATCACCGGCATCAGCCGGCGATTGCTTCTTTTCCAGTAAGTCCAGACTTGGCGCTTCCCAGTTGGGGTCACTAACTGTTACTAGTGCGGCCCTATCTTCGGCGGCAACATCACGAGCAACGCTACTTTTCAGGCTAGACAGGCGTGATTGCTTGGATTCGGTAGGTTGATTGATATCGAGCGTCGGTACACTGGCATGAAGCTTGAAGTCACCCATCGTGGCGGCGTTGCGCATAACTTTGACATTCTCTTCCTGTTCACTAATATCGCGACGTGACATCTGCCACAGTTTCTTGATAACCGTAAATGGCGAAACGCGAATGATAAACAAAATGGTAATAATAATTAGTAGTACATATATAAAGGCCGCGACGCCACCGTTGACCAACATCGAAACACCCTTGTTAACGATATCACCCACAAAACCGCCGGTAGTAACACCGTTTTTGTTTTTGAGTAAGCCAAACAGCGCTGCAAACCAGACGATCGAACTAACCGTGGCGAACTTCATCGCAAATGGCAACAAGTTGTTTTCGGCACGAAAGATTTCGACAGCCACATAAATAAAGATCAGCGGCACGACGTAGACAGCGTAACCAATCGTATCAAGCGCAGATTGGTATAGCCAACTAAGGACCGGACCACCGGCGTCAAACCAAGCTACGACGAATAGCAGCGATACGGCAATTAAAGCTACGGCGCCAACTTGTGACCAAAAGCCCAAAGGCAATTTGTGCTTGGGTGCTGACTTGATGGGAGCTTTTTTGCGAGTGGATTTTTTCTTTTTAGCCATAATCTTTTCTATTATAGGCGCTTTCGGCGCTGTTTGATAGCTATATTATAGCAAAATTTACTACATTTGGCAATAGGCTTATGGTTGCAGTTACCTGATAACACGAATGCGATTGTTGGTTAAGTCGGCCACATAAAGAGCGCCACTGGCGTCAATGGCAATACCGGCCGGTCCGTTAAATGCAGCGGCGGTGCCGGTGCCATCAGTCGCAGCGGCCACACCTGAGCCAGCTAGTGTTGTTACGACGCCAGCTGAGGTTATTTTGCGTATGCGATTATTATAGTAGTCACCGACGTAGACGTTGCCACTTCCATCGACCGCTACGCCGGCAGGGCCATAAAACGATGCGGCGGTGCCAGTGCCATCAGCATAAGCGAGCGTACCAGACCCGGCCAAAGTAGTAACGACGCCCGCTGAAGTAATTTTGCGAACAATAGAATTAGTTAGGTCGGCCACGTAAACATTACCAGAGCTATCGACAGCAACACTCATCGGTGTATTAAAGGCAGCGGCGGTACCGGTACCGTTAGTTGCGGCGGCCACGCCAGAACCAGCTAGTGTTGTTACTACCCCAGAGGAAGTGATTTTGCGAATACGATTATTACTATAATCGGCCACGTAAACATTACCGGAACCATCAACCGCAACACCAGTCGGGCTACTGAATGAAGCGGCAGTGCCAGTGCCGTCAGCATAAGCGGCAGTGCCGGAACCGGCTAGCGTTGTCACCACTCCAGACGGAGTGATCTTGCGAATACGATTATTACTAATGTCGGCTACGTATATGTTGCCGGAGCCATCGACGGCAACACCACCTGGCCGATTAAACGAAGCAGCTGTGCCAGTGCCGTCAGCATAGGCAGCCGACCCGGAACCAGCCAATGTTGTTACGACTCCAGAGGAAGTGATTTTGCGGATGCGATTATTATACGTATCGGCCACGTAGACGTTACCAGAGCCGTCAACCGCAACACTCTGTGGGTTGTTGAAGCTAGCAGCCGCGCCAGTGCCATCAGCATAAGCGGCTGTTCCAGAACCAGCCAGCGTTGTTACCGTTCCGCTATTAACAGTTGTGGTGCCAGAAGGAGCAATATGACCTGGACAAACACCACTCTGAGGGACGGTATTCGTCGAATTGACATTATAGGCAACCGTACCGTTAGCGACAGTTAGACAATATGTCGGCGGGCTAACATTGTTATTAACAGTGTACTGATATTTAGTATCGCTCGTATTATTAATACCAATAGTAGCAAGATCTGGCGGATAACTACTGTTGTCAACTGAATATAGAGCCAGTTTATTAGAAGTTTGCGACAGTGCAGACTGTACGGAAGCAGTCTGAGCGCGAGCTTTGATACCGTTATATGCCAAGATTGTAATAGCCGCTAGGATAGCTATCACTACAATAACTATGAGGAGTTCAACGATAGTGAAGCCGGATCGAGAGCTGGTAGGGCGATGGGCCACAATAACCTTTCGTTATGTATAATACGTCGATTTTACCATAAGCAACATATGCCATACAAACCATTAGATTATTAAAAACACCTACACTTGGTAGGCGTTTTTAATATAATTATCTAAACTCGACCTTAGTAGCCGCGGTTTTCGGCGCGGACGATTGGGTCGATTTCTTCTGTGTCAGGGATCTGTGGAGCTGGAAACGTCTTGGTTTCTAGCTGGTCCAGGCGGAAAGTATTACCGGCTGGCTCGGCCTGACGTGCAGCTTGACCTTCGCGACGTTGACCACCTTGCGAACCACCACCGATTTCGTTAATCACAGGGATAACGATTGGCGTACGACGTGTCTGGTCGTATAGGATGTGTGTAATCTCGTCCTTTAGTTCCTTTTTGATAACGTCCAGGTCAACTCGTTTGCCACTAAAGGCCCGGCTGACTTTTTGTTTCAGATACTGACGAATCGTACCCATTAACTCTTCGCTATCGCGTAGATAGATAAAGCCGCGACTAATAATATCCGGGCTAGTTAGCAAGCGACCACTACCGCGTTGGACAGTTAGAACAACTACGAACATACCTTCGGTTGCCATGTGAATACGGTCCTTCAGTACAACTTCGGAAACAACTGCGCCACTGTCGTCGTACATCAGGCCACCAACTGGAATACGTCCAGCCTTGCGGGCAGAATCCTGCGTGATTTCAATGATGTCGCCACTGTCACAAACAAAGATATTTGAACGTGGAATACCGGCTTCTTTTTCAGCCAGCTCGGCGTTGTGTACCAACATGTGAAATTCACCGTGAATTGGCAGGTAATACTTTGGGTTCAGGGCGTTGATCAACTTGACGTGGTCATCGTAGTAACCGTGACCCGAAAGGTGCAGTGGGCCAATACCAGTTAGGTGGGTTTTGCCGTTTTGAATGACATCACTACCCTCTCGCATCAAACCATCAACCGTACGAACGACATACTTCTCGTTACCAGGAATTGGGTTCGAGCTAAAGACGATAACGTCAGTGTTCTTAATCTTGATAAACTTGTGACTACCAGATGCCATGCGGTTCAGGACAGCGTTAAACTCACCCTGTGAACCGGTACAAATAATTGTCACTTTGCCATCAGGTAATTTGACGATATCTTCCATCTTGACGACAACGTCTTTGGGAACCTTGATAACACCGGCGCGCAGTGCCACTTCTAGGTTTTGAATCATGCTGTAACCAGCAAAGGCAACCTTGCGGTCATACTTTTTGGCTTCTTCCAAAATCACCTGCATACGGTGAATCTGACTACTGAAACAGCTAATAATCAAACGACTGTTAGGATACTTGGTCATAACTTGACCTATACTAACCTGAATATCAAGCTCACCGTGCGTGTGCGTACCATCTGACTCACAGTTAGTTGAGTCGCTCATCAGCATCAAAATGCCTTCTTTGGTAGCAATCTCGGTCATACGGTCAAGGTCGAACTTCTTGCCATCGACTGGGTTCTCTTCGAAGCGCCAGTCACCGGTGTTAATTAGCACACCGAGCGGTGTACGGATGACGACAGCAGTAGCATCAGGAATCGAGTGGTTGACGCGTACCAGCTCGATACTAAAGCTATCACCCAGTTGAATACGCTCGCGCGACTCAGGATCCATAATATTGTAGTCAGGTTCAAACCCGGTTGTTGCCTCTTCCATAGTGCGCTGAAGCATGCCGATAGTGAACTTGCTGCCGTAGACCGGCGCTGGGATCTTGTCGATAATGTGACGAAAGGCACCGATGTGATCTAGGTGTCCGTGTGTAAAGACGTGGCCGCGAATCTTGTGCTTGTTCTCGATCAAGTAGCTAACATCAGGCGTGATGTAGTTAATGCCGGGATAATCAGCACCAGGAAACAAAAAGCCCATGTCGATCACGACAATGTCGTTTTCATATTCAACTGCCATCATGTTTTTACCAATACCCATTTCGCCCAGGCCACCAATTGGCATAACTTTCAGCTTTGGACCATTGATACGAGGTTGCTTTTTTTGATCAGCTAGGCTGAATTGTCGGCCTTCGTAGCCGTTATAAAGTGATTTGTTAACTGGAATGTTAATAATGTGTTGTGAAGCACGTTTGTTAACGTCCTCACTAGTGCGACGCTGCGCTCGAAAAACTTCACCTTTGCGCGTCTGAGTGTTTGCTAGGACTGTATTGTTCGACTTTGGTCGTGGCTGGCCTTGTCCTTGCTGTGGTCGCCTGTTTGGATTGTCGCCTTGGGGCTCTCTAATTCTCTGTTGACCCATTGTTATTTTTTCTCCTCTTCTTTTTCAAGAATTTTAATTATTTTTGGTAGCTTAATAAAATCTTCGTTTAGGACCGTGCGCATACTGCCGTTATAAAGGGCGGCTGCGGGGTGATATAACGGTACGACTACTATCCGTGATTGACCAAACCGGATACGTTTTGGTTGACCGTGGATTAGACTAATTTTTTGTCCAGGCAGGAAATATTCCATGCTGTGCCTGCCTAATGTCACGACAATCTTTGGCGCAATGACATCTAGCTGACGCACCAGGTAGGGCCAAAAGGTCTGCTTTTCCTCGGGTAATGGATCCCGATTGTTCGGTGGACGATATTTAACTATATTGGTAATGTACACTTCGCTACGCGTTATACCGGCACCTTCTAGCATTGAATCCAGAAACTTACCAGCAGCCCCGATAAAAGGCAGCCCCTGCTCGTCTTCGTTTTTGCCGGGCGCTTCACCGATAAAAACTATATCGGCGTCGACATTACCGTCACCCATTACTAGGTTCGTGGCCGTCTTGGCCAAATCTGGGCAGGTATCATTTGCTATAATATCCGCCCTAATTTGTTCAAGAAGTGTCTGTTTATCGCTCACTTTTCCCCTATTACAAGACTGCGTTTAGTAGTCTCAATATAGCACAGTCGAGCTCTAACTGCAAGTTTAGACGTCTTTGAGGCTGAGGCTGAGGCGGCCACGATCGTCAATACCGATGAGTTTTGCCTTTACGATCTGGCCTTCGGTTAGGACATCAGTCACCTTTTCGACGCGATCACGCGACAGTTCACTGATGTGGACCATGCCATCAATACCAGGCATGATATTAATGAAAGCACCGAAATCTTTGATACTGACAACCTTACCCTCGTAGACAGTGCCAACTTCAGGTTCTTCGGTCAGGCCTTTTATCCACGCCATGGCTTTTTCGATAGCAATTGTATCAACAGCCGCAATCGTAATGAGGCCGTCGTCTTTGATATCGATCTGAGCACCAGTTTCGCTAGTAATCTTGTTGATGGTTTCGCCACCCTTGCCAATCACGGCACCAATTTTGTCAGGATTAATCTTGATCTTTTCAATACGTGGCGCGTATGGACTTAACTTTTCACGAGGCTGCGCTAGCGTTTCTAGCATGTGTTTTAGGATAAAAGCACGCCCCGGTTTGGACGTAACCAATGCCTTGCGCAGGATATCAACAGGCAAACCGTGAACTTTCATGTCCATCTGGATAGCCGTGATACCCTTTTCGGTACCAGTCACTTTGAAGTCCATATCACCAGCAAAGTCTTCGGCGTCAGCAATGTCAGACAGCACATAGGATGTGTCGCCGTCCATCATGAGCCCCATAGCAATACCAGATACAGGGGCCTTGAGTGGCACGCCGGCATCCATTAGGGCTAGGACTGAGCTACAAGTTGCTGCCATCGAAGTTGAACCATTTTGACTCATGATTTCTGTAACACTACGAATTGCATAAGGAAAGTCCTCGACATCAGGCAGGACTGGCACGATAGCACGTTCGGCTAGGTAACCATGACCAATCTCGCGGCGGCCTGGACCACTCAAGCGACGGACTTCACCGACGGTATAACCGGGTGCATTATAGTGGTGCATATAGCGTCGCTCAAAGTCGTCCTGCTCCATAGAATCAACCATCTGAGAATAACTAAGCGGCGCCAAGGTGACAATATTCATACCCTGGGTCACACCACGAGTAAAGATCGACGAGCCATGAGCGCGTGGCAAAATACCAACTTCACTCGATAGTGGACGAATCTCGTCCAGCTTACGACCATCTGGACGCAGTTGGTGCTCAACAATACCTTTGCGAACATCTTTGTGTAGGGCCATAGTAAAGGCCTCTTCGTACTCACCGCGCACGCTGGCATAATCTTCGCCAAGCTGCTCGGCCATTGCATCGTGAAACTGCTGCTTGAGGGTCGAGATTAGCTCGTTGCGCTCTGGGTATGGCAAACGAAGATCTTCGCCAAGCTTGCCTTCCACCCAAGAATCAACCGCCGCTTGAATGTCGGAGTTAGGTAGAATCAACTCATATTCTAGTTCAACCACACCGACTTTTTGGGCTAGTTCTTGTTGCAGTGCAATTGCCGGTTGGTAAGCGTCGTAGGCCCAGGCAAGCGCTTCGGCGACCAATTCTTCGGATACTTCATTAGCACCAGCTTCAACCATAGTGATACCACTTTGCGTGCCGGCGACCACCAAGTCCAGGTCGCTAGCTTCACGTTCCTGCGGTGATGCGAAAGCTTTAAATTCACCATCAACTTGAGCAACGCGTAGACCAGCTACCGGACCATCAAATGGCGCGCCAGTCAGTGTCAGAGCGGCTGAAGCAGCAATCATCGCGACCATGTCTGGGCGGAAGCTAGGGTCCATCGACAGGACGGTTGCAACAGTCTGAACTTCCTGGCGATAGCCTTTTGGAAATAGCGGACGAATCGGACGATCAATCAGGCGTCCAATCAAAATCGCTTCATCACTTGGACGACCTTCGCGCTTGATAAAGCGACTGCCCGAAATCTTGCCACTTGCATAAAACTTTTCCTCATAATCAATCGATAGCGGGAAGTAGTCCATGCCACTAATCGAGCTGCGGCTAACCATTGCCGTACCTAGCACCACAGTCTCACCATAAGTCACCAGGACACTGGCACTAGTTCGAAAACCAACGCGGTTGACTTCTAGTGTCAGCTTGCGGCCTGCAAGCTCAGTCTCTACTTTAATAATGTCTTTGCCGTATGGATTTATAGTTGCCATTTTTAGCCTCCTGTTTAGTCCCACCAAGTGTAGTAAGTAACGGGTGCAGAGTTTCTATAGAAGAATTCCTGTATCCACCACCTAAAACTTGCTGGGGTTGTTTACTTTAGTATTATAACCTACCTGCTAACAAAAAACTCCGCAATTACTTGCGGAGTCCGAGTGCTGCTACTGTCGCTTTGTAGGCGTCGAAGTTTTTACGTTCGAGGTATTTGAGCAGACGTTTGCGGCGGCCAACCATCTGAATCAAACCGCGACGAGCCATGTGGTCGTGCTTGTTAGATTGCAGGTGCTCGGTGATTTCTTTGATACGTGTCGTCAAGACTGATGCTTGCGCCTGAGGCGAACCAACGTCAGTTTTGTGAGTCTGTGTCAAAGCGAATGCCTTGGCTTTGTTATCTGGTGTTATCATCAGATACGCATTGTAGCAAAGTCTGGCATGGTTTTCAAGAGTCTGAGCCAATTATCCATAACCTAGTATTTACATTTTTACTATAGTATGTTATAAATAAGTCCAGTTTCACGTCTGTCATTCGATGGAGCGTTCGAGACGAACCTTCAGAAAAGACAGACGCCACACTCATACCAATAGGGAGAAGACGCACATGTCGATCAACGAGGCCGACGCAACGATGACTATTCGCAACCGTCGCATCGCGGCGATCGGGTTTCTCATCGCCTTGTCGGCGATCGCCCTCTGGGCTGTACCGCTCCTGCTCACCCACACAGAGGTAGCCAATATTAACAAGTGGCTACCTCTCATGATGGCGGCCGGTGTGGTGATTGCCGGCATCTGGAGCTGCGTGGACGCCAAGCAACTCAAGGTCAATCGCGAGTCCCTGTTCATCGCAACAGCCATCGTCGCCGTCGGCATGTGGCTAGGGGCGCATTTCGCCCTCACAATCGGCGGCTCTAGCTGGACGAGTTACTCGTTCCAGAAGACTGGCTACGGATTGATAGCCAGAGTGGTATCGTTCGTAACCTATGTCATGCTGCTCCAGATGATCTCGTCTGGGCGCATCGTACATAGGTCGCGGTGGCTACTGGCGGTCGTACTCCTGATGGTGTCGATTCTGACGCCGTGGATATGGGCTGGCGCCAAGGTGAGTGTCGACTACTTCCACCAGTGACGCTCGCTGGCCCTGTCTTTTCTGAATTTCAACAATTGACTTTTAATCTGTAAAATGCTATTATTACCCCATGTGGGAAGCTGCTCTAGCCTCTCCGCGCGGAATTTTTACCGCTCGGAGAATCCTTAACTACGTCCTCGCCACGATTGTGGCGGCTTTTTTGTGGGTTGTTTTTACAGCCCCCCTCACCCATGCCGCAGCTGATGCTAACTGGAACGGCGCATTAATTACTTATCAGAACAACTCCTATGCCGGCCCAGCCAGTAGCACTACAACCGACCAGTTGCACCTGTTATCTGGTGTCCAAGCCTACACCTATGTTGACCCCGCGCCATCAGGAACTGGCACCAGTACTGCTACAGCGGTCAGAGATATACATGTTATTTATTTCCCGCCAGGCAGCGACCTGAGCACCGCGGCATATGCAAAGTATAAAACATACACCTACTTAGGGCCGTCGACTTTCACAAACCCATCAAACCCAACAGACATATCTATTACACCCCAAAACTCGAGCGCCTCTGGTGCGTCAACCACCGGTACGTCGTCCTGTAACGTCGACGGCGGACTTGGTTGGATTATATGCCCTGTAACAAATACGCTAGCTACCGGCATGGACTGGGTGTTTAAGACACTTTCTAGCTTCCTAGCGGTCCGGCCGGCTGAAACCGGCCAAGATACCGTCCTGTTTAGGGCCTGGAGCTACATGCGTAGCTTTGCCAACATAGCGTTTGTCATCGCCTTTTTGATCATTATCTATTCGCAGCTGACCAACCTTGGTATCAATAACTATAGTATGAAAAAGTTGCTGCCGCGGTTAATCGTCGCGGCCATACTTGTCAACTTGTCTTACTACATCTCGTCCGTCGCTATCGATATCTCTAATATACTCGGTTATTCTTTACAGGATGTTTTTATCCAAATTCGTAACTCACTAGTTGGCACTAGCGGCAATAGCTGGGATCTAATTAGCTGGAAAAGTATGAGTGGCTTTATCCTGTCTAGCGGTACCGCAGGAGTTGCCGGTGGCGTCGCACTGTTCACGACGCTATCAACCTACGGCGTGACCGGTTCATTATTCCTGCTACTGCCCGCCCTTGTAGTTGCATTAACCGCTGTCCTTGTGGCACTGGTTGTTATGGCGGCGCGACAGGCTATTATTACGTTATTGGTAATCATCGCTCCATTAGCCTTTGTTGCTTATTTATTACCAAATACCGAGAAATGGTTTGATAAGTGGCGCAGCACTTTTATGACTCTACTGATTCTATTCCCGGCATTTTCGATGATTTTTGGCGGTTCGCAGTTAGCTGCTACGGCAATTATCCAAAACGCCGACTCTATTAACTTGGTCATATTGGGAATGCTGGTGCAAGTAGCACCGCTATTTATTACGCCGATGTTAGTCAAACTCAGCGGTTCGACTGTTGCTCGTATTGCCGGAATGGTCAACAATCCGAACAAAGGAATTATCGATCGAACTCGCAACTGGAGTAAAGATCGTGCCGATAACGTCAAAGCAAAGCGCTTGGGCACCGAAGCCCGCCCGGGTGCGTTCTTGAAACGTAACGCACAGCGCACAGAGCATAATCGCCGTCTGCGCGAAGGCCGCCGCAAG
>JAJYAA010000041.1 GCA_021779755.1 bacterium | reverse complement strand
AAGTCGATTCGACAGCGTTTTTCGCGTGACGGTAGCGTACTGTCAATTAACCCTGAACTTGTAATGTTCCCACGTGTTACGAATGACATCCGCAAAGCAGCGCGCTTTTCTTGGCAGCTAGCCGAAAAGGGCCACATCTTGCCAATTATTGTACGTGGCGGTGGCTCTAATCAAACCGGCGCAGCAATAGGCAAGGGGCTGGTTATCAATACTACGGCTCATATGGATAAAATTATTCACATTGCCTTAAAGGACAAGGAGCACTTTGCGCACGTCCAGCCTGGCGTATCGTTCAAGTCGCTAAATGACACGTTAAACTGGCATGGCTTATATTTACCTACTTTTCCTGAAACGGCCACTTATAGTACCGTAGGCGGTGCGGTAGCGGACAACTCGGGTGGTGTTTTGTCAGGCCAAGCGGGCTTGACTGGCGATTGGGTGAGTCGGTTAGAGGTAGTGCTTGCAAACGGCGACCTAATTGAAACGACACGTCTGAATAAACGTGAATTTAGCAAGAAAAAGGGACTACAGACCTTTGAGGGCGAAATTTACCGTAAAATTGACGGTTTAATAGAGGATAATCAGGCATTAATAAACGACAAGCTTCATGATGTTGGCCATGATAACTCTGGCTATGCACGTATTAAGGAAGTGAAACGTAAAGATGGTTCATTTGATCTAACTCCACTGTTAATCGGCAGCCAAGGGACGCTTGGTATCATATCCGAGATCGTTCTGAGGACGGACTTCGTTAGCACCGAGCGCACCGTACTAGTGGCCGTAGTTGATAGTAATGAAATAGCACGTGACGCCGCCGATAGTTTGCGCGGTATTGATCCGGCGGCTCTCGAGACGATTGACGGATCTATATTTAAGGCTGCGATTGCTCGCGGTAAAGCTTATCCGTTTACTAAACCGGACCAAGTTGAGGTGAATATTGGTGCTGTTATTTACATGCAACTAAATGATTTCCATGATCGGACCCGCAACCACAAGCTTAAGAAGGCGCTTAAACAGCTATCTAAGTTCAACGCAACTGTTATCACTTCCCTGGACCACGACCTAGAGGAGCTTGAGGCGATTCGCGAAGTTATGTCGACTGTCTTTTTGTCCGAGAGTGATAGCGAAGCTTTGCCGGCTCTAATCGATGGATCATATATTCCGGCTAATCGCTATGAAGAGTTTACAATTGCAGTCACCGAGCTAGCCAACAAACACCACGTGACGCTACCGCTATATAGGCGCGTACTTGACGGTATCGTTAGCGCAAGACCGACCTTGCAACTGGATAAAGTTAGCGACAAGCAAAAGATATTTAAACTGATTAGCGAGTATAGTCAGTTAGTCGATCGCTTGAACGGTACGTTTATCGCTGACGGTGGCGAAGGTCGGTTAAAGGCTAATGCCTCTTATGCAATCATGGACGAGGATGTGCGTCGAATGTATGTACAAATTCGTGAAACTTTTGATCCATTTGGAACACTAAATCCCGGTGTTAAGCAGCCTTCTGAGCAGCGGACGTTGGTTGAAGCCCTGCGTTCATCGTATGACCAATCAGACTTTGCGCAGTACGCTCCACATATCTAGGACTTGAAAACACCTTCCAATCAGTCTATTCTGTATTAGGTACGCATATAATATGCGCGAGTGGCGTTTATGAGTAAATCGTAGACGTGCTAGCGCGAAATGCACGTATGCGCGAGTGGCGGAATGGTAGACGCGCTAGCTTCAGGTGCTAGTGTCCCTCGGGACGTGGAGGTTCAAGTCCTCTCTCGCGTACCAAAGAAAAAGCTGTCCGAAAGGATGGCTTTTTCTTTTGGTCTGTTGAAACTTAAGTTTTCGCGGAAAGTTTTCACAGCAAAGTTTCAACGCTAGAAGTTCAGTGTGGGACAGAGGTCGAAAAAGTGTTTACATTTTTTCGTCGACCAAGCGGAAAAGCAAAGCGCCGTCTGCTCACGTGTACCAATATAATTATTTTTGGTGTATATTCTAGTTAAGTGATGATGCCATACATTCAGTACGTAGCTGCTTTTGTGCCGATATTGGTTATATCTGTTGCTTTATTAGCGCACTGGCTAGGACCTAAAAACAGCAACTTTGACACTATTAGTAAGCACGTGTCGAATCATCGTGGGCTTTTCTATCTAATGGCAATAACAATCACCCTACTTGCGATTCCTTACTATTCATATATAGCCTTGTGGCTTATTCCTTTTTATGAGTTATCGGCAGTTACCTATATCATCTTAATAATTTCATATATCAGTTTGCTATTAACTGTTTGGGTACCAGCAAAGCCGGGCCGACACTATATCATTCATACAGCCAGTGCCACATTTGTAGCATTTAGCATGTTGTTTATTGGCGCAGCCTTGTCTATGGCGGGGGATATGGATGCAGCCGGTAGGCTTGCTAGTATTAGTTTTGTAATTCTTAGTTTATCTTTGATCGTAAATGGAGTTTTAAAGTTCCGGCTACTGAATAAGCTATACACTGAAGCTTTATTCATCGTTACTTTTTATGTGATGACTGTTGTTGCAACCTTTCTCTAGTCGAGCAGCCGATCAATACTCCGCCGGGAAGTGGTGATTTTTGCTATTATGATATATATGACAAAAGCTATAAGGCTGCACTCATCTGGCGGGGTCGTTGTTCGCGGTGGCGAAGTTTTGCTAATCACATGGAAAACAAAAGATTCTACAGAGTTTCCAAAGGGAACGATCGAGCCTGGCGAGCTATCCGTAGCGGCATGTATCCGTGAGGTTTATGAAGAAACCGGCTACCGTACTAGAGTAATCGACAGCCTGGGTAGTACTGAGTTTGAATATATTGACGAAAGGGATGGTCGGAATTATCACAAGACAGTTGACTATTATTTACTGGAGTTAATAGACGAAACTATTAAGCCGGGTCCTGATAGGCAAAAGGGCGAGGATTTTGATAATTTATGGGTTAGTATCGATGATGCAGGCAGGATTCTCACATTTGATGATGCACGGGTGGTATTGGCGCGGGCTGTAGCGCATTGTATTTGATAGAATGAGTTAGTGATCAAGCAAATCCAAATCGTCAGTGATAAAAATGAACCCACAACTGGTGGTACTATGCAGGAGGCCTGGGCAAAAGGCCTATATCATCAAATAGTTCGCATTATACTGATGGATGACGCTGATAATATAATTTTACAAAAAAGAAGCTCATCAATGGAGGTCTATCCTGACAAGTGGACAGATTCGGCTAGCGGACATGTTGACTACAACGAAAGCCCAGATGTCGCCGCCCACCGCGAGCTAAAAGAGGAACTAGGTGTTGTTGCGGATTTGGAGTATGTTGATACCTTTTTGACTAGACTTCAGATAGGTGATAAAACCATCAATACGTTTAATCTGGTATATAAAGGCCAACTGAACCCTAGCGCAAACATTGTCATCGATACGAAGGAGGTGAGTGACTTTAAAAGGATTAAATTATCTAATTTGCAAACAGATATAAAGGCACACGAGGATGCCTATACTAAGTATCTAATTGAGATTATTAATCGCTATGCTGGGATTTTATTATGAGTTCTGTTGTTGACGGCGATGAGCCGGTTATCGGTGTTGGTCCGCATTCTAGGCCTTGGCCGAGCGACGGGCGATACGACCAGGAACTATTAGAACATGGTGATAAGCGCAATGTGGCTGACAAGTATCGCTACTGGACTGTCGAGGCGATTAAGGCCGACCTCGACAAGAGTCGGGTTGATTTACATGTGGCTATCGAAAACTGGCAACACGACATGAATATTGGCACAATTGTGCGTAATGCCAACGCCTTTAACGTGGCTGCTGTTCATATTATTGGCAAGCGTCACTGGAATCGTCGTGGCGCCATGGTAACAGATAGGTATATGACGATCGTGCATCATCAAACAGTTGATGAATTTATGACTGCGATGAAGGGCGACAAGCGTACTATCGTAGCAATTGATAATCAAAAAGGTGCTGTGCCGCTGTCAAAAACTGCATTACCGGAAAAGGCTGTACTGGTGTTTGGCGGCGAAGGTCCAGGTTTGAGCCCAGAGATGATTGCGGCGAGCGAAATGATGGTTATGATAGAGCAATTTGGTAGCACGCGGTCTGTGAACGTCGGTGTTGCCTCTGGGATAATGATGTATGCATGGATTAATCACTTTATTTTGACTACTGATAATTAATTTGACATAATGGTGGTATGGCAGAGTTCACTGACGTGTCGCCGCCAACCACAGATCCCCCTGAGAGATCAGGGTCGGTTGGACGTACGCGCTTTGGACTATCTCTTGAACCAAGTCCTGAACTTCACGAAATGATAACGTCTTTTTTGAGACCAGCGGCTTTGAAGCGAAAAATAGGACTTAGCGTTATTCGTTTAAATGTTGCTCAGAAACCAATTGATATTGTAAGCGGCACCGAGAACCAAAACAAGGAACTGATCGCCGCTATTAATCGATATTCTAGATCTATATCTAATTACGAGCGCGGTCGTCAGCTCAGACTGATGGCGGATGGGTTTGAATATAGCCAGATTAGGGATATCAGGGGTGCTTTTACGGCGTTTACGTTTCAAGTTTTTACGTCGCAGGCAGTGCGTACCGACATTATGCAACCGCCATTTTTTAGCGCGAACAATAACGCACCGTTGCGTGCGCGCGTGGTCTTTCCTAGTGATCAAGTCGTACCGTATGCTGATCGACAGGCGCAGGCGGTAGAGTCTGCTATGCAAGCAGAGCATCCAACCGCGATAGATGGATTGGCCTCATTCGCATTCTACTTAACTGGATTGAGGGTTTCGGAGCGTAATATCGTACCGCCGCCAGTATTACGAATAGTAGAGGACGAAGGATAATCGTATCACCTGTAGCGAGGTTGTGTTTTGGTAATAAAAATGAGACAATTACCCCATAATGAGTGCACTATCATCACAACCATACAAAGGAACGCGAGACTATTATCCAGAAGAGAAGCGTGTTCAGAACTATATCTTCGCTACTTGGCGGTCTGTCGCTGAGCAGTTTGGATATGAAGAGTATGGTGCGCCAACACTAGAGCCATTAGATATCTATACGGCCAAAAGTGGTCAGGAATTAGCTAACGAGCAAACCTATACCTTTACTGATCGTGGCGGTCGAATCGTAGCAATCCGCCCCGAAATGACTCCTAGTATTAGTCGTATGGTAGCTGCTCGTCGCCAAGAACTACCTTATCCTGCTAGGTTATATTCAATTGCCAACTTTATGCGTTACGAACGCCCGCAGCGTGGTCGTGAGCGTGAGTTTTGGCAGTTTAACTTAGACATATTCGGTGTTGATAGTATCGCAGCCGAAGCCGAGATTATTAGCATGTCGGACGCAGTATTGAAGGCGTTTGGTGCCAAGGACGAAGATTTCGTTATCAAAATTAATAACCGCAAATTAATCAACTTTATGATGGCCCAGTACTTGGGGCTCGACGCGGTGAGCGCACAGTTAATGGTCAAGTTGTTTGATCGTAAGGACAAGATTTCACAAGATGACTTTACGGATCAGGCCCGTGGCATATTGGGCGAGGATGCCGACGAGGGACTCAAAAAGATAGAAATACTACTCAGCGCTAACAGTATGGCTGATTTGCCAGTCGAAATTCGCAATAGTAGTTCGGTTGTTGAAGTCCAGGAATTATTTACACTCCTAGAACGAGCTGGTGTCAAAAGTTCTGTATTTGATATTACCTTGATGCGCGGTCTAGATTACTACACCGGCACGGTTTTCGAAGTCTTTGATACCCGCCCCGAGAATACTCGTGCATTATTTGGTGGTGGTCGCTATGACGGTTTGGTTGGACTATTTGGTGCCGAGCCGATTTCAGCTGTTGGTATGGCCCCGGGTGGAACGGCAATCGAGAATTTCCTAGAGGTACACAAACTTGTACCGGAACTGATTTCTAACACTGATATTTACATGGTAGTCATGGGCGATGCTGGCCGTAGTGCCTCTAAACTAGCGCGTGATTTGCGTGCTCGTGGAGTGAATGTCGAACTTGATATCACTGACCGCAAACTTGATAAACAGATCAAAACCGCTGTCAAGAAAAAGATTCCGTACATGTTGTTCATCGGCGACAACGAAGTCCAGTCTGAGGTTTACACGATCAAAGACACCGTTAGTACTGATGAGCAAAAACTTGACATTAGTGGTGTTGAACAGCTTGTAAAGAACGCGCGTCGCTAAAGCTCTAAAATTTGGATTAGCGCAACCTTCTGGTATACTCGGTTGAGTATGAAGACCTCAATTAAACACCTATCCGACACCAAAGTTGAACTAACTATTACTATTGGTACC
>JAJYAA010000004.1 GCA_021779755.1 bacterium | reverse complement strand
TATGTACCACCTCTAGATCTTCTTCTGTATATTTATAGTCTGTATCGTCCATAATTACTCCTTACTTTACTCCACTCTATAAAATCTGTCTAAACGAAGGAATCTTAACATCTGACTAGTTACCTGCTCTGAATGAATACGTCGCATGAACTCACAGCTATCGTTCTGGGATAGGATATTCAGGCTTCCTTCCCAAAGGATCGCATCGTCAACTATCGCAAGCTTTCTGTGATGCCCAACGGTCATTATGATTCTTACGCCCATATCCTGTAGCCTTGCTACACTCTCACGCGACATATCTTGCATTAGCCCGTCATGTTCTTCAAACGGTTTCGTATTCACGACAACTAACACACCACGTCGAACTAGCTTTTGAAGTAAGGGTATAAGTTGCTCGATACGACTAAAGGTTATAAATGGGCTTTCAATAATGACGCGTCGTTTTGCGTGGATGACATCTTTCATAAACGCACGATAGAATGTCTCTTGATCGTATAAGTCGGATCCATGTGGCCACAGCATTATAAGTCCTCCTCTTTGAAGACCGTTACTCGTCCTTGGAAATAGCGAAACCCGAGCTTCTCAAGTTTGTCTGCGACTATGAAGAAATCTGACAAAAGGGGTTCGTAACGCGGGAGCCACGTCCAGCCAAGAAAACGAGAGTCCGTTTGGGCTCTCTTTTTCTTGTCACGGGCATGGAGTAATTCGAAGCCCCGAGTGCACATTCGGGGGCGAAAACAGTCAGTGACTGTTTGAGAGCGACGTTCCGATGACGATTAATCGTCAATCGTGAACTCGCGGGGTAGCGGAACGTGACCGAATCCCTCCATCCCAGCCACCACTCCCTACCTACCAGTAGCCGTAAACAGCGCCACCCACTGCGCAAGTTTCATTTGTGAAGGTTTGATGTCAGCGGGTAGATTAATCACACTCCGCGGCGCTTTGGCGAATATCTTGGGGTCGGAAAAACAGCCAATGATAAATTTACGGTATGCCGGCATCCTGCTGCGTTCAATTAATGGTTCTGGGCGATGTAAAATCTCGATCAGGACGGTGTCGACATTAGGATGTGGCCAGTAGTCAGTCCGCTTCAGGGGCTTGCGAATGCGCACGGCAAACTCTGGCCCAATCAGCATACCTAGCTGGCCAGTAAAGCGGTCAGAATTAGGCAGTAGTTTATTGGCAAACTGCTTTTGAACTATTAAATATGTTGCTGCGGGCGGATTGGCAGCTTCGGTTATTTTGTGGATGATCGGTGAACTGAGGTGAAATGGGATATTCGAGAATATCTTGTACGGTGTGCTCGGCAGGGGCATTGTCAGAAAGTCACCTTCCCGCACGATTACGTTTGGGTAGTCAGCCATATTTTCACGGAGCTTTGTAGCAATGCGTGGCTCTAGCTCGATGGCAATCACCGACTTACAGCGCCCAGCTAGGACTGATGATATCGTGCCACTCCCCGCCCCGATGTCATAAACCGTGTCGCTGGGTTTGATATTACTGTGTCCAATTAATTCCTTAATAAGCGCTGGATTGCGCAGGAAATATTGTGAGTAATTAGCTAATCTTTTCATTGGTTGATGACTATCACGAAGTCGTCAGTTGAGCTGATGTCGCCCGGCAGTGCTAAGGTCGTTGCTGTTACACCGAGAGTTGATTGCAGCTGAGCTAGTGTTTTTGGCTTTTTACTCTGACTTTGATCGTACAAAGTGTATGCCCCTTGCCCAACGTCTTTGCTGCTGGCGTCGCCAATTGTGTCGACATTAAAGCCTAGTTGCTGGAGTGCGGTTTGTTCTTTTTTGGCGGCTCCGGCGGTGCCCGAAGCGTTATAAATGGCAATCGTGGCGTTTTCGGCAACGGCTGGATTAGTTGAGAGCTGTTTCGATAAGTAATCGATTATACTACTGAAATCGTATGTACCAGAGGTCGGCATAACGATACTCTGACCATCAACCATACCGGTCGTAACAACTTCGTGACCAGTAGCTACTAGGCTGACCTGTGTTATTGAGGTGTTTGGCAAAGCTTTTGCGAAAGTTAGCATAGTTTTAATCTCGCCGCCACTGAGGTCGGTCGATATATTATTGCCAAAAGCATCCAGCAAATTATTGAGTGCGATCGGGTTAGCTAGGACACTAGCTGTCGTGACTTTCTTTTGCAGGGCAATCAGGATCTTTTGTTGATTAGCCTGACGGTCGAAATCTCCTCGGTTTAGCCCAAAGTTCTTGTATGAGTAAGCTCCCCCATCTGACCTGGCGCGCGACAAGAACAGGGCCTGCGTACCGTCCAGATGATAAACACCGTCCTTTGGATAATATACATTTTTGCAGGTGTAAGGGCCGTTTGGACAGTCCCAATCGAAGTTGGTGTCATATATGCCACTAGCACCGTCACCAACGATATCGACGTCAATGCCGCCAACGGCGTCAACGGCCTGTTTGAGGACGCTGTAATCGGCGTGGACGTAATATTGCGGCGTAATACCGGTGACCGATGTGATAGTTGCCATTAGTTGCTTAGCTCCATCGGCGTCCTGTTGTGCGTAGTTTGGTCCCGGGGTGGATGACGAATCGAAGAGGTTTGAACCGCACTCGTAAACGGCATTAATCTTGGCGTAGCTGCCGATATCGCAGCTGTCTAGTTTGACCCACAGGTCGCGCGGGATGCCTATTAGCTTTACGGTTTGGTTCTTTTGATCGATGCTGGCGAGCTCGATCGAGTCAGTTAGCCATAAGCCGCCACCGCCAGAGGCGTTCTGATGGGCGGCGTCGTCCTGTGATGTACCAAACAGTAGGATATTAGTTCTACCCTGGCTGTCGGTCTTTAACGGTGTGCCTGGTGCTATCAAGCTCAATATATTACCGCCATGGAAGACTTTACCGGATACAATAAAAGCTTTGGCGCCTATGTAACCTAAGACACTCAGGGCAGCAACAAGCAGGATAGTAATCGTCCATATCACCCTCTTTTTAGTGATGCGACGTTTGGGTTTTAATAATTTTTGGGGTTTAGTGATTGGCAATAATTTAGGCATAGTGGGTCTAACTGGATTAGCGGGAGCAAGCGGCTCTGTCGGTAGGGTTATTGTTTCGCTGGGTTGTTCGTGGTTGTCGACCAAAAACCGCTCAGGAATTGGAGCAGCGTCTTCTGTGCGCGCGGTCGTTTGACGTCGTTTGTGCACAAAACCATCGATACTTGGATAGTTGTTTGATTTCATAAAAAGCTTATCCTAGTATGCCGATTATATATATGTCTGTCAACGCTTGATTATAGCAATTAACAGCTTAAATTGAGCTTATTTTGACGACTTCTTGTCGCGCCAGATTAGTTTATATACTTTTAGTTTGTCAGGAATTTGGTTCAGGATGGGTATAAACGGAAAAGCAATCATCAGTATAAAGAAGCTGCCAAAGATAAGTGCGGCATCACGATCACCATTATCGTCACCGGCCAGAATCGTGTGATTCAAGATACCGATTGGCGCTAGCCACCAGGCGCCTGGCGATGAGCCTGCTTCCTCATGCAACATGCCATATTGATCAGTAGTGAGGCTAAGGTTCGCGGCCTTGTCGGCCAGTACGCCGCTGTCTGACAGGAAGCGCGTAACATATGTCGTTGAATTACCAGGGTTAGATTGTGCGTTGGACGCTGCAATTGCTGGTTCATACAGGCCAGCCTGTGCCATGCCAACTAGCTGGCTAATAATAGTTACGGCTGTATTTGAACTGCTAATCTGGCTTTTACCGTCCCACGAGCCAAAGAAGGTGTCGGCGTCTTTTAGCTGTTGGTTTTGAATATCAGGTGTCTCATTCTGAAAGGCGGCTACTTGGTCACTTGAGTTTGTCTGCTGATTTAGCTGCATGAGTTGTTTGTAGGGCATGTAAATATAAACGTCTCGAGTATTATAGGTGTAGGGAGCAATATTGTCGATATAGTTAGCGGTATCTGACGTGCCGTCAAACTCTTTGAGTAGAGTTGTAGCAACGGCACTTGGGTCACCAGTCGCCACCTCTTGGATGGTGATCGGCTTGATATATGGCGAAGGAAAGACGAAGGCTAGCGCCAAAACAAGCACGACCAGGACGCCGCCACGGGCAAATAGCAGAGTATGGTTGGCGGGAACAGTCTTTACTACAACTTCTTTTTTGTATGGCTTAGCAATACCGAGCACGCGAACCAGCAGATAATGTCCAAACAACAAGGCTAGGATTAGTAAAGGTATGGCGGCAATGTGAATGCCATAAATTTGTTGGTAATTTAAGGTATTCAACCAGTAACCGAGGCCACTACCATTATAGAAGTCGGCGCCTTGCAAACTACGCCATTGTGACGAAAAGTCACCTCTGAGGACGAAGCCGAATTCAGCTTCTAGAACAACAAACAATAGCATTAACACACCCAATATCCAGGTTAAGCGGCGCGGCTTTTTAAAAGCAGACGTTAAAAAGACTATTAATAAGTGCATCGATATAAACAGTACGAAGGCCTGAGTTGACCACATGTGAATACTGCGGAAGTACTCCCCTGTCGGATTAGTTAGCCACCAACTTGGGCCGTTTATGCTGAGGAATACCCCAGAGACGATTAACAGTAATAATGAGGTTGCCGATAAAAAGCCCAGCGAATAAAAGAATTTATTAGCATACGACGGTGCTTTTTGGATCATTAGTGGTTGCAAGATTTGCTTCAGTGTTTGTGACATTTTAAAGCCCTGTTAATGGTTTGATGTTAACATAATACCACTTATGTTAATTCGCGGTAATATCGCTCGATGGGCTGAAGCTGTTATAATTAATAGAGGTAATGATTGATTTGGAGGGTGTTATGACTAATATAAGCTCGGTAACTTTGAATAATGGTGTCGAGATGCCGCAACTAGGCCTCGGCGTTTATCAGGTGAAGGATGGTGACGAAGTTGAAGCGGTTGTCCTAGCGGCGCTTGAGGCGGGCTATCGATTAATCGATACGGCATCGCTATACGGTAATGAAACCGGTGTCGGCCGAGCTATCAAGGCTAGCGGTATACCTCGTCAGGAAATATTTGTAACTACAAAATTATGGAATGATGATCAAGGCTATGATTCAGCCCTAGCGGCATTTGATTTAAGTCTGAAAAAACTAGACATGGAGTACGTTGATCTGTATTTGATTCATTGGCCATCCCCTAAGCGTGGTTTATACGTCGAGACCTGGAAGGCTCTTGAAGAAATCTATCGCCAAGGCCGTGCTAAAGCGATTGGTGTTAGCAACTTTCACAAGCAACATTTGGACGAATTAATGGCAAACGCCAAAGTAACGCCAGCTGTAAATCAAATAGAGCTTCATCCTGATTTGCCTCAGCTAGAACTGCGCGCTTACTGCGAAAAGCTCGGCATTATTGTCGAATCGTGGAGCCCTATCGGCGGCGGCGGCGGTTCGCTTTTGAGTCAGCCAATCCTGGCGACTATCGGTCAAAAATACGGTAAATCCCCCGCCCAGGTTGTAATCCGTTGGCATATTCAGAACGGTCTGGTCGTAATTCCGAAGTCCTCGCACGTCGAGCGCATTCAACAGAACATCGATGTCTTTGACTTCGAACTTTCCTATGACGATATGGAATTAATTAACGGACTCGCATCTGACAATCGAGTCGGTCCAAACCCCGACACGGCAGATTTCTAATAAAAAGGATATTATTTAGTGTCAACACGACAAGGGTTATAGTAGCGTACTAATTGGACTTTATGATTTATTGTATTAGAACCTAGACGCTCATATGGTAGCGGGTATATAATTATATTTAGTCATGTAGGTACTGGTAGTAATACCTTTCCACTTACAGACTTATGCGAGAAGTCATCTTGCGCCGGCAAGCCTACTGGTAGTCATTTACTCCCGGGAAGCCACTGCTGTCCGCCACAGTTTAAAAGGTAAAAACGGTAAACAGAACGCGTTGAACGGCTCGTTGTTCCTATCCGGATTACTTACTCCAAAATCCGTTCGCTGACCAGAAATTAAGTTGTCAGCTTATTTGCATTTAAACTAAACTTCTTGGAGTACAAAACTATGAACAAAAGAGACATCAATGAGCAAGTTATCGTCACCGCAATGGGATTTAAACGAGACCTAGCCGTCTACCCTCGTCGGATTGAATATCAGGGTTCGACATACGACTTTATCGATGCCGGTCTGCGTTGCCTGGTGCGACATGGTAGTCGCATTGCAGAAATCCTGACGCTAACCGATGGTAGCGCCAACTTTCGCTTGCGTAGCGACAACCGTGGTTGCAGCTGGACGCTACTGAGTATTACCGGCTAATCTGGTGTGAGCAGCGACTACATGAGCCGCGGATGACAATGCTAGTCGGAGTGACGCTGTCCCCTATTTGGCTCTGAATGTGGTTAATAAGATCTTGATGCAAATCAAGGTCTTTTACTTTATCACAAGTCGCGCAGATAAAATGGCCGTGCGCCATTGGTCGGCAATCTAGGATTACTTTGCCGTGGTTCGTTAGGCTGTCGCCAATAATGCCGTCACGCGCCAATCGAGCTGTTGTGCGGTGAATAGATGGTAGAGTCACGCCTGGCAGGCGGACTTTTATATGTTCCCAAAGCTGGGCGTTGGTGGCGTGGCCTAATTTAGCTAATTCTTCAACAATAGTTGTAGCTTGAATAGTTTGTCTCATTTGTCTATAATAGGTCAATAATTACCTGAAGTAAACCATTAACGTATAAAGAGGGAGTTAGTAGTGAAAATAACAGTATATTCGACTGCCACTTGCGGATATTGTCATGCATTGAAGCGATGGCTGACAGAGAATAAGCTTGACTTTACAGAGTACCAGGTTGATCGTAATCCCATTGCTGCGAACTACATGGTTAGTTTAAGCGGCCAAATGGGCGTGCCTTTTACTACTGTCGAGCAAGACGATGGTCGACTAGAGAAAATCCTAGGCTTTGATAAGCCTAAGTTGACGTCAATTTTGATCAAGGACGCAGCGTGAAACGGATACTAATAATCGTTGGTATTATCGTAGTGCTATTTGGTCTGTTGGTTATGTCACAGAAGAACACTGTGTTAAAAACCAATCAGGCGACTCAATTTAGCCAGATTCAAAAAAGGCTTTCTAGCGGGGATATATTGTTAGACGTGCGTACTGCCGACGAATACAAGGCTGGTCACATCGATGGCGCGATTAACTTGTCGTTGCAAGATATTGAGGCTGGTGCTCTGCCGAATGTCACCAAGAGCCATGAGGTTTATGTGTATTGCCACACGGGCAACCGCTCGGCACAGGCGACGGCGATACTCGAAAAGGCCGGTTACACGGTAAGCGACCTAGGTGCTATCAGTAATGTAGCCCTCATGGGTGGCACAATTGTTAAATAACTATAAATAAGTAAACGAGGAAAATATAATGTTTGGATTTGGTCCTAAGATTGATGTAGATAAAATTAACACAGAGCTTAGTAACGGCGAGGCTGTTTTAGTGGATGTTCGACGTGACGACGAGTGGGACTATGGTCACGCTGCAGGAGCGATGCATCTAGCGGTTGACAATATTATGCGCGGTGAAGTACCAGTCAAGAATACGCAGGTGAAAGTCTATTTGTACTGTGCATCTGGCGCCAGGGCTAGCGCAGCTCAACGAATACTACAGCAGCAAGGCTACACTGTCGAAAACTTAGGTGGATTGAGTAGTTGGATACATGCTGGTGGCGCGACTGAATAGCGTCGTTAATAGATGTCGCGTTTTCTGAACGCTAGCCATGACACTACCCCACAGACTATCGTAATAGCAGCTAGAATAATCATGTCTAGCCAGTGGTATGTGCCGTTTAAAATGGCCTCAGGACGATAATAATAGAACGGAAATAGTTTGCCCGGAGTCTCTAACCACTTGACGGTGTCAGCCAACGAACTGATAATGTAGCCTCCGATTGCAATTGCCGATGTGACGCCTAGGCTCAATGCTCGAGCGCGACCTAGTGACGACAACATGAAAGCAATTGCCCCGAAACTTAGCGCCAGCAAAAAACAACTAAGCGTGGCGACCAAAATATCAACCGATGACACGTCCAGCGAGACTAGTTTGACCGAAATAATTGTTGCCGCTAGGCCAACTAGTGTGACGACTAACAGAATGATGATTCCAGTTAGCGCCTTACCTGTCAGCAATCGTGAGCGTGTAATTGGCCTAGCCAGTAGAGTCTCGATAGTGCCGTCTTGTTCTTCGCGTGCGATCAATTTGCTACCTAGCGAAATTGCTAGAATTCCCAGCAACATAGGTAGCGTCAAGTAAAATACTTGGCTGTTTAGGTATCCAATTGGCGAGAAAAAGCCAGCACTACCGCCTAGGAGTTGCAGGGTTGCTTCGGGCATACTTGAAAACGTTTTCTCTAAGTCGGCTGCCTGGTTTTTAAAGGTTGGATAAAATACCATGATTAGAATCACAAAAGCAACGATGCTTAGTGACCACCATGCCGTACTCCAGCGGCTCTGCCATAATCCCCATTTTGTAATTGGCTTCATTATTGTTCTTCCTTGTTTTCATAAAAATGTATAAACGATTCTTCTAGGTCTAAACTGTGGACGTCAAGTTTCTTGACGTCATATTTAGCCAGTACTGCAAAGAGTGCCGATAGCTTGCCTGACACATGTATCACAACCGTGTTTCCGATGTGACTTTTAATCTTTACTCCCTTGATACCTCGAATGAGATCAATTGGCGCTTGACCGTTAAACTCAATCTCGAATGTTGTTGTTGCCTCGGCGGCCATTTCGGCAATATTTTTTTCGCTGATTAGTTGGCCCTCTTTGATAATACCGACCCTATCGCACATTTTTTGAACTTCACTTAAAATGTGACTACTCATAAAAATGCTTGCTCCGCGCTGCTTGGCTTCGTGAATTAGCGCATAGAACGTCTCTTGAACCAGCGGATCAAGGCCACTAGTTGGCTCATCCAGGATAAGGATTTGAGGATTGCTCATAAAGGCCTGGATGATGCCGATCTTTTGGCGGTTACCACGTGATAGTTCACCTAGCCTCTTGTCGAGGTCGGCGCCAAGTCGCGCGGCAAGCTTAACAGCCCCAGCCATATCTGACGTCGTGCGCAAATCATTCATATATTGCAAGAATTGACGGCCGGTCATTTTAGGATACATCGCAAAATCACCCGACAAATAACCGATTGATCGCCTGATAGCCAGACTATCGTTGACAATATCGTAACCACGAATACTGGCTGTACCAGCAGACGGTTTAAGGAAATTCATAAGCAAACGTATAGTTGTTGACTTACCCGCTCCGTTAGGGCCCAAAAAGCCGTATACTTCGCCTGCTTTTATGCTGATGTTTAAATTGTGAAGGGCTGGTCTGCTGCTGCCTGGGTAGGTTTTGCTAAGTCCTTTGATCTGTATAACTGGCTCAATCGCCTCTACTGGTTTATTCATAAATATAATTATACACCCGTAAACATAAGCGTCGACACAACCTAGCGTTTTGAAAAATTCTAAAATGAGGTATAGTTGTTGGTATAGAGATTAAGCTTTAACGCATTAAAACAAAAAGGACGATTATCATGGCTAGAGCATCCAAGAATGTATCACAAAAGCAACTTTACGGGTTATTGACTGGCTTCGGGTTAGTCCTGACGATCATCTTGGTGCTAGCGACCATCGGTGCATGGGCAGGATATACCTTTGCGACCAACCAAGTTAGCAGTCAGTTGAGTCAAGAAAAAATTTCATTTCCGGCTGCGGGTTCGACCGGTTTTGATGCTAGCGAATATCCAGGTCTACAACAGTATGCTGGTCAACCAGTCGATAATGGCATTAAGGCCAAGGCCTATGCCGATGAGTACATTTGGCACCACATGATGAAAGCTTCGGGCGGCAAGACTTATGCCGAAGTTAGCTCGGCTGCCAAGGCTGACCCTAACAACACTACTCTGGCTGGGTTGAAATCGACGCTCTTTCAAGGTGATATGCTGCGCTCCAGTTTGCTTACAGCCTATGCCTTTTCGGTGTTTGGTGTAATCGCTGGCTATGCGGTTGTGATTGCACTCCTAGCATCTGGTGTAGTGTTGTTTTTGACATTTATTAGTTTTGTAAAGGCCAAGCGAGCGTAGATGCGAGTTGTTATTGTCGGAGGCGGTTTTGGTGGCATTAGGGCGGCCTTAAACCTTGTTAATAAAACAGGCTTTGAGGTGATTTTAATTTCGAAGCTACCCTACTTTGAATATACGGCTGCCCTCTATCGTTCGGCGACCGGCCGCTCGCAGCGAGAATCAGCCATACCACTGAGCGATTTCTTTACAAAAGCCAGGAATATTAATATTGTCCAGGACGAGATCGTTGGCCTTGACAACGACGCTAGGGCTATCACCGGGCAATCTGGCGAGGTCTATCATTATGATACACTGATTTTTGCCGTTGGCTCAGTCGTCAATTACTTTGGTATTAATGGTCTGCGTGAGTTGTCATACCGAGTACGTACCGTTAGTGATGCTTTGGCGCTTAAACGGCACCTACATGACGACTTGACGGCCGGTCACGTAACCGAGCGTAATTATGTCGTGGTTGGCGGCGGCGCTACGGGAGTAGAGTTAGCTAGCGAATTTACGAGTTATTTAAAAAAAGTCAGACTTGAGCACGGTATAAAAACAAAGTTTAATGTCGATTTGATCGAGGCTGGACCGAGCCTGCTGGCTAGCCTGCCAACATCATTCACAGACAAGATTAATCGGCGCTTAAAACGTCTGGGTGTAAAAATGTATTTTAACACCGCAGTCAAAGCCGAAGACGCCGCCGCCATTCAACTACCTAGGGGCTCAATCAAGTCACATACTGTTGTGTGGTCGGCTGGTCTGACTAATAATCCATTCTTTGATAAATATCCAAAATTATTTACAACTGGTCGTGGCGATAAAGTGGTTGTAAATGAGTATCTAGAGGCTTTGCCAAACGTATATATCATTGGTGACAGCGCTGCGACCCAGTACAGCGGCTTGGCGCAAACAGCAATCAGTGATGCTAACTTTGTAACGGCTAATTTGATGCGTCAATCGCACCACCGCGCAGCAGTTACGTATAAACCTAAGCGGCCGATATATGCTATACCGGCGGGTCATCGCTGGGCTGCTGTTTTATGGGGAAGAACGCGTTTTTATGGATATCCAGGCTGGATTCTCAGGCGGTTGGCCGATCTGCGGCTATATGTGTCGTTTTTGCCATTAAAAAAAGCCCTAACTATCTGGCAATCAGGTAGCGAGACTGATGAGGCCTGTGCTACCTGCCAGAAATAACCTTAGGCTATACGTACTAACTGTAATTTATTGGCTGTTATGCCGTTACCCCATTCGACAATGTCTTGTACGGTTTTGCCGAGTAATGTCTTGCCGAGTGGACTGGCAATCGAGATTCGGCCATCGCTGGGATTAGCTTCGACACTATCAACAAGCGTGTATCGAAACAATCTGCCTTGCTGATCAATCAAGTCAACGATTGAGCCGATCGCAACCTGCAGGCGGGCGCGCTTGGATGGTAGCAGCACGGATGATGCTAGAATTTGTCGCTTGTTATCTAGCGACTCCTCGAGCATTTCGAGAGTCGCAAGTTTTTCAACGCGCTCGAATAGCTCGTCGTGTCCAGATGTCTTGTCGAGTTCGTGCAGGCTTAATCTGGTCATTTTAATGTCGTGTTCTAGGCTGCTGATTGATTTCTTTAGCTCACGCATACCTTTTTTACTTAAAATTCTTCGTGGTGTGGTTGTCTCTGATTTCATATTTTTACCCTCCATTTCATTTATTTTATTTTGTTGAGTGTTGGGTGTAATATTATTGTCGCTCGTTTTGCTGAATCAAAGCTTAGGATTTAACCAATTTGGTTAATTTGCCATCCTTTAAATTAAATGTTCGATCAGTTTTGCCGGCAATATCTAAGTCGTGTGTGACGGCTATAATCGTTGTGTGCTCACTTCGTGACAAGTTGTGTAATAGCTCAAAGATTTTTTGACCAGTCTCACTGTCGAGGTTACCGGTTGGCTCATCGGCTAGAATAATCGCCGGGTGGTTAGCTAGGGCCCTGGCGATACTGACACGTTGTTGCTGACCACCACTCAGACGCGAGGGTTTACGTCGCTGCTGATCGGCTTTGATACCAACATCGTTTAACAACTTCTCGGCACGCGCTTTGCGCTCCTTGGATTTAACGCCGCCAAACTCGAGCGCCAACATAACGTTTTCGAGAGCTGTGAGGTTTGGAATTAAATTATACTGCTGGAATACAAAGCCAATTTTGCGAGCACGATAAGCGGTTTGTTTGGCACTGGATAGTTTAGCTATGTCGACATCATCAACTTGAATATTGCCACTAGTGGGTGTGTCGAGCGCACCCAGCATACTCAGAAGGGTGCTCTTGCCGCTACCAGACTTACCGATAATACTGACGAACTGACCGGTGTCGACATCTAGGCTGACGTCCGTTAGGGCTTTGACTGTACCGCTCGGACTGTTGAATGATTTAGTGAGGTTTTTGACAGATAACATGTTAGTACTCCTATTCTGACCTTAATACTTCGGCTGGACGAATCCTTGATATAAACCAGGCTGGTACTGCGCTACCGACAGTAGCGATAAGTAATGTGATGCCAATGGCAGATGCAAATACTTGGGGCGTGACGCTGCTCGTAACCTGAGTAATATTAGTGTTTAGTTGGCCGAGACCGCGTTCAAAGGCGCGCGGCACCACTCCCCTGGTGTTAGTCGAGGTATTAGTAGATGACTGACTACTTGTAACGAGCGAGCTGGTCATTGGTCCACTAACTAGTACGCCCAACCCCAATCCAACAATAGCGCCGATTACAGTGAGGGTTAATGCCTCGGTGACAAATTGAGTGACGACTTTCTGACTCGTGCCACCGATCGCCTTAATGACACCAATCTCGCGGCGACGTTCTCGAACAATCATGATCATTGCCAACAGGACGATTACTGCGCCGGCGATTGTCGCACCAATAACGCCCGCAAGTGCGAGACTAGCGATACTAGATAACGAGGTGACGCTTGCGGCGGCCTGTTCGGCTTCGCTTGTGATATCTGCCTTGTCACCGAACGCTGTTTTTAGGGAACTTACGACAGCATTGACATTATCGCTGCTGTCAACCTTGGCAATGACATGTGTGACATCGCCTGATTGATCGGTTAAGGATTGTAGTGTAGCAAGTGGCATAATTATGCCACTATCCTGGAAAGTATTACCGGTCGAAAAGATACCACTTACTGTGATCGTCTTGCCGTAAGCTGTAAATGTACTGCCGGTGGTTAGATTGTTTTTAGTGGCAAGTGCGGTGCCGACTAGAGCAGTCAGGCTACTGCTCGATCCATCAATAGTCTTGCCGCTGCTAATTGTTAGCGTGCCACCGTTTGTAGCCACCGAATTTGGGTCGGTCGTACCGGTGACGGATGTGCGTGGCGTAAAGGCCGGTCGAGTTGTCGTGCTCGCTGTTGTCGTTGTGCTCGAGCCGCTAGACGCCTCTGGATTGTCGAAGCGCTGTTGACGCTCGCCAAAGCTGCCAAGTTCTAGTGAAGCAGTTAGGTTGGTGTCGGTTGATCCCAGCTGGTCACTTAGTGTTGCTGTTGTGCTGGTGATATGGGCCGTCGAGGCAATTGTTGCCAACTGTTCACTAGTAAAAGGCGTACCACCACCAGCGAAGCCATTAATGCCGGCAGGATTGATGGTCACAAGCGTGCCAGCACTACTCTTGACGTCTGCAATTTTTGCATTAACGCTACTGCGCGCTACGAGCATACTCAGAATTAAGCCAATGCTGATCGCGAGCATTAATACAATCGCGCCACTACGCAGCGGGCTGCGCATGGAATTTTTTATGCCCCTTGATATAACATTCATGCTGTTAATACTCTCCTTGGTTAGGTGTTTATAGGCGGAGTATAGGCGGGGTGGCTTAGATTTTGCTTGGGCTTTTTTGAATTGTTGGCAAAGTAAATTTAAAGATCGTCGACTTGTTTGGCGTACTGGTGACAGACAGCTCGCCGTGATGCAACTCGACAATCTTTTTCGCTAAAGCAAGACCCAAACCATAGCCTTTATTGTCTTGTTTGGTGCGCGAGTTGTCGGCCCTATAGAAGCGATCAAAAATGTGCGGCAAAATCTCGGCGTCGATGCCTCGTCCACTGTTTCTGATGCTAAAGGCCAGCTGTTTGTTGTTAGAAGATATCGAGATGTTGATAGGTGAATTGTCAGGACTGTACTTGAGGGCGTTGTCGACAAGTACTGACACTAATTCAATCAAAGCCGTCTCGTTACCTTCGACCAACGGGTGTGATGAGGTTTTAATATTGACGCGCGATCCCGCGCTATCGTAAAGGTCGATGACCTCTCGAGTGACGTCTTGCATATCAACAGCCGTTCGCTCTAGCTTGTCGTGATCGAGGCGTGACAGGTTTAGCAGCATTTCCGATAGGTTTGTTAGCTTGTCTACCTCCTCGAGGTTGCTATATAGGATTTTTTCAAGGTCTGCTTTTGTCGCGTTTTTGTCGCGCAAAGCTACCTCGAGTTCGGTCTTCATAGCCGCAAGTGGTGTCCTCAGCTCGTGACTGGCGTCACTCGTAAAGCGCGTCTGGGCGTCGTGTGCTTCTTCGATAGGTCGCAAAGTGCGCCGTGCAAGTAAAAAGCTGATCACACCACCGCTAACCAGAATAATAACATTAGCGTAGATTAATTCAATAACAATATGACTTGATGCCTCACCCGATTCGGTTGTTCTAAAGATATTATTTGGGTCGGGTGCAAAGCCGGATGCGACGCGCAGATTGCTTTGCAGCTTCGCTAGCCTAATGTCGACTTCGTGTGAAGTCGTTTGATAGATGGCGACGCTAAACAAGATACTGATGACCATCAGTATTAATAAGTACCAGCCAGTTAGTTTCAACGTGGCTGATTGAAACATCTAGTCGTTTCCTAGCTTGTAACCAAACCCTCGAATAGTGTGAATTAGGTTGGTTTTAAACGGTGCGTCAATCTTGTTACGCAAATATTTGACGTAAACCTCTACTGTATTTGGCAATATATCAGCGTCGTAGTTCCAGACATGGCTAATAATAGCATCCTTGCTGAGTGTACGATTTGGATTGCGCATCAGGTACTCAAGTAATGCGAACTCGCGACTAGTTAAGTTAATAGTCTTGTCGGCACGCTTGACGACGAAGTTGTTGGTATCGAGTGATAGGTCTTCGACCGTTAAAATTGAGGCCTGTTGTTCAGTTGGTCGTCGGATTAGGGCGCGGACGCGTGCGAGTAGCTCTTCGAGGGCAAATGGTTTAACCAGGTAATCATCAGCTCCACCGTCGAGTCCTTTGGTGCGGTCACGTACGCTGCCGAGGGCTGTTAATAGTATGACTGGGGTATGGATTTTTGCTTGGCGCATGGCCTGAACGACCTCTAGTCCGTTGTATGCACCGGGTATCATGCGGTCAATAATCGCCGCGTCATAAGGTTCAGTGGTCGCCATGGCATAACCGTCGTCGCCGTCGTATGATACATCAACAGCATAGCGTTCTTGTTCCAACGCTTTTTTTAGGGCATTAGCAATTTTGTGGTCGTCCTCGATAACTAGTATTCTCATAAATCAATCATATACTTGGAAACTGAGAAGCAACTTAGTTTCTAAGCACTCACTTTCTTGTATTTATTGCTCCATAGACCCATATCAACGATGATCGGCAGCAGGTCTTTGCCTTTTTCGGTGAGGCTATACTCGCACCTAGATGATCCCGTTGGGGTGGTTTTAGCAATAATCCCCTCTTGCTCTAGTCGATCTAATCTGGCCGAGAGCGTACGAGGATTAATGCCATCTGCTAAATCTTGCAACTGGCAGAATCTAACTTTATGTTCGTTAAGAAAGAAACGAAGTAACAGTGGCGTCCACTTGTCGCCGAGTATTTCAGTTGCGGCTTTGACGCAGCCGACAGGGGTTTTAATAGCATCCATATGCTATTTACTATACATTATGTAGCGAATGTTGTCAAAGCGGCTGACCGACGTGCAGGTGTCAAAGGTTTGACTAACAGTGTATAATACGCAATATGAAAGTAAAACTAGAAATAGATACAAGGACGTTTGTGCGATTTTGGTTGGTTGTAATTGGATTTGGAGTCGCCGGTGCAGTAATTTATAGTGCCAGGACGGCTCTTATTATTGTCGCAATGGCTGCTTTTTTGGCACTTGCACTTAACCCACCAGTTAGCCGCTTGGCGAAGTATATGCCTGGTAAAAGCCGAGTTGCCGGTACGGCACTGGCTTATATTGCGGTAGTCCTAGCACTTAGCGCCTTTATGTTCTTGGTTGTGCCACCAATTGTGCAGCAAACTGCCAAGGTTGGTGAGACTATCCCTGGCCTAGTTCGGGGTGCAACCGAACAATACCAAGGCCTTAATACGTTTATCCAGCATTATAATTTACAGCCTCAAGTTGATAGTATGCTAAATTCAATCAAAAGTAGCGCCTCGTCACTTGCCGGTACAGTTGGGTCAAACCTTGTATCTGGTATCGGTTCCTTCTTTTACGGTGTCTCAACAGGGATTATGGTGTTAGGTTTGTCGTTCTTTATGCTAGTTGAAGGTCCGATGTGGCTAGGTCGTTTGTGGAGCCTGTATACCGATGAAGATCGCATGCACTATCACCGTTCGCTCTTGGGCCGGATGTACTCTGTTGTTACGAGCTATATAACTGGTCAACTGACCGTTTCAGCTATTGCTGGTGTTGTGGCTAGTAGCACGGTATTTGTTTTGAGTATGATATTTAATGTACCTGGTAATTTCGCGATTCCAGCAGCGGCAATTATCTTTATCCTATCCTTAATCCCAATGTTTGGAGAAATGATCGGTGTAATCTTGATTGGCCTAATTTTGGCTTTCAATGATGTTTCGGCTGCGATTGCATTTGTACTGTTCTACGTGATATACATGCAAGTTGAAAATAACTACATAGTACCAAAAATCCAATCTAAAAAACTAGAACTATCGGCGCTAGCAATTCTGGTGTCGGTAATTATCGGACTCTATATATTTGGTATTGCCGGTGGTATTATCTCAATTCCAATTGCTGGATCTATTAAGATATTTGTAGAAGAATACGTTAGTCGCCACAAGAGTAAAAAACACAAACGTAGCCTCAGCGCAGTCAAACTCGTTAAAGTCGAAGATTAGTCCAGGTATTCCCAGACAGGGCCATAGGCGGTGTCGCGAATTGTGACACCGCTTTTCTCGATGTCTTTGCGCAGCTTGTCTGAGGCTTTCCAGTCCTTGTTACTGCGTGCTTGTTGACGTTGTAGGATGAGTCGCTTTGTGTCATCCGAAATGTCCGGTGTAGTTGCAAGGAGCTGTAATCCGAGTGTGTCGTCGATAGTTTCCAATAACTGTACAAAGGCGTGTTGATGAATATCGTCTAGGCGCGCATTAATGAGGCGCGAAAATGCTTCATCAATAATCACCAGGGCAGCTGGAGTGTCTAGGTCGTCGTTAAGCGCCTCGATTAAGGCCCGAGAAGTTGCGTATAGTGAAATAGTTCCCTCGTCTGTACTTTTGGCGTCATCATCGCGCAGTGTGTCGTGTGTCTGGTGGCGCATAGCTGCAATATTGCGCCAGTTGCGCAAACGATTTTTGGCGGCAGATAAATTCTCGAACGTAAAGTTGCCCTCGCTGCGGTAGTGTGTCTGCAAAACGAACATCCTGTAATCGTTCGGCGTATAGCCTCGGTCAATCAAGTTGTCGATTGTATAGCCGTTATTAAGCGATTTACTGATTTTAGTACCATTAACCTTCAGGTGGTTATTATGGAGCCAGAAATGACTAAGTGGCTTATTGGTAACAGCTTCAGATTGAGCAATCTCGTTGGTGTGGTGTACCGGTATATGATCAATACCGCCGGTATGGATATCAAGCGTTTCTCCGAGCAGAGACATCGCCATCGCTGAACATTCTAGATGCCATCCTGGAAAGCCCATGATCGGCTCACTCGCTTCTATTTTCTCGCTTCCATCTTCTAATAAGTCATCAGGTGTCTCCCATTCCATATCACGCTTTTCGTCAATTGGCGAAAACTTCCATAGAGCGAAGTCACTATTATTGTGTTTTTGGGGATTCATCTCGACACGTGCGCCGGCCTGCAGAGCGGCTAGGTCTAGGTGTGCAAAATCGGCGTATCTCGGAAATTTGCCGGTATCAAAGTAGATGCCATCATCAATTTGGTATGTAAATCCCTCGTCCTTGAGTTTACGTACAAGTTCGAGTTGTTGTGGTATGTAATCGGTTGCTTTGGCGATGTGCTGTGGTGTGATTAAGCCTAGGCGGTCAATGTTTTTTAGAAAATCTTGTCCATAAAACTCGGCAACTTCCCAGGCGGTTTTACCTTCACGCTTGGCGCCCTTGGCGAGTTTGTCTTCGCCGCTGTCGGCATCACCTTCGTTTTCGCCAGTTAAGTGGCCAACGTCGGTGATATTCATAACTCGTTCGACAGTATAATCATTTGCCATTAGTACTCTAACGAGTATGTCCCAGGCGATGTACCCGAACCAGTTGCCGATATGTAGGTAGTTATAGACAGTTGGGCCGCAAGTGTATAGTTTAACTAAGTTAGGCTGTTGCGAGTAAAACTCGTCGTTTTGGCCAGTAAGCGTATTATGAAGCTTGAGTACCATCGTCTAGTCCTTTGAGGGCCTTGTCGGTTGCGGTTATTAGTTCCGGTATTATTGTACCAATTGGTTCGTAAACACGGAAACCAGCGGCGTAGGCATGTCCCCCGCCCCCGAAGAATCCGGCAACCGTGGCCGAGATCGGCAAGTTGCTTCGAATTTTAGCTGTTAGTTTGCCGTCGGGATAGGTTTTGATTGCAATTCCAATTTCAACGCCTTCGACTAGTCGCATCTCATCTAGTACTAGGACGCTCGGGTTGTATTGGTCACTGTATTGTTGAATTTCTTCCCAGGGAATGCGAATAAGAGCCAGCTTACCGTCCAGCAGGTATTCTATACGTTCGATTAATATGCCTTTGTACTTAAGTATTTCGGGCGACTTTTTCATAAATTCGCGACGACGCTCTTCAATTATCGCAGGTGATGCGCCGAGGCCAGCAAGTTTGGCGGCGACCATATAGGCGGCTTCGCCCACGTTTTGGGTACTGAGACCCAGGCTGTCGGATAACATAGCGGCTAACATGTTTTCGGCAGCTTGCTGGTTAATTGACCAACCTAAACTCGAGGCCATGTCATATATTACTTGGCTAGAGGATACGGCTTCTTCAATCACCATTTCGTGTTCGAAACTAAGTGTTGCGGCGGTTTCGACATGGTGGTCGATAACTATTACGGGGTGACTCTCTAGAAAGTGACGTGCGCCAGGGATTTGCAAAGCCTTGCCTATTAACGTATCGCTAGAGGTGTCAACAATAATTGCCAAATCGGCTGACGTATCAAAATCTTGCGTCACACGGTCCCAGCCTGATATATAATGCATATACTTCGGCATCTCGACATCACAGTACAGGCTGACTTTTTTACCTAAATCACCGAGTATCTCTTCTAATGCCAAGGCACTCCCCAGCGAATCCCCGTCAGGGTTTTCGGCTTGGATAATAAGGATTTTATTAGCGTTTTCTATAAGTTTTTTGGCAGATTCAAACATTGTCTTAAGTATAGCAGATAGCGCTCAAACTAGAGATCTCTACGGCCTTCTAGGGCGTGTGTTAGTGTGATTTGATCGGCGTATTCCAGGTCTACGCCAACCGGTATGCCACGAGCTAGTCTGGTCATTTTAATACTGATGCCGGCATCTAGAATATGTCGCTGCAGGTAAAGTGCCGTCGATTCACCTTCGACGCTGGCGTTTGTGGCAATAATAACCTCTTCGACATTATCATCAACGAGGCGTTTTAACAGTTCTGGAATATGAAGTTGTTCTGGGCCGACACCATCAATTGGACTAATGGCTCCACCAAGCACGTGGTATGTGCCATTGAACTGTCCGGTACGTTCTAATGAGATGATGTCAAGTGGTTCTTCGACGACGGCTATAAGTTGTTTATTGCGCCCAGGATCACTATACAAGTTAGAAACCTCTTCGTCCGCATCAATCAGGGCAAACGTGATTGGACAACTTTTGACACCCGTATGCAGTTGCAATATAGCCGCTGCAAGCTTCTCGCTCAAATGCGAATCAGCGCGCAGCAAATACGATGCGTACCGCTCGGCCGTACGAGCGCCAACGCCAGGTAGTCGGCCAAGTTCATCGATTGCCTCAACTAGGGCTGATGGTAAAAGTTGTGCCAAGGTTATTAAGTCCTATAGCCCGAGGTTGCCCAGGCCACCCATGAGCGGCTTCATTTTTTCAGCGGCGACTTCTTGGGCTTTGGCAAGTCCGTCGCGAATTGCGATCTCGAGCCAGTGCTCTAGCTCACTAATATCTTCGAGGTCAACTTGTGCTGGATCGATTTTAATACTTTTCACCTTTAATTCGCCGGTTACTTGAATAACCACAGCGCCATCCCCTGCCTCAACTTCAATAATTTCTTTTTTTAGGTCGTTTTGCGCTTTGCGCAATTGGTTCAACATCTTAACTTGATCAAATGCCATAAAATTGCTCCCTCTGGTATAGTATTACGTTCTAGTATACTTTACTGGGCTAACTTTTTGTAGATATAAAAGCGGTCAGCGTCAGTTGAACGTGACGATGTAACAATACGCTCAATCGTGTAGCCGATATAGTCTGTTTTGGCTTCGCGCGTGGCCGTAAAACTAGCACCGCTTGGCTGCAGATTGACTGTCAGTTGTTTGTTGTGCTCGGCGACAACTTTATAAAATGACAGCTGATCGCTTGCGACAACAAGTTGTTTAGTGTCCTTTGGTAACAGCGACAGATCTTGTGAAAAGTTCGATACCGTCTGAGGACTGTAGTGGTACCCGTAAGCATATCGCTCTAGGCCCGACAAAACCAGTGCGCCAACTAGGATAATAAGCGGAACTAGCCCCGCTAAACGGGCGTAAGGATTGCGCGGAAAGAGCCCGTACCAGTTGCCCAGTAAACTGCCGAGCCCTGTACTGAGCAGCAGCACAAGCGGCAGGAATGTGATGCTGGTAAATAGCGGATTGATGAAGATGATCGGAATTAGACAAACAATCCAGGTGATTATTAAGTAACTCTGGGTGCTTTGCCTGGTCATTATTAATCGATAGGCGCCAAAGCCGATCAATAGAGCCGAACCTAGCCCGAAGACTGGTCTCATGAGTAAGGTGGAACTTGGTGCGGCGAAACCTAAGTACTGCTGAACTAGGACGGGCATATTGGCTGCGAGGTCAGGCCAGGCATTAGGGATGCCCAGGATTGTCAGCAGTAAACTTGGGGTTTGAAGCACACCATAAACTAGCGGTATGACCAGTATTACGCCCAAGATAAAACCAATCAGTAACTTAACTTTTGATAGCTGCCGTATGATGTAGCGCAGGTGTGGATGCAAAACCGCGGCTAATCCGAGTGCCAGGATGGCATAAATACTCAGAGGTGTATACAAACTAAGCGCTACGACGACAAAAAACAGTAGTTTCCATAAAGTTCGAGGCTGCTCGCGTCGGGCAATTAATGTACCCAAAAGCAGCAGCATAACTGACCAAAAGATATAAAGTATATCGGGCGTACCGCTCTGGGCGATGAACAGAAACTGGCCTGTCGTAATGGCGATAATTGATCCCAGGACGGCAATATTGCGCTTAAACCACCTGTCGAGTAGCAGTATCAAACCGATTGCTGACATAAAGGCTATGATCAGTGAGGGTAGCTTGATACTAAAGTTACTAACACCAAACAAATTAATGCTAAGTTTTTGTAATAAATGAAATGGTAAATTAGTGACAGCGTAACTATTGATGTCGCCTAGCGATATACTAGAGCTTTTGATGACTGCGTGAATCTCATCGTTTGATATGCCACTTGGGACATATAGGCCAGCAAATAGCAGCATGCCGATTAATAGTAAGCCAATTAAGCTGTAGCCTATTTGGTAACGCCAGCGATAGACGTAAAATGATGTGACATCAATACCCATATATTACATTCGATTATAGCACGTCTATTCGTCGTGCTTACGGTCGAGCGACATGAAACGCAGACGTTCTGGGTGGAAGTATAGCTCGATTTTACCGGTTGGACCGTTACGGTGTTTAGCGATTATCAAATCAGTAATATTTTCACGCTCAGTTTCTGGATTATAGTATGCCTCGCGGTAGATGAACATGACGATATCGGCATCTTGCTCGATTGATCCAGACTCACGAAGATCGGCCAGTTGTGGGACCTGTGGACTGCGTGATTCCACTGAACGCGATAATTGCGACAGTGCAATGACCGGTACATTCAACTCACGGGCAATCAGTTTGAGACCACGGCTGATCTCGCTCACCTCTTGTACGCGGTTGCCGTCACTGCGGCCGCTACCTTGCATTAGTTGCAAGTAGTCGACGATGATTAGCCCGAGTGGCTGTTCGTGGGCAGCACGACGGGCTTTGGTGCGCATTTCAAGGACACTGACACCAGGCGTATCGTCGATAAAGATTGGCGCTTCGGCCATTTCACCCATGGCATCAGATAACTTGCTGAAGTCATCATCAGATAGATTACCTGTGCGAATATTCCAGGCGTCGACCCCCGAGGCGTCAGCCAGCATACGGTCAACTAACTGTTCCTTGCTCATCTCGAGACTAAAGAACAGGACGGGCTGTTTAGCAACGGTTGCTACGTTGTAGGCTAGGTTTGTTACAAGGGTCGTTTTACCCATAGCCGGACGAGCCGCTAGGATAATCAAATCACTACGCTGCAGACCGGCGGTCATATTGTCCAGGTCGCGGTAGCCAGTTCGAATACCGCGTAGAGTCCCCTTGTTACGGTGTAGTTCCTCCATGCGATCGAAACTTTCGGTCAAAATACTCTCAATACTAACCAAATCTTGCTTGAGTGATTGATCGCTAACAGAAAATAACTCGGCCTCGGCTTTTTCTAGTAGTTCCTGGGTTGTCGTATCCTCGTCGTAGCCTAGCTCAGATATCTCGCCACTAGCTTTGATAAGGCGTCGGCGAACGGCTTTTTGCGCGACCAGTTCTGCATAGGCTTCGGCGTGAGCTGATGTTGGTACGTAGTTAGTTAACTCGGTCAAATAGGCTGAACCACCGATAACTTCAATCTCATTCTTGCGCTTAAGCTCGTCAGTTAATGTCAGCAAGTCGACGGGGTTGTGTTTTTCATAGAGTCGCATCATGCCGGAATAGATAATGGCATGTCTCTTCTCGTAAAAGTCTTTGGCTGTAACGTGCTCAGAAATATCAGCCAGCGTTTCTTCATCAATCAAAACAGCACCCAAAAGACTCTTTTCGGCATCTACGTTTTGTGGTGGTATTTTACCTACCGGTACTTCTCTAGCTGGCATTATCCTCTACAGCGACCTCTTCTCCTCCGCCCATAATAGCAGCAACGGCAGCAGCTTGGCTATCTTTTGGTGGCGGTGCTGTGGGTATTGTGTGGATATCTAGTCCATAAACACCGACCTCGGCTAGGCTTTTATGGATTAGTGCTCCATATTTAACATCATCTAGCTTTTTCTTGTAAAATTTGTTGCCAGTGTAGAGTGTCAGCTGTTTACCATCGAGCTCGTAGTTGCATTTTGATAGCACGCTATAGACTGCAACGTACTTTTGGCGAGTATTCTCGATTAATTTGTCCCAATCAAACTCCGATTCGGCGACCGGAACTGTGTCAGGGGTTGACGCTACTTCATCGCGGATAGTATCCTTTGGGGCGGCTTTGGTTTTATCTGTAATAACTTCACGAACAGCTTGTTTTTCAAGTTCGGCAATTGTTGCTGTGACGCCAGGTGTCGGTGCTGATAGCGCCACTGTCTTGTTGACAAGCTTAGGGACTGTGGCTGTACCCAGCGCACTCAGTAGTTTTAGGTTTGGCTGAGGACTTTTGGCAACGTCGAGAAGTGTGTCTAGAAGTGGTAGCAGCTGAGGTTTCTCGACTACCAATTCGCGGACTCGTTTAGTTAATTGTTGCGACAGAATTACGCCATTGATGCCTTGATCGTACGCAGCATCGAGTAACTTAACTAGTTGGGCTATGTCATGGCTATCGACTGCCTCTAATATTCTATTGACGGTTTCTTTCGGCGCCAGGCCAATCGAGGCTTCGATCAGGTCTGCGGTGATGCCTTCTTTGTCATTGACTAGACTGGCTAGCTGGTCTAGTAGGCTGATGCTATCTCGAAAGCTACCGTCGCCGCGTTCGGCAATCAGTTCCAGGGCTTCGTCGCTAACTTTAATTTTTTCGGCGTCAGCAATGTGCCGTAAATGTTTTACGGCATCGGCAGGTGTAATCGAGCGAAAGCTAAACCTTTGAGTACGGCTAATAATTGTAGCCGGTAGTTTATCGACATCTGTCGTTGCTAAAATAAAGACAACGTGTTCTGGTGGTTCCTCGAGTGTTTTGAGTAATGCATTAAAAGCAGCTTTTGATAGCATATGGACTTCATCAATGATGTAGATTTTTTTACTGGCCGCGACTGGTGCAATTTGAACTTTTTCACGTAGCGCGCGGACGTCTTCGACACCGTTATTACTAGCGGCATCAATCTCGATAATGTCTAGATTTGTTGCATCATCGTCATACGGTAGTTTATTGATCTCGTGCGCCAATATGCGGGCGATGGAGGTTTTGCCGACGCCGCGTGGGCCCGTTAATAGGTAGGCGTGGGATATCCGCCCCTGTTTTATGGCTTGTCCTAAAATGTCGGTTACGTGGCTTTGACCGATAACCTCATCTAGCGACTTGCTTCTATATTTGCGATACAATGCTTTGGACATTGTTTGTTTCCCCTCAATTTCTTTTTAGTATACGCTTATTGTGTTTGTATTATTGTTGTGTTTTAGGCCGATGTTTTGTCTTCTCTCTGGTATAGCAAACGCCACAGAGCGAGTCATAGGTAATAGCCTCCTCTCCATCAATAGCGACCTGGTCACCCACGAAAATAAACCTGTTGCCTCTCTTGCGACAATTAAACTCGGCCTGAGCGCCACAGTGGCACATTGTTGGTATCTTCTCAATATTATCAGCCAGTTCTAACAGCCGTCTGCTACCCGGAAACAAGTCGGTACGAAAGTCGGTCCTTAGCCCATAGGCTATGACCGATATATCATCATCTTTGGCAACTGCGAACAGTTGATCGATTTGGTCGCTCGTCAAAAACTGAGCTTCATCGACCAGGACGCAGGCTAATTTTGTATATCCTTTTGTTTTCATTAGTTGTGCGACGCGTTTATGAATGTCGGTAGTTGGTGTCGCCAAGATATCGACCGTTCGCTTGGCGCCGCCGCGCGCAATAATTAAATCGTCTCCCTTGGTGTCGATGCTGGGCTTGATTGTAGCGATGTTTAATCCCTGTTCGGTGTAGTTGTAGGCGGTTTTAATAAGTGTGTCACTTTTACCACTGTTCATAGCACCATATTTAAAATGAAGTTTTGCCACGCTAATACCCCCGTTTATCCCACCTGTTTGTTTTTCACCTCTGTGATGTATTTACTATACCGCTATTGTTTAATGCAGGCAATATTAAAAATCCCGCTCTAGCGGCGGGATTCCTTGATTAAACGAGATTTATTGTTACAGAGCAGCTTCGACAGCAGCCCATTCAGCCTCGGGGTTGTCGGCGGGAACGATAATCGTTACTTGATCGCCAACGGCAATGCGGAAGTATGTAACGCTAGCTAACAGGATGCGGTATTCGCGGCCATTAGCTTCAACGTAATATGCACCGTCATGTTGGACAAGTGTTCCGATAATTTGTTTACGGTCAGTTGGGCCAATTTGCTTATAGATAAAGCTACCATCGTCGGCAATAGTTAGCTTTAATATATCGCCTTCGACAAGTTTAGACTTGCTAGCGTAGTTTGCTGGTACTGGGTATTCTTTGCCATCTGGTCCGGCCATTTTTTGACCATCAAATACACCTTCGACGACTTTGCCGCTGACGTCTTCGGCGTGGCTGGTACGCGGTGTTAGTACTGTGCCGTCGTCGCCAATGATACTAATTAGTAGCTCCTTGGCAGCAGCTAGGCTGGTTTCGGCTTCTTGGATAAGCGCATGTAGTCGCTTAACTTGTTTCTCTGGTAGTTCAGACATGGTAACTCGCAATTTCCTTTTGTCTATTTTTGTAGTGATATTACCCTTATATATATCAACGAATTCAAATCTTGTCAATATCTAGTACTTGTCGTCCTG
>JAJYAA010000040.1 GCA_021779755.1 bacterium | reverse complement strand
ACGACGATTCCAACGGTGTCTACTGTCAGTGACTTAACGGCTGCCGAGACGGCATTAGACCAAGTCGATACCAGCTCTAGCGCGGACTTATCGACACTGAATAGCCAATTGTCGGCTTTCTAATTGCTACCTGGTGCCCTCGCCGCTATTATTAGTAGCAAAAATTAACATTTTTTTGCTACACTAGTACAGATACGGAGAGGTGCAGGAGTGGTTGAACTGGCCGCTCTCGAAAAGCGGTGTGGCGGCAACGTTACCGAGGGTTCGAATCCCTCCCTCTCCGCCAAATAAAAACGACGATCCTAGTGGTCGTCATTTTTATTTGGAGATTGGAAGTATTCGAACCCGATAGGGTGAGAAATGCCGGTGGCATTTCGCAAGGCGACTTTCCGATGGCAACTGGTTTGCCAATCGCGAAATCGCGGGGTCGCGGAACGTGACCGAATCCCTCTCCCAGAATTAATGCAGCCCGACAGGCTAAGTCTTGCGTTTTCACCTACCGACATCCATACTCAAACATATTATGAATAAATCACCTCAACCTCACTTTTGGCAAAATAAAACTCGGCTATTTGTATTTATTTTTGGCATTATTGCTATGCTGGGCGGCGCTGGATATGCCACTTATAACGTCATAGCTCACTCAGGCTGGCAAGACACATCGGTCACTAACAAAGTCGATACTGGCAAATGGTGCAGTACCGGCAAGAGCACCGATAACGGTAGTATTTATAGATATGACTATACAGTGGAGGGCGTTCAATATAGCCATGATGCATGCGTTATTGGTGGCGGCAGTACTGTAAGTGTCATTAGTTATAACCCCAAGGATCCATCGGAATCACTAAGTAATCAAGTACCTGTATTTACAGTACTCGGTGTTGCGGCAGCGATTGTTGGTGCCGTGCTGGCCCTGGGTGCTGTTTTCGCCAAAGATGCAGGGTCGTCGCGCGAATAATGCACTAGTCGATGTTTCAAATTGTCCTATAAGTTGCGCAGATACTGCTTTAATATTGCGGGTCCGATTTTTTTAACCGTTTTTGAGTTACCTTTTTTTATATCTAAATAAACATCTGGCTGCTCAGGGTAATCCCGTGTTAATTCAGCAATTGTTTTAATCGGCGTAACATCCTTGATGTCAGCCAATATACCGCTTTCGAGTTGATCAGCCCACTCGCTGTTAATAGTCGCCTCTGTATTAACCGGCTTTTGTCCATTGTGTAGTTTGATCATAAATGTAGCCGCGACCGTCCAGGCTATACCCGACTCGGGGTTCATCTGAGTTGGCAGGTCTTTGGACGTGGGGCGTTTGTTTTTTGCTGCTTCAAGGTCGAGTAGTACTTTACCGTCGGGTTGGACGTAATAGAATTCATAGTTATCACCAGACATATTAACGGTATTTAGAATACGGGATTCGAGCTGCTTGGCGAGTTTTGGTAGTCCCTGTTTACGAAGTCCTTGGGCAATCATATAGGTGTCGATTGGCCAGGATACAAGTGAGCCGTGATAATCGGCGACATTAAGTGTATCGGCGTATTGCAGGGCGCGACTTCTGATGCCGGCGTCTGTCAGGAAGTCGCCAGAAAATAATTCCTTGACGATAGCCGAAACGTATTTATTGCGCTCTGCTGTTGGGAGATGGTCGAAAATATCAGAGTTGAGCATCCAACCTGCGTCAGACTGTAGCGTACGCAGCTGCCTGTCATGGCCGTTGTTGTCTTTGTCGATAGCGGCGGCGAAAAACTTCTTGTCTTCCATCCAGAACTTTTTGATAGTGCTATCGGCGATAGACTTGGATGCTGTTTGCCATGACATTGCTTCGTTCTGTCGGTCTTCGGATACGAGTCCGGCGGCTGCAGATAAACTGTCGGCAGCAATGGTCTGAATATTCAGGTAAGCAATCGGTTTAGTAACATTTGCCATATCGCCATTTTCATGGATATAGCCAGTTGGTGAATCTTTCCAGGTTTGATGGATTAATCCAGTCGGATTGTGACGGCCGACTTCGACGAGACCAGATTTGGCGATGTGACTAGTAATCCAGTCAGCGGCGTCGACCATGCTTTGTTCGACAGTTATTTCTTGACCATCGGCCCGCCTTACCTTCTCGTTTAAAATATCTGGATGATCCTTTGCGTAGTCGGCAATCAGCAATATAAACCTAGGCGTGGCGTCGATTGAGAAGTAAGTAGTGGCTTTTTCGAAATTACCACCCCATAGGCCAAACACCGCTCTAGCTACTGATTTATTAACAGAGCTTGTTTCCCATGTTTTAAATTCACGGTTTTCATGATGAATGCGGCCAGGTTCCTCGTCAGATAGACTGCGATTTTTTGTACCCTGCAATGCGGCTAGGGTTAATATGACTTTATGCGCAATGCGCGCTTCCCAGCCGAGTAGCTCACACGAAGCAATTAGCGAGTCGCGACCGAAGATGGCATTATTAAAATTCTCACCATTACTAGTAAAAAGTCCTCTACCGTCGGTCGTATCTAGTTTACGTAAGGACGCCAGTGAGCTTGGCGGATTTATTTCGGGGTGGTTGATAATTTGTTCAGACATTTTTGGTTTTCTTTTTAGGTCTGCATTAACTATAGCACAATAAGCGTAAATTGTAAAGTGATGATTAGCGTAGCCTCTGGTTGTACAATGGGTACATGATTGAATCAATTTTTACCAAGATTATTAAAGGCGAGATACCATGCCATAAAGTCTATGAAGATGACAAGACACTGGCGTTTATGGACATTCATCCAGTGGCTGAGGGTCATGTACTAGTTGTCAGCAAGACGCAGGCGGAGTTTGTTTGGGATTTAACTGACGAAGATTACGCTGCGCTGATGGCGACAGTTCAAAAAGTTGGTCGCCGATTACGCGAGGTGATTGATAAACCATATGTCGGTGAAGTCGTCGTCGGTACAGATGTACCACATGCCCACGTTCATGTTGTGCCGTTTACAGAAAGTCATGAGCTAAAACGAACCCTCGAAACAGCGACGGCTGAAACCGATCACGTAGCACTAGCCGCCATAGCCGAGAAACTGCGTTTTTCATGACGCTAAAAATTATTGCCGTCGGTAAAAAACATGAGCCTTGGGCGGCGGATGGAATCGATCGCTACCAGAAGCGCCTAAAACGGCCCTTTGATGTCGAATGGGTGCTTTTGCCACATTCTGCCCGCGAAGGCCTCACGGCGCGTCAGGACGAGTCTGAGCGCATATTATCGCGGCTTAACGCTAATGATTATGTCATATTGCTGGACGAGAAGGGCAAAATGCTTGATTCGCCAGGTTTATCGCGCGTTTTATTGCAGTCGCTTGAACAATCACGGTCAGTAGTAATTGTTATTGGTGGAGCGTACGGCGTCGACGAAAGTATCCACGCTAGGGCCAATCTAGTTTGGTCGCTGTCGGAACTGGTATTCCCCCATCAGTTGGTCAGGTTAATACTTGCTGAGCAGTTATATCGGGCACAAGAAATCGCCGCCGGCAATCCATACCATCACGAGTAGATAGACATACAGTTGACAAATAACAAAGCTTATGCTATATTGTTAGCTGTTAACCTAATAAAAAATAAACATGATTCAACTATTATTCAACCCAATCCCACTAATGCTCAGCCTAGCCACGATGTTCGGCTTATTGCTACACGATACTCAGATCGACCGTGCGGCAACTATTGTGCCGGCTCGAATTGCTAGTGTTAGTGCACTTGAGTCAGAGCTCAAGACTAATGACTTGCATGTGCATACCGAGCGCGTTAGTGTATCGGAGAACCTTGGTCAGCTCAGTAATAGCCAACCGCGAGTTCAGCCCCGTAACGAGAACGACAAGAAGTATGTCACTCAAAAGAAAGTCACGGCCAATTCGTTTGGCAGCGTGTATTCTTGGCCGTCTGTTTAAACTATCGAATGACTTCTAATTCACCAACGAGCGCTTTTGCCAGCGCTTGTTTTTCAGCTAGTTGCTTTTTGGTATCCTCGACTAGTTGTTGAGGGGCTTTTTCGACGTAGCTCTTATTAGCCAGGCGGGCTTCAAAGTTGGCGATTACAGCGTGAGTTTCGGCTAGGCGAGTTTCTAGATTGGTTTGGTGTTCGTATAGTGTCTGCTCAGATACATCCAACCAGGCTTCCCTACCACTGTTTGGTAGACGTAAGCCGCGAGTCTGATCGACATGCTGGATGTCTTTTAGTTTGGCAAGTTTTTGAATTAGCGTGGCGTTATCTGCTACTAGCGTGTCGTTTTGATATAGCAGCGTGTATTTATCGTTGCCTGGTAGCTCTGACGTCACAAAGCGAATTTCGGTAATCAGGTTTTTGAGCTGCGCAAATTCAGCAGCGGCTATGTCGTTAAAGGCGAATTGACCAGGCCAGTGAGTTGTCATCAACAGGTCGTTATGCCAGGTTAGAGTTTGCCAGATTGTCTCGGTGACAAATGGTGCAAACGGATGAGCCAGCTTCAGACAGGTGTCGAGCACCCAGGCTAGCAAATCAGGATTCTCTTGCTGCTTGTTTGCCTCGATGAACCAGTCGGCCACACTATCCCAAATTACGTGATATACGCTGTCACTTGCTTCGGCAAAGCGGTAGCTTTCGAGGCGTTGCTGAATGTCGGCACTAGCAGTATTAAGTTCGCTAATAATCCAGTGGTCAACTAGTGACTTGGGCTCGGGGGTTTTAGCACGGTAGCCGTCCCCTAGTTTGTCCTCGACAAAGCGAGCGATGTTCCATAGCTTGTTGGCAAAATTACGCCCAGCGACAACCTTGGCAACGCTAAAGGCTTGGTTTTGACCGGCGCTACGGCTAGCTACGATACCTAGGCGCAAGGCATCAGAGCCGTGACTAGCGATAGTTTCCACCGGGTTGATGACATTGCCTTTGCTCTTGCTCATCTTTTGGCCCTTTTCGTCTAGCACCATGCCGTGCAGGTAGACGTGTTTAAACGGTACCTTGCCGGTAACGTACAGACCCAGCATGATCATGCGGGCTATCCAGCGATCAAGCAGGTCACCACCCGTCTCCATGACGCTGTTGGGGTAAAAGCGCGACAGATCGCCATTTTGCATGAAATCAGTTGTAATAAATGGCCATTGGCCGCTACTAAACCAGGTATCAAAGGTGTCCTCTTCACGACGATATGTTGTGTCGTTAACAACGATAGTTTTTTCGTCAACTCGTTCGTCAAAAATCCAGTCATCGGGGTTATTGACGTTCTGAAAGGCTGGAATTGGAATCCCCCATGGGATTTGGCGCGACAGGTTCCAGTCGTGTAAATTATCTAGGTATTGAACTAACACTTGCTTGCGGCTAGCGGGCGTGAAACTAATTTCATCGGCTAGCAGAGCTTGCTTGGCACGCTGCGCTAGGGGCTGAATCTTGAGGAACCATTGGTCCTTAATAAGTGGCTGAATTGGCAGGCCGCTTTTGTAGTCGTATCCAACAGTGTGTTCGATAGTGGTCTTGCCACGAATCAGTTCTTGTGCCTCTAGGGCTGCAACGGTCTTTTTACGGGCATCTTCGGCAGTTAATCCAGCAAATTGCGAAGGTACGTTAATCATTGTTCCGTCGAAGTCTATTACTTGAATTCGCTCTAGGTTGTGTCGCTGCCCTATTTCGAAGTCATTTGGGTCGTGGGCTGGTGTAACCTTGACGGCACCAGTACCATAGGCTGAATCGACATAATCATCGGCGATAATTGTAATTTCACGATCCGTAAGTGGTAACTGGACGCGCGTACCGATGAGGTCTTTGTAGCGCTCGTCATTAGGATTAACAGCTACGGCCGTGTCGCCGAACAATGTTTCGGGACGCGTGGTGGCGATGATGATTTCGCCGATCTTGTCGAGTAGCGGATAGGCAATCATCCACAGTGACCCCTTCTCTACTTTGTGGTCGACTTCGATATCAGAATAGCTGGTCTGGTACTTGGTGCTGTAGTTAACGATGCGTTCGCCTCTGTAAATCAAGCCATCATCCCATAGTTTCTTGAAAGTAGAATTGACGGTAGTAATAACCTTTTCGTCCAAAGTAAAGACTAGGTCTTTCCAGCTGGCGCTAACACCTAGGGCGCGAAGCTGAAGTTCCATGTTGCCACGCTGCTTTTCGACAAAGTTCCAAACTTGGCTATAAAGCTGCTCACGAGAAAAGTCGAAGCGACTCCTCCCCTCTTTGGCAAGTTCCTTTTCGTACACAACCCAAGTTTCAAAACCAGCGTGATCGGCACCAGGGATATAGGCGACGTCCTTGCCCTGCATACGATGATAACGAGCCAGAATATCTTCGAGCGCAACTGTTAAGGCGTGACCAATATGTAGGTTGCCGTTGGCATTAGGTGGCGGCATGACGATACTGAATGGCTCGCCAACTCCACTAGGGTTAAAAGCGCCCTTTTCTTCCCACATCGCATAGATATTTGGTTCGTATCGGTTGGGTTCGTATGTTTTGGCAAGTTTCATCAATATCAATTCTTTATTAGCTTACTTTTCACGTGAAAAATTAGCACAAACTAGCAAGTGTTTTCGTGTGAAA
>JAJYAA010000039.1 GCA_021779755.1 bacterium | reverse complement strand
ACAACAAGGGAAGGGGCAAAACACCATGCCAATTCACATCAACGTACAATACGCAGACGTCACGCAAGTCGTTTCGGTCCACGTAAAGTAATAACCGTACAGCGCTTGATTGCCTCTACATGAGGTAATCAAGCACCAAAATAAACATAAAAAGAAATATAACCACCAATATGTCTTATCAAAACACCACACAGTTTAGCAGTCGCCGGCAGCAAAACTGGTCGCGTAATCAAAACACTGTTGCATTTATCTCATCTGTCAAACTTGGCCCCGTCGCTCATACGGTGCTTGTAGCTCTTATGATTACGGTCTTGGGTTTGATTTATCTAACACAGGCAACGCGTGCAACTAGTTATGACTATGCTGCCCAGAAGCTTGATAGTCAAATTGCTGACCTAAATACTAAACAGAGCGATCTGGCTATCGAGAACGCCCGATTAACGGCTCTCCAGACAGTCAAGAACAGTACTGTTGCTGCTGCTATGACGACACCTTCTGATACTCAGTACGTTCGTTAGATCTATTATGAAACAAGAGTTACAAAAAGGTAGTCGATCAAAGATCCTCGCAGCCCTAGTGTTTGGCATTATGGGTATTTTTGTAGTTCGTTTGTTTTATCTGCAAATAGTTCAACATAGTTATTATGTAGCACAAGCCAATAGCGAACAGATTAAGCGCTTAACTATTCCTGCTAAACGCGGCTTGATATACGCCATGGATGGCTCACAGCCTGTCGAGTTAGTCATGAACCAGACTGTCTATACGGTTTTTGCTGATCCACAGGCCACACAAAACGACAGTAAAATTATATCTGTTATCGAACAGGTGGCTGGTGGTAATGCACGTCCCGACCTAAAGTCGCTACTGGCGCTCAAAGATAGTCGTTATCAAATACTGGCGACACGAATTACCCGGACACAGGCTGACAAGATTAAAGCCGAAGGCCTCAAAGGTATTGGCTTCCAGGAAGAAACGCAACGGGTCTATCCAGAAGGTAGTCTGGCGGCGCAAATTTTAGGTTTTGTAGATTATTCTGGCACGGGCCGCTACGGTGTCGAGGGTGCTCTAAACAGTCGTTTAACTGGTAAAAACGGTTTGCTTCAATCTGTCACGGACGTCAGTGATGTACCCCTGACGATTGGCAGTAATAATATTAACAAACCAGCCGTTAATGGCGACAATATCGTGCTTAGTATTGATCGAAATGTCCAATCTCATGTCGAACAGGCTTTAGCCGATGGTTTAAAAAGGATTGGTGCAACCAACGGTAGTGTAATAGTCATGAACCCCCAGACTGGCCAAGTGATGGCGATGGCTAACTTGCCGTCATATGATCCGGCAAACTTTAACCAAGTTCAGGATGCCGCTGACTTTAACAATCCAACAATATCGGCCCCATACGAACCAGGGTCTGATATGAAGACGCTGACAATGGCAGTTGGAATTGATAAAGGCGTCGTGACACCAACCTCAACGTTTGACAACTTGGGCTATATGGACGTAGATGGCATTCATGTATCAAATGGTGTTGGCCTGGGACACTTAGGTAATATTACACTTCAGACAGCTATGAACTTTTCACTTAATTCAGGCTTTATAACGGTTGCCGAGCGCTTAGGTGACGGATCAAATATCACCCTACAGGCGCGCAACACTATGTATGACTACTTCTATAATAAATTTAAGCTAGGACAGCTAACGGGCATTCAATTGAGTGGTGAGGCTCCTGGAACGATTATTCCACCAACAGATCCACAGGGTAATGCAGTACGTTACTCAAATATGGCTTTTGGGCAAGGTCTGGATGTCACGATGCTGCAGATGTCGGCGGCATTTAGCTCGATTGTCAATGGTGGTCAATATCACACGCCAACCATAGTTGCGGGGATTGTTAATGCTAGCGGAAAATTCGTGCCACAGGCTTTACCTCCCGCTCAAACAACCGTCAGTAAAGCAACAGCGGATCAGGTGCGAGAAATGACTCACGTAGCGCGCGGCACACTCTTTAGTGCATATGACAAGCCTGGCTATGAGATAGGTGGTAAAACTGGTACCTCGCAGACGTTAATTAACGGTAATTACAACAATAACCAGACAGTTGGTACGTATTTGGGATATGGTGGTGACAGTACGCCACGATATGTCATAATGGTACAGGTATCTGGTAAGGATAAGACCTTCGAAGGTGGACGTGATGCCGAACCAATTTTTGCAGATATTTCAAACTGGATGCTCAATTATTTAAACGTACAGCCAAAGGGGTAAGCGATGGAACAGACTATATCAGATGTAATACGCGGCTCGACTCATATTTTTACGTTGAGTGTTGGTGCGCTAGTATTAGCGATGATTTTGACGCCGATTTATACTTTTGTAGCTTATCGTTATAAGTTCTGGAAAAAGCAACGCACAACTAGCTCAACAGGGGAGAAGCTAGAGGTCTTTACAAAGCTTCATGCTAACAAATTCAAACGTAACATTCCAACTATGGCCGGTATTATTTTTGTTACGGCCATTGTCGTGATCACGCTACTATTCAACCTAGACCGTGGTCAAACGTGGTTACCCTTAGCTGCTCTTATCGGCGGCGCTGGTGTTGGTCTGCTGGATGATATTATTAATATCCGTGGTAGTGGCAAGGGGATTGCCGGACTGCGATCGAGTATTAAGTTTGCCATGGTAACGCTGATTGGGTTAGTTTTAGGCTGGTACTTCTTTAGTAAAATTGGCGTTGACACGATATACATTCCGTTCATAGGCAGCTGGGTGCTGGGCTGGCTGATTATTCCTCTGTTTTCGTTTGTTGTTGTAGCAACGGGCAACGCTGTTAATATCAGCGATGGCCTAGATGGTCTAGCTGGTGGTCTAGTTTCGATTGCATATGGCGCATTCGGCGTGATTGCTTTGTTGCAAGGTCAATTCCTGATTGCCGGGTTCTGTTTCACGGTTGTCGGCGCCTTGCTAAGCTATGTGTGGTTTAATATTTTCCCGGCTAGGTTTTTCATGGGGGATGTCGGTAGCTTTGCGCTTGGTACATCGCTCGGTGTGGTTGCTATCTTAACCAACTCGTTATTGTTGCTGCCTATCATCGGCTTGGTCTTTGTCATAGAAGCCGGTTCTAGTCTGATACAAATTACGAGTAAGCGAATCTTTAAGAAAAAAGTCTTTATATCAGCTCCCATACATCATCACTTAGAAGCCGTGGGCTGGCCAGAAACAAAGGTTACGATGCGATTCTGGGTAATCGGTTATGTCGCGGCTTTTGTCGGTGTATTGCTAGCAATTACAGGAGGCCATGTCTGAGATGGCACTTGGTGGAAGGCGATTGCTGACGCTAGGTCAAGAGACAACTAGCTCTGTTAACCGGCGCCACCGGCCAGATTACATGATTATTTTGTACATGGGTTTACTAATGCTGGTCGGACTGATTATTATGTATGCCATCGGACCGCAGCGTGCTAATGTCCTAAACAATTCCTATGGTAGCAACTACAGTGATACGTATTTCTTTGTTAAGCAAACCATTAGTTTATTGTTGGCATTGGCAGCCTTTGGTCTAATGGCTATAATCCCGTACAGGTTAGTTCTAAAATATAGCAGCAAGTTGCTTGTTTTTGGTTTGGCGGCTTGTGCGCTGCTGGCTGTTGCCGGTTGGGCGCACCTGGGCATTGCACAAGAGAGTTTGGGCGCTACTAGGTGGTTTAATCTCGGGCCGTTAGGTAGCTTACAGCCTGCCGAAATGCTAAAGTTCGGCTTACTCGCGTTCGCGGCCGGGTTCTTGGGTATGCGTGCTCATCAGGGAAAGATTAACGATGTTAACCTAACACTTATTCCGATAGGGGTTGTTGTCGCCTTGTCGATGCTGTTTATTATCGTCATTCAGAAAGACCTTGGTACTGGCATTGCCTTATCGAGTATTATTGCTTCAATGCTATTCGTCGCTGGCGTCAATAAACGGATTGGCTTGATAATATTAGCTGGAGCGCTGCTGGTCGGCACGATGTTTATTGTTTTGGCGCCACATCGCATGGAGCGCATAACAACATTTTTACAGGGTGATAACACGTCGGTAAATGATCCTAACAGTTACCATATTGAACATGCAAAAATAGCGATTGGCAGCGGTGGCTTATTTGGAGTTGGTATTGGCAATAGTATTCAGGCTACGGGTTACCTGCCGGAGGCGATTAATGACTCGGTTTTTGCAATCATGGGCGAGACATTTGGCTTTGTTGGTTTAGTGGTAATACTTATGATATTTACGGCGCTAATTATGCGGTTGTTGAATGTCATGGATCATTTGGTTGATATGAAGCTTAAGCTATTGGTTGCTGGAGTTTTCGGTTGGTTCGGTGCTCATGTTATTCTTAATGTAGCGTCAATGATTGGAATTTTTCCACTGACAGGTATCACGTTGCCGCTACTCAGCTTTGGCGGCACGAGTATGATTTTTATCGCTGCAGCAATCGGCCTAGTCTTTCAGCTATCGCGATACACAGTTCATCCATCAAGGTTAAAGGAGGTTCAGCAATATGAGAATTCTAGCAGTCGGCGGGGGATCGGGCGGTCACGTAACGCCAGTCGTAGCGGTTTTAAAAGAGCTTAGGGCTAGGCATCCGCGGGCCGAAATTCGCTTTTGGTGCGACGTGAAATTTGCCAAACAGGCCAGGTCGTTATTGGCAAGCTTTGATCCTGATTTGACAGTGCGCACAATTGTATCCGGTAAGTTTCGCCGCTATCACCACCTAACTATTGTCCAGCAATTACTGTGGACCCGTTTGGTTCTGTTAAATCTAAGAGACGCTTTTTTGGTATTAATTGGATTGTTACAAAGTCTAGCGTTGTTAATTATATGGCGCCCAGACGTTGTCTTTACCAAGGGCGGTTATGTTTGCTTACCGGTTGGAATGGCCGCTAAGATGTTGAGGATTCCTCTAGTTATACATGACTCCGACGCTCACCCTGGACTAACTAATAGGATACTGGCAAAGTGGGCAAATGCCATAGCTACGGGCGCACCGTTGGAATACTACAGTTATCCCAAATCTATATCACGCTATGTTGGTATTCCGATTGCTGATAAATTCCACAAATTTACAGAGAGTGAACGCATTGCCGCTAGAGAACAGTGGGGGATTAACCCAAGCCGTAAGCTTATAGTAATTACCGGCGGTGGTCTAGGAGCAAAATTAATTAATGACGCAGTCGCAGAAGCATTAAGTGACCTCCTGGAGCTAGGTACGGTCGTATTAGTGGCTGGTTCCGCTCAATACGATGAGCTGCGTGCTCTGACGCCAGAAAATGATGAACGCTTTCAGCTACATGCGTTTGTGTCGAGCGGCATGGCTGAATTACTCGGAGCAGCTGACGTGGTGTTAACACGCGCTGGCGCGACGACTATTTTGGAGTTAGCAGCATTAGAAAAGCCGACTATTTTGATTCCAAATGGTAAGCTAACTGGCGGTCACCAGCTCAAGAATGCTGCCGTCTATGCTGAAGCTGACGCTGTGAAGATTCTAAACGAACAGGCGATGGCCGACAATCCTAGATTACTAGTCGATACTGTTGCCGATATTTTTGCTAATCCGGCGGAGTCTGTGCAAATGGCGAAAAGATTTAATAAATTTGCACGACCTGATGCGGCTAGTGATATGGCCGATATGATCCTGAACGCGATTAAATAAGCTATAATAGACATAACTATTATGGGCCTATTAAAGAAGAAAAAATTAGATATTCCACGTCGCCGCGTCGTGTTTGACGGCAATGCGCGCCAAGTTTCGGCCATGGATAACAATAGGGATTCTTCTTTTAGGCGCAATCGCACCCTAACAGGTAGTATATCCAATAACCTTAGTACGACTCATCATAGAACAGACATGGAATCACCTAGAACTAAGGCGCATCATTTGGCGATGCAGCGACGCAAGATAGGAGTGGTGCTTTTGATTGTTGTGGCTATTGCAGCTATAATTTTTGGACTACTAATGCAATTTACCGCACGTGTAACCGTCGCAGTGTCTGATCCATCGATATCAAGCGCAATCGATAAAAAGACTTACGAAAATGCAATTAATGACTATTTATCATCTAATCCACTAGAACGGTTAAGGTTTGCTCTCAATAGAAGTCGTTTGAGCGACTATCTAGTTCAGAAGTTGCCTGAAGTCGATGGATTGTCTAGTGTTAAGTTAGGTCAGATTGGTGAGACTAACTTTGTCTTGACGATGCGTCGTCCAGTTGCCGGTTGGACAATCGGCACTAAACAGTACTATGTTGATGCGAAAGGCATTGCTTTTGAGCATAACTATTATCTCAATCCTGGTGTCGAAATTGTTGATCAGAGCGGTGTTGACGTTAAAGATGGTCTAGCTATCGCCAGCAATCGCTTCCTGGGTTTTGTTGGTAAGGTTGTCGCCCAGTCTAAGGTGAGTGGATATACAGTATCGCAAGCTATTATACCTCAGGGTACGACGCGTGAGTTAGAGATTAAGCTAAAGGATGTGGGTCCACTCGTGAAGTTATCTGTCGATCGTCCCGTAGGGGATCAGGTCGAGGACATGAGCAGGGCATTGAAGTATTTAGCCAGTCATGGTATGAACCCGGGCTATATTGATGTTCGAGTTAGCGGCAAAGCTTTCTATATGTAAAGTAGGGTAACACTCTGCTTCACTACGGTGTTCTATATTTGTTCTA
>JAJYAA010000038.1 GCA_021779755.1 bacterium | reverse complement strand
ACGGCGCGCCTCATCGACGGTATTAAAAGCAACAATTTGGTCTTTGAATTCACTATCTTTCCAGGCAATGTACGGCCCCTGGGCTGGCTGGGTCAGGTCATCAAACCGCATCGCAGCTGGAAGAGTTGCGTACATCTGCGCCGGAATACTGACCGTTGTCGAGGCTGGCGACATAAAGTTATTGCCCGACATCAGTCCCTTGACGAAATCAGTTACATTGTTCGGCGAATAGATATAGGCCTGGGCATAGGTCAAGCCAACAATCTGAAACGTCAACAGGCGGTGCATGGGCGCAACATACGTACCGAGCTTCTTCTGATCAGCCTCTGCCTGAGCCGCTGCTTGTTTTTCGGCCGCGCTGCGGGTATCGCTTTTAACCGTAATATCGCCGCAGGCAGTGTCGGGATAATTATAAATAAGCGCCGGTGGTTGATAATTCTTATTCGCCTCATTGGCTTTCATTTCAGCATAATCATTTTGAATTTTATCTAGCAAGGTCTGCTCGGCCGTGTTACGGAAACAGGCTTGATAGACAAAGCCCTTCGCTTTTTGCTGGACCGACTTCAACCATGGAAGCGCCTGAGACTCATCCTTTGGCTCGGTCGACACGCCAATTTCTTTGCCAAATAGCGAGGCAACTTCCTGGGCAGTCGGCACAACCGGTATACCCTTGAGGTTTTTGGTATCTGTTGTTAGCAAGTTACGGCTCAACAGCGTATCATCAGAAAAACTGTATGCCCCGTTATGAATAGCGTTTTTATCAGCCGTCATAGTCAGTGCGTCATAGCTCACCTGGGCGGCAAAATCCTCTTTACCGTTCTGTATCAAACGCAGTGCCGGTAGCGAGGGCAGCATCGTGTAGCTCTGCGAATAGTAATCAGTCGCGCCGTATTGTGCGCCAATGCGCTTGATATCGGTAATTTTATTTTGAGCAGTTTTAGCATATTCAATAAATTTCTGTTCCAGCATCGCGTTGGTGACCGGCGACGCCCAGTTGATCATGACACGCTGCTCTTCGGGTAGCGACTTGTCGGCGAACAGAGATGGCTTAAGGGCCGATACTTCTAGGGCTGGGTTGTATTCAACTCCGGCTGCTTGGTATTTAGCACGTTCATCAGCATAATACTGTTTTTCGAAAGCTTTAATCGCGCGTACAGTATCAAGCGATAGATTAGTTGAGCTACCGTCGTAAAAACCAGTCACGCTACTAGGAATATTGGGCTTTACCGCCACTAAATAGTGATTGTTATTAGCCGCCTCTATGAAGCGGACGGCACTTTTCTGCACCCCGGTAAAGACGATAATAGCCGCAATCAGCGCTCCGAAAAGAATGCTCGAAACCACAACTGATGCTATCAGGACACCCTTTTTCGATCGCAACTTCGTGCGCGCAAGCTGCAGAGCGTAGCGTGGGCGAATCATCGCAAGACCCCGTCTTTGAGCTGAATCACTCGATCAGCGCGCATAGCAATCTCTGGGTTGTGCGTGACGACCACAATCGTGGTACCCAATTGGTCACGAATCGTTTTGAATAGTTCAATAATTGACGTGCTATTAGCTGAGTCAAGATTACCGGTTGGCTCGTCGGCCAAAATAATCTTCGGCCGGTTGACCAGCGCGCGCGCAATTGCCGCCCTTTGAATTTGACCACCCGACAGTTCATTCGGAAAATGCCGGCTCCGGTCACTTAGGCCCACGCGCTCCAAATACGCAGCCGTCTCGTCGGTAATCGTTTGGCGCTTTTTGTTCGTAAACATCGCCGGCACGGCAATATTATCACTAAGGCGCAAGAACGGTTGCAGATAGAACGATTGAAAGATAAAGCCAATCGCTGAACGACGCAGCAGGCTCAGCTGTTTGTCGTGAAGCTTCGATGTGTTTTGGCCATCAACCATCACAAACCCCTCACTAGGCGTATCGAGACAGCCAATAATTTGCAGTAAAGTACTTTTACCACTACCACTAGCGCCGGTAATAGCGATAAATTCGCCCTTATAGATATCCAGGCTAACGTCGTTGAGCGCATCGATGCGCTGTTTGCCGACTTTGTAGCGCTTGGTGACATGTTGGACGGAAATAATCGGCTCACCGTGCGCGGCTGGTTGTGGCGACTGATTATGCGTCGCTAATGCTGCGATTTGGATATTGCGCTGCATCAATGCCTGATGCGCAGTATTAACATCACCGTCAAATAAAGACAAAAATGCGTCTAGCTGATCTGTTGTCGGTGTCGCCATCCCATTCCCTTTTTTATTACTCTTAGTATAGCTTAAATCTATAATTACCATAAGCTAAAACCAAGACTAGCTATGTCGAATAGTCTTTTTTTTGATAAATAACTTTCTTGGCTCACAACCATAGAGGAGGTTATACCTGTAATTAAGCAGAATAACACCTACATACTTAGTGTCTCACCTAAAAATAATAGCCGCTTGCAATATCCTCGATAAGTCCCGGGTTAGATGGCTCCCAGTCAAACAGCTTCTTTGTTATTTCATTCGATGCAGGACTATCTAGTCCAATAAATGGAGCAAGGTGTCCAAATTGCTTTGGAGCCTCTTCGGGTGTAATTGAAACAACTGGGATGTTTAAACCTTTGCCAATTGCTTCCGCAATATCTTTCATCGCTACGCCTTCTTCAGCGGCGGCATGCAGCACTGTTCCGGCAGGGGCTTTTTCTACAGCAAGACGAAATAGTCGAGCAGCGTCTAATCGATGTATTGCAGGCCATCGCGAAGCACCATCACCTACATATCCAGCCTGGCCATTTTGCTTTGCCAAGCTTGCGATCGTAAACATAAAACCGCGGTCCCCATCACCGTGTACCGTAGGGGCAAGTCGAACGATAGATGACCGTACGCCTTTATCTGCAAGCCCTAAAACTATGTTGGCAGTTGCAATTCGTGGGCTAGCGGTAGCTTCGCCTGCATCTAATCCGTCCTCTTCTGTCGTTTTCTTCCCTGGTGTAACTCCTAGGAGTCCAGATGCTATAACAAATGGTTTGACCGAACCCTCAAGAGCTTCACCAAAGGCCTCGACCGCCTCGCGATCTGCAAGCGCTGCTGCTGCAAAATCACCTTGAATAAATGCAACATCGTGCTTAAATGCAAGGTGGATAACTCCGTCGGAAGCCATTGCGGTGTCCTTTAGAAGTTGGATATCATCAAGTGTCCCACGAACTACCTCTACGCCCGCAGCTTGAAGCTTTTCCGCTGATTCTTCTGACCTTGCAAGCCCAACAACTTGATGGCCTGCGTTAATAAGTTCCGGTACAACCGCAGAACCAATCCATCCTGATGCACCTGTGACAAAAATTTTCATAATTACCCTCCTTTAGTTAAAAGTGATGACAGTCACTGTCATGTAGTATAATAGCATACAATGTCACACAATGTCATCAAGGAAAAAACTGTATGAGTCGCTGGCAACCTGATGCCGGGGAGCGTTTAGGCAAAGCCGCTATGGAATTATTCCAGGAACGTGGCTTTGACGAAACAACTGTCGCCGATATTGCCCAGCGTGCTGGTTTAACTGAACGAACTTTCTTTCGCTACTTCACTGATAAGCGCGAAGTCTTGTTTGGAGGCCGTAAAATACTTGAAGATACCTACAGCTCAATCATAGCCGCCTCGAATGCAACCACTCCTCTAGGGATAGTCACCGAGGCACTTTGTGCAGTCGGGGAGTTAATGGAACCACGCCGATCATTCTCTCGAAAACGGCAGTCTGTGATTATGTCAAATCATGACCTGCAGGAACGTGAGCTCTTAAAGATGGAGTTTCTGTCTACCGTTATTGCCGATGCACTAATCCAAAAGGACGTCCCAGCAACTACTGCGAAACTTACTGCAGATATGGCAATAGCTGTGTTCAGGACTGCATTTGCTGAATGGGTAAAACCGGGTGACCTGTCGACGCTCAATAACCATATCGAGATTCTATTGAAACAGTTCCGCTTGATCGTTGGTTAAAAACAAAGTTATTTAGTTTCAAATCTATTCTGGGGTACAAAAAATCAGAACCGAATTAACAGTTCTGACTTTGTCTATAGTACCTTGGCTCACCACGATAAAGGAAGTTGTAGCCATAATTAAGCAGGATGTACTTAATTTTAGCCAAGAAGCAACAGAGTCGTTCCCGCAAGTATAATCCCTATCGATACTACCTTTTGCATCATGTGCTTACGGGATATATTTTCTTTTCCGTGCTTAGGTATAAAGAACGCAAGCAGAGTACCGATTATCAGAACAAATATCGCCTGTGTACCTTGAACCAGCTGAACTAATACCAATGGAGCCAATAAAAGCGAGTAGTTGAACGCCATACGGCCACCCATACTTAGCATCGCACTCAGTGTCGCACCAGCGACTACTTTTATGCCACCTTCTTTCGATACTTCCTTAAAGTCTGCTCGATAGCCTCTAATAACTATAAATGCGAACACGCCAGCAACTGTGGTGCCTAGGAATTGATAAAAAGCTGCATCCCAGAATCCATAATACCCACCAACAAACTTAAACGTAACTGACTCTAGTATATAAAACAGACACGACAACGCCACAAGACCAAATACTATAGCCTTAAACTTTCGACGATTATCCAGGTCTAGGCTTATCAGCAATGCACCAGCGATGATGATGAATCCCGCAAGGGCTTGAGGCACCGACAATGTTTCGTGAAAAAGGAAAACTCCAAAAATATAAGCTAACACTGGCTGTATCTGAAATACTGGAATCACCCTAGACGCTTCTTCTATATTTAGCGCCTTTATAAAAGGATTAATTGCAAAGTAAAAAAGTATCCCCGCAGCAAACATAAGACCCGCATCCAATACCGGGACGTTAAGAACACTTGGCTTAAATAAAACGATACCTATAGCAATAACGACACTAACCATAACGGCGTAAAACAATAGCGTAGTCGGTTTTACTTTACTGAAATATCGTGCAAGTAAAATTTTGTCTATCTGATTAGTCAAGGCAAACAAAAATGGCGCAAGTAGTGCAAAGAAAATCCAAGTCATAGACTAATAATACCTTAATAAAAAGTCATCTCAACTATTCTGGGGTATAAAAAATCAGAACCGAATTAACGGTTCTGACTTTGTTGATCATAGCTTGGCTCCGACGGCTGGACAGCAACTATCGCCAGGCAAACTGGCGAGTTGATGAACCTAGTCAAACAATGGAGCCATAAAAAAGAGCCTCAAGGACTCTTCTTTTCTTGGCTCCAGCTAGCGGACGAGTTGCGAACTGTAAGTATTAACTATGATCCAGGTAAGGTATCAAACGTTCAGTCTATCTTACGGCTTTCTATCAAATACAAAGCTAAATGTTCAGCGACTCAGCAATTTGCTCGAAGTCGCTAATAATCTCAGGTGGGTAGTCTGTCTTGGACGCACTTTGTGCTCCGGGTTTGACATAATATAGGTGTATATAGAGATGCTTGCCATTCAGCGACAGGTAGCAGTCGTCAGCCGTAGGTTTGCACGTTGTAAGTACGAGTAACTCTGGCGTCTGAACAATACTTATTTGCGTACCCTTGCTAGTTTTGACCGTTTTAATGACCTCACCAGAGCTTACATTATTAGTTGCCATATACGTAAAGTCTGCATCTGCTATAGCTGAGCTAATAAGGTATGTTTTTCCATCGTTAGTTGTTTTCACTATGTCGTAATCTTCAAACACCTTCTGTACAGACCATCCGCTAGGGAGAACGACAGTAAACCCATCTGCGCTTGCTTTCCCTGAGTGTGTCTGGGGGTATATAGGAACAATGTCCTTACTCCGTACAGACGCCTGTTTACTGGCATTAGCGTCCGTGTTAGAACTGGTGTCAGTTTTATTGACAAAGTTTTGCCAAAACACAAAACCGAGCGTACCGAGCATTACAACAACCAAGATAACAAGGACTATTATTCGCGCGCTGCCAGTTTGCTTGGAAGGATTTTTCATCACACTCCAAGAATACTATACCTACATTAATTTTAATATCTTAATACACAAAAAGATCTTCGGGTTCGAAGATTTTTAAACATAATCATTTTGGCTCCGACGGCTGGACAGCGCTTTGCTTCTCCGCTCGTTCGCAAAAAAATGTTTCGCCGGATAGCAAACTCTTTTTCGCTTCAATCGCTGTGCCGACCAGCAACTACCGCCAGTAAGCTGGCGTGTTGCTGGTTCAAGCGCAGCTGCAGGGCATAGAAAAAAGCTGGGGTTTATAAAGAGCTTCAGCTTTTTTCTTGGCTCAGCATCTTAGGCGAAGTCAGAAAAAATATAAATACCATAACTGCAAGCACTCTCAAACCTATAGCCCAACAGGAAGTTGATGGTTTTATTGTTAATTACAATCCTGCTATAATTACTTCATAGACAAATGCTCATATAACCCTAAAGGAGCCATCCTTGCAAGAGATCGTATTTATCACAGGTAACTCAGGTAAGGTAAAGGCTCTTGAAAGGCGTCTCCAGGGAACGAAGTATAAAGTAACGCAAGAAAACATCGATATTCCTGAAATACAGGCGGAGAGTGCGCGTGAAATTGCACTATTTAAGGCAAGATACGCATACGAACAACTCCGTAAACCAATCGTTGTTCAAGACAGCTCTTTTCATATTAACGCCCTAAAAGGCTTCCCTGGACCCTATATTAAGTATGTCAACGAGACACTCGGACCGTACGGCCTCATTAGATTAATGGAAGGTATAGAGGATCGATCATGTCA
>JAJYAA010000037.1 GCA_021779755.1 bacterium | reverse complement strand
TCGGACAACACGTTTCATCGAACCGCACTTTGCCAATACCACTCAGTGCCTCTGATAATCCATTACCAGCATTAATGACAGAACAAACTTTGACGGTAGCCAATAATAATCAAGCCCCTCTATGGCTTAACACCGGCAGTACATCCCATTTCATTACTGATTATGACCAATCAACGCTAACTCAACACATCCAAAATGTTATCAGTGGTAAAATGCCCGTGATTGACCGCTTACAATTACTTAACGAAGCTACGCTCTTAGCACGTGCGGGCATTATGCCTAGTGCGCACTTAGTTCGCCTACTCGACGCTTATAAGGCAGAGACCGACGAACATGTCTGGGCAATTATTTTCGTAGCCCTTGGTGAGCTGCGCAAGTTTGTCGAAGACGACAAGTCAGCTGAGCAAAAACTTCGTCAGCTATCAGCTGACATGGCCAAAAGCCAATATGAGCGACTTGGTTGGGCCAAACAACCAGGCGAGAGCGAAGATGATACCAAGCTACGTGCGACTATCATTAATTTAACTCTGTACGGCGAAGATCAGATTGCCATCAGTAAAGCTCGTGAATTATACGAAAGCACAGACCTTGCCAAATTAGATGCCGAGCTACGTCCTCTGATTATCAGCACGGTTGCGCGCTATGGCGATCAGACGGTCGTCGATGAGCTACTAACCAAGTACAAAACTACACAATCGGGCGAATTGCGTCAGGACATTTGTCTGGGCATTACTAGTACACGCATTGCACCCAAAATCGGCGAATTGCTTGACATCATTAAAGATACCTCAATTGTCAGACCACAGGACGCTTCTCACTGGTTCGTTTACCTCGTGAGAGGACGCGACAGCCGTCAACAAGCTTGGCAATGGATCCGAGATAACTGGCAATGGGTAGTCGATACCTTTGGCGGGGACAAGAGCTACGATGAATATCCGCGCTATAGCGCCGGCGCCCTGACAACTCGTCAACAGCTACAGGAATATATCAACTTCTTTGGTCCCAAAAAAGATATCCCGGCGCTTAAGCGAGTTATTGAAATGGGCATTAGTGAAATCGAGGGACGAGTCGATCTAATCGAGCGCGATGGTCCAGCAGTGCGACAGGCTTTAATTAACCTCTAAATATGTCTCAACAATCGGAGGAAGACCACCGGCAGATATAACGGCTAGTCGCAGGTCAGTATTATCGAGATTATGATTATTAGCATAAAGCCGAGCAGCAAACTTCATTTGTTGCAGCTTTTTTGACGTGATTGCAGCGATACCACCACCTTGTTGCGCAGTGCGTCGATATTTGACTTCCGTGAAATATACTATCGAATCCATCGTCGATACGATGTCAATCTCGCAGAATTTTGTCTTCCAGTTGCGATCAATAATGATATGGCCTAGGTGTGTTAAATAATCGACAGCCACTGTTTCAGCTCGGTTGCCAACAATTGTAGTTGTCATTACCTGGCGATCAGCCGATGGCCCCGCACTAACTCGTATGTCGTCCCGCGTCCGATAACCAGCAAGAGGTGCAAACGACAGCCTATGCAGAGGCGTAACGCCATGCTGTTTTATTGCCGCAATATGCGCAGCCGTTCCATACCCAACATGCGAGCTAAACCCGTATCCGGGATATAACTGATCCTGAGCGGCCATATAATCATCCCTAGCGACCTTTGCGATAATAGAGGCAGCCGAGACACTCGGAACCAGCAGGTCGGCCTTTTTAAGCGTCGTGACGTAGCGTCCTTTGGCTGTATCTCGTAAGAAATTGATGGTTCCATCGATAATAATTTCATGATAAGACGCCTGTATTTGTTCGACCGCCCTAATCGTCGCCAGATTAAGTGCCGCCGATAATCCAATACTATCAATCTCTTCGGCCGTTACCCAGCCCAAACCAAAACCATCGGCTTGTTCGCGAATAATAATATCTAGTTCTTCGCGACGTTTCTTGGATAATTTCTTGCTATCGGTCAGGCCCTCGATAGTCGCGCCGCCTAAAACGACCGCCCCGACGACTAGTGGTCCTGCCCACGGCCCCCGACCAACTTCATCAATACCAAGTATCATATACCTATCATATCAGCTTGACATATACATTGTTTTCTGTTAAATATATAAGTGAGTATTAAATGGTACTCGTCCTTCGACAGACTGGATGAACGATGATTATCGTAGCTATCACCATCGGTTCGTTGTTGTACGCGGCCGCCGCTCTCATCATGTTCAAGGTGTTGTTTCTTATTGAATTTCTCGTGAGTGTGGTAACTCGTCCGCACAGGACGCGAATGAGAGAACTGTGGATGTTCTCGGCCATGACAGTAAAGGCTGCGTTTTGGCCAGTAACAACCCTGGTATACCTCACCGTCTGGCTTGTTGACGACAGAATTGACAGCTTCAAGTAACTAGCGAGGAAGAGACGTGCCGATGACCACCTCATACACCCCCGTTTGGGGGCCCAGTCTATCGAGTATTTACTGAAATCAAAAAACACCCTCCTACGAAGGTGTTTTTTAGTTCCGAATAATTTGACTAAGCTTTTTCTTCTGCAGTAGATTCTGCTACGGTCTCTTCAGCGACTGGAGCCTCTTCAAGTGTGTTAACGCCTTCACGATCAAAGTTAAGACCTCGTAGTCGTGCACTCTTACCGCTACGGTTGCGCAGGAACGAGAGGTAGTTACGACGGACTTTAGCACGACGAACAATTTCGACTTTTTGAACTAGTGGGCTGTGCAGCATAAAGCTTTTTTCAACACCAACACCGCTAGCAATCTTGCGTACAGTGATGCGTGAAGTGTGCGATTGTTTACGGTCGGTACGAATGACGACACCTTCAAAAATCTGAACACGCTCTTTGTTACCTTCGCGAATTTTTTGGTGAACACGAACGGTATCACCACTGCGCGCGTCTACGACGCTGGTTTTCTTTTGGGCTTCATTAACTTTCTTGATTAGTTCAAAACTCATTTTCATCTCACTTTTACATTTATAAATACAATCAGCTACTGACTATAACATAGTATAGGCTAATTTAAAAGGGTTATTGGGGGTTAAATAACTCGATTAATTTCGTCCAAGGTCGTCTCGCCACGTAGCGCCGCCAAAACCCCACGCTCTAGTAGTGTCACCATACCACCTGCGCGTGCTGCCTTTTCGATGACATCAGTATGAATATCTGTAATATCGCCTCGAATAAACTTCTGGACCGCATCGCCCACAACCATTTGCTCCATAATGACAATTCGCCCCTTGAAACCAAATGGCGAGCTGGCACTCACTACCGGCTTCCATAATTTAAAATTATCCAAATCCGGCTTCTCGATATGCGATGGTAAATCTTTTAAAGCCTCCTGAACCCATTTCTTAGTAGCTTCGTCGGGTTCGTACTCTTCTTTTGTTTCATCGTCCAGACGCCTCACTAAACGCTGCGCAATAACCAGACGGATCGCTGAACTAAAGATTGGATTTACGCCGATCAAATCAATCATACGACTAAAAGCCGCCGAGGTGGTATTAGCGTGAAAGCTAGATAGCACCAAGTGACCAGTAATTGACGCCTGGATGGCCGATTTAGCCGTGTCGGCATCACGTATCTCACCGACCATCACAACGTCTGGGTCGAGGCGCAAAACAGAACGCAGGCCATCCGCAAAGCTCTGTCCGTTGGTCGTATCGATTGGTATTTGCGAAACACCCGATATACCATATTCAATTGGATCTTCGAGGGTAATAATTTTGACATCACTAGTGTTAAGCGCATTAATAATACTATAGAGTGTCGTTGACTTGCCGCTACCGGTCGGACCAACCATTAATACCATGCCGCGCGGATGACTGATTATTTCATCAATCTCGGCACGCTCCGCATCGCCTATACCCAAATAATCCAGATTTAGCATCGATTCGTCAAAGTTAAATAAACGCAAAACCGCGTCCTGGCCATACATCGTTGGAATAGTTTCAACACGCATATTTAATAAGTGCGTTACGCCATCTCGTGTGATCTCTTTCTGAATATGTCCAGATTGAGCTTCAGTTGACGCGGTCGATAAATTAGCCTTAGAGGCAAGCGCGCCCAGGATAACCCGATAACGATCAGAGCCTAAATCAGCCACGGGGTGGAGCGTGCCATCAATACGCATCCGAATACGAATGTTTGTCCTCTGGTTCTCGATATGAATATCACTCGCCCCAAGCTTATCGGCCTGATCGATCAAATAATCAAAAACTTCATTACTACCAACTGAGTTAAGAGTTTTACTAACTTCAGCAATCGTGTCGCTATCCCCAACCGTGGCAATTTTAATATCATCGTAGACGACTGTTTTGGGCGGATCGTAACGATTCATAAACGCACGATAGCTACTGGCGCTAATCAAGAAGAATTGGATATTCTTGCCCTGGTCGTTATATTCCTTCGTCAAATCTCGAATTAATGACTGCGGCGTCTGCGTAGTCATTCCGAAGCGCCAGGCTTCAGACTCGCTACCGGCAACAAGTGGTACAATCCTATTCTTGTGCATGGTTTCGATATCCATGACATTTTCAGCTAACGGCAACGTCAGCTCGACATCACGAGAATCAAAGTATTGTACACCCAATATAGCTGCTCGCTCTTGGGTAGATTTCTCGTCTTGTTCACGACGGTTCTGCTGAATCCGATCTTCGTCCATTACGTCTCATCATAGCAGAAAACGTAAGCGTTTTATAGGTCCTTACAGGTCAAATATCAATCATGGTAAGATATAGAGAATGCCCGAAATTATCGTAATCGTCCACAATATCAGATCAACGCATAACGTTGGTTCGATTTTTAGGACTTGCGAGGGCCTTGGTATCGCAAAAGTTATCCTGAGTGGCTACACACCATATCCGAAATTACCAAACGACACGCGCCTGCCCCATATTTATAACAAATTAACCGACCAGATTCACAAAACTGCCCTTGGTGCTGAAACTATGGTGCCGTTTGAATACCAGGCAACCCCCAACCTTAAAGCCTTAGCGACACAGGGTTATGCAGTAATTGGACTTGAGCAAGATGATAAATCCATCATGTTACCAGACTTTAAGGCGCCCGATAAAATAGCTCTGCTACTCGGCGAAGAAGTAAGTGGTATTACCGACGAGCTGCGAGACGCGTGCGACTACCTCATCGAAATACCCATGAAAGGCCAGAAAGAATCCTTTAACGTTAGTGTTGCGGCTGGCATTGCGCTTTATAGTCTGTCTATTTGAAGACAACCGAGTCCTCGCCGAGTATCTTGACCAATTCACCAATAAAAGCGTCGCTTGGCTCAATTCTAAATGGTAGTTTAATAGCAGACTTTTTGGCATCACCCAGCACCAAAACGATATCAGTCGCACCGCTAAACTTACTACTAACTTGTTTTAGCGCCAGCAGGGAATCATGATCGTCTGGGTTCTTAATATGAACAAAAAGCTTCTTAATGACAGATATGTCGTCAATAATCGGCCGAGGTTTTGCCGCAGCCGCCTCTTTGGTAATAGCCGGTGATGTTTTAGTCTTTGTAGCAGTAGCTCGTAACGCATTGACGCGCTCGACTTTCACTTTCTGGCTCATTTTTGGTCGTTGCATCTTGCTGCCCGTTGACTGATAGTCGTCCAGCTCTTTATCTGTTACGGGTTGGATTTCGTCTGCTATCATCTTTGCCTCGGTACCCAAATTACCATCTCGGTCACGGGCGCTAATCTTGCCTGTGGCGCGAATCACGGCGTCTTGGACCAACTTGGCGCCAATTTGTTCGTACAGGTTAGGAAAAACAATTACCTCGCCTTCACCTGTTTTGTCCTCAAGCCCCACGAAGGCCATCTTGGTCCCAGACTTGGTGATGATAGTGCGGACTGTTGAGATCAGGCCACCAATTGTCGCCTTTTTACCGTCAACATCTGGAGTAACCTGTGACAACGGGATTGTTTGCTCTTCGAAATAGGAATCATAGTTATCAAGCGGGTGTGCGCTAATATACAACCCGAGTAATTCTCGTTCCCAGGCAAGCCGTTCGCGATCCGTATGCTTGACAGGGGCCGTTTGCAAGGCGACTGTCGGCTGTATATTCGACATACCCTCTAGGTTACCAAACAGATCGGTTTGCCCACTCAAGGCTTCTTTTTGCAGTTTACTAGCAAAGCCCTGCAGGGCTTCTAGGTTAAATAGTAGGTCGGAACGATCACCGAGTCCATCAAATCCGCCTGATTTAATTAATGAGTCCCAAGCTTTCTTGTTAAATCGCGATGTACTAACACGCTTTGCAAAGTCCTCGACACTAGTGAATTTTGATTCCTCACGCGCACGCAGGATCTCTTCAACAGCGCTAGTACCGACACCCTTGACAGCTGCCATGCCGAAACGAATTTGCTGCTTACCTGGCACGACGGCAAATTCGACGAAACTTTCGTTAACATCTGGAGCAAGCACCTTGATGCCCATATGGCGACACTCAGTAATTTCAATTGCCAAACGGTCAATATCACCCTGGTCACTGGTCATAAGAGCTGCCATAAACGCGTCTGGGTAATGTGCTTTGAGGTAGGCTGTCCAGTACGATATCAAACCATAACATGCAGCGTGTGACTTGTTAAAACAGTAGTTTGCAAACTCTTCCAGCTGATCCCAGAACTTCTCGGCTAGCTTTGGATCGGCCTGGCTGTGTTTAACGGCGCCTTCTACGAAGTCGACCTTTACTTTACGCATCAGGTCAATATTCTTTTTACCTACGGCCTTACGCAAAGTATCCGCTTGACCACCGGTAAAGCCGGCAAAGTCCTTG
>JAJYAA010000036.1 GCA_021779755.1 bacterium | reverse complement strand
AACGTCAACAAATATCTAGCACACAGCCGCCTCAGGCGGCGCCTAAGCCTAGTTTGGACATGCAGACTAGTAATCAACCACGTGGCGCCAGTGTGCCTTTAGAGGACCCCCAAACGCGTGTCTCTGGTTCTGTGATAGCTGCGCCATCAACCGCGGCAGCATCGACGCTGATCGAGACTACTGATGACCAAAATAAGCTACATGTACGTCAAAAGGATCAAAATAGCGGCCACGACGAAATTTCGATTAAACTTCGATAAAGCTACTTTTTACCAGTAATAATAATTCTTAGGTAGTCATAGATGAGCCCAAACACCCATCCTATAGCAAAGGCTACAATAGTTTCGAATCCAGACAACTGATATCCTATATTTTTGGCAACAACATATACACCTAGAGTCAATATGAACGAGAACACCGCACCGGCTAGGATAGCGTTAGGGCGAGCGACCGTCGCGCCTACTAGATCGCTGGTTTTCTCAACTGTCTTGTTATGAATAATCTTACTGAAAGCACGGCTTGGGGGCGAGAGCTCGGCTTGGACCTCTTTGATCTGGCGTTTAAAGCTAGCTTCTTTTTGTTGCTTGCTGACCGGACCTCGGCGTCGTGCGGCTGAGCCTTCGTTAACGTGTTTACGCTCCTTGCCGCCAGTCTCAACACTAATAGCTGATTCCAGAGCCTCTAATTTAGCGCGCTCTTCCATCGCTTCAGCATCACGGGGACTGAGCTCGATTGAGCTCTCGGGTGACGTAGATAATTTATCTAATTGTTCGGCGGCCGCTTCGGTAGAATCAACTTTTAACTCTGGCGTATTGTAAGTATTTTCTGGATTATTGCTCATATTTATATTACCTCTATATTGTTAAATTGTACCGGCGCTTAGGTTACGACGAATGAGCCTAACTTCTTTCTTGACCTGTCGAGTTCTGGCGTAGAAGTATGTCGTAATACCTAGTACGATGCCTGCAAACAACAGGTTCTCGGATGGACCGGTCTTTGGTAATTGTGTAGCAATTTGTTCAACGACTTTTGGCGCGTTACAGGCGACGGCAATATTAACGGTGTTGCCGAAAACGTTGGTCATGCGACAATCGAATGACGTTGGGTCACTCAGGCCCTGGGCAGTATCTGGTATCGTATCTAACATACGTACCACAAAGTTACGCTCCTGGCTGGCATTCGGAGCAAGTGTAACGTCAGGCCATGATAACAATTTGGTGGTCTGATTGAACGATCCGCCACCGTTGTCAATTAACGTAGAATATTCAAGCACGTCAGATAACGAATCCTCCATTTTGACAGTTTTTGGAGCTAGACCAGTGTTTTTGATAGATATAGTATAGGCAATTACATCACTAGCCTTGGCGGTGACGGTTGACGCATCAACCGAGCCCTGAGAGACGTTTATGGCTGTTTTAGTTTGGATTATATTTGCAACACAGGTTTCGTCCTTGATCCACAGATTGGCGTTGCCAGGACAAGGCTGACAATCCTTGCTATCGGCTAGTAGGTTTGGATTAAGAGCACACTTTGCTGGTGGGGTAGGTGTTGGGGTGGGCGTTGGTGTTGGTACTGGGGTGGGTGGTGCTGGTACGCTATCTGTCACTAAATTGCCACAGACCTGCATGAGAGCGAACCAGCCGACTTTTGCTGAATGTCCAATCCAACCGTATATCCTATAGTTAGTTCCGTAGTATAAGCTCATAGGTCGGGCATAGACAGTTGTGACAACTGCGCCGCTAGCGTTAGTGATTGGTACAGATTGCTGGCCTTGAGCTGCGCTAAATCGACTGTTATGGCCCCAGGATAACTTATTGCCTGTGATAAAACTGCCGTACTGGGCGCCGGCAATCTCGGCTCTGGTAATGCCGGTATAGGTCATAATGTCTTTTAGATTGGCGGTATTGGCGTCGTACGGCTGTAGGAAATTATTGATAGAGGAGTGTAACCCGCCATATACGAAATCATTCGGGCTGGCCGCATTGGCGGATTCTGGTGCCTGAAAAACAGCCAGAGACTGGACAACAAGTGCTAGAACGACGAATATAAGACCTAATTTTCTAGTAGCCTCCTCTTGACGTAAGCGCTTAGCATAAAATCCTAGTTGGCCAACTAATGCGGGGCTGAAAGAAAGATTTGATACAATTTTTCTAAACATAGTTTTTATTTTTAGTTTTTACCTCTTATGCATAAGATTAGCATAAGAAATATGTTCAGTGCAATAGCTTGAGTGAACACAATTTGTTCGCTATAATGGTAGTATTGTAAATAACTGCAGATAGTCTGAAGCAAGTGAGGGAGTTCGTAGTGGTTAAACAAAAAGTAGATAAAGCATATGATGGATCGCAAATCCAAGTTCTTGAAGGCCTAGAGCCGGTCCGCAAACGTCCAGGAATGTATATTGGTAGCACTGGTTATGACGGTCTGCACCATCTGATAAAAGAAATTGCGGACAACTCCATCGATGAAGCAATCGCGGGTTATGCGACTAAGATTGATGTAACGATTTTGGCTGATGGTGGTGTAAGTGTAGCTGATGATGGTCGAGGTATACCAGTCGACAAGATCGCTAAAACCGGCAAGAGTGCCCTAGAGACGGTGCTGACGGTTCTTCATGCTGGTGGTAAATTCGGCAACGGCGGATATAAAGTGTCTTCTGGTTTACACGGTGTTGGGTCGAGTGTGGTTAATGCATTATCTAATAAACTAATCGCTGAAGTTAGCAAGGACGGCAAATTATACCGTCAAGAATATGCCAAGGGCGTGCCACTGGCGCCAATTGCCGTTGTTGGCAAGTCGATCAAAAACGGTACTACGATTACGTTTTACCCTGATGAGACTATTTTTAAAGAGACGGTAGAGTTTGACTATGAATGGGTAGTAAACTACTTGCGTCACCAAGCTTATTTAACCAAGGGTATTTATGTTGATGTTCGCGATCAGCGCACTAATGCACGTCAGGCTTTTTACTTTGAGGGCGGTATCAAGAGCTACGTCAAGCACTTGAACATCGGTAAAGACGTCGTTGCGGATGATGTTTTTTATGTGGAGCGACAAATTGAAGACTCTGTTGTTGAAGTAGCTGTTCAATATAATGATACTTTTACGGAAATAGTGAAGCCGTTCGCCAATAACGTCCTAACGCCAGATGGTGGTACGCACCTAGTTGGTTTTCGTTCGGCGTTAACTCGCGTAATTAACGACTATGCGCGCAAAAGTGGCCTATTAAAAGAAAAAGAAGATAATCTGAGCGGTGACGATATCCGTGAAGGCCTGACGGCAATTATTCTAGTAAAGTTACCGGATCCGCAATTCGAAGGCCAAACTAAAAACAAGCTCGGAAATCCCGAGGTTCGACGTTATGTAGAGCAGGTAATGAATGAATACTTTGCCTACTATCTTGACGAAAATCCAGAAGTAGCAAAAAAAATTGTCAGCAAGGCACTATTAGCAGCTCGCGCTCGCAAGGCAGCTCGTGCAGCCCGTGATAATGTGCTCCGTAAGGGTGCATTAGATGGTATGGGTCTCCCGGGTAAACTTTATGACTGCTCGAGCAAAGATCCATCGGCCTCAGAGATATATATAGTAGAGGGTGACTCGGCGGCTGGATCGGCGAAAGAGGGACGTGACAGTAAAACACAGGCCATTTTGCCACTCCGTGGTAAGGTGCTCAATACCGAGCGCGCTCGTCTTGATAAGATGTTTGCCAATAAAGAAATTGTGGCTATGATTCAAGCTTTTGGCGTTGGTATCGGTGATGCGTTTGATATCAATGGCCTCCGTTATCACAAAATCGTTATTATGACGGATGCTGATGTTGATGGTAGCCACATTGCAACACTTCTTTTAACCTTTTTGTTCCGTTATATGAGAGACATTATCGAGGGTGGCTATGTCTACCTGGCTAAGCCGCCGCTATACAGCATAAATCGTGGTCAAAAGAAGAATTACGTATACGATGAACCGGACTTGGAAGTGGCGCTTAGAGAAATTGTATCGCAAAAACAAGACCGAGGTGCAGTCGTAAATGAGGGTGATGACCTGTTGAAGCAGGCTGGCGTGACTATTTCGCGCTTTAAGGGTCTTGGAGAAATGGATGCCGACCAATTATGGGAGACTACGATGAATCCGGAGAATCGGGTGTTGATCCAAGTACGTATCGAGGATGCTGAGCGCTCTGATGCAATTTTTACGAAACTAATGGGCGACGAAGTGTCTTTGCGTAAGGCATTTATTCAGACACGAGCAAAAGACGCCGACCTTAATGACTTGGATATATAGGGGATAAAAATTATGAATGATAATAATCTACCAATCGACGACAACCTTCCAGTTGAAGGTGAGTTAATCAAAAACGCCGACACGTCTGGTGTTGAAAAAAGTACAATTGAGAAGGTTATGGAGGATAGCTTCTTCCGTTACTCAATGAGCGTCATTATTGACCGTGCACTTCCAGACGTTCGCGACGGTTTAAAGCCAGTTCATCGCCGTATTATGCACTCCATGAATGTTAATGGTAACCGCAGCAACGCGAAGTTTGTGAAAAGCGCGCGTATCGTCGGTGATGTAATGGGTAAATTTCACCCACACGGTGATTCGGCGATTTACGATGCGATGGTTCGCCTAGCTCAACCTTGGTCGTTACGCTACCCGTTAGTACAGGGTCAGGGTAATTTTGGTTCAATGGACGGTGACCCAGCGGCCGCAAGTCGTTACACAGAAGCTCGTCTACAGCGTATCGCCGACGAAATGCTATCAGATATCGAGAAACAGACGGTTGATTTTCGCGACAATTACGATGGTTCCGAGCAAGAGCCAGTGGTACTGCCAGCCAAATTACCGAACTTGTTGCTTAACGGTCAGATCGGTATTGCCGTAGGTATGGCTACGAACATCCCGCCGCATAACTTAGGCGAGCTGGTTGATGCCTCGATTGAGTTGATTGATAACGAGAATGCTACGATTGATGACCTACTGAAGCACGTAAAGGGTCCAGACTTTCCGACAGGGGCTACTGTTTATGGCGGTGCGCCGATGAAGCAGGCTTATATGACAGGTCGCGGCAGCGTAACTATTAGGGCTGTTGCAAATATTGAGGAGACTAAAAAAGGCCGCCATCAGATTGTTGTCACGGAAATTCCGTATGGTGTAAATAAAGCAACGCTCGTTGAAAAAATAGCTGAACTATACAAGGAAAAGAAAATTAATATTAGTGATTTACGTGATGAAACGTCGCGCGGTAAGGTGCGTATTGTCATAGAAGTCAAGAAAGACGGCTACCCTAAGAAGGTTTTAAATCAGCTTTACAAACTTACTGCTCTACAAAGTAGTTTTAATTACAACATGCTGGCTTTAATCGATGGTATTCAACCGAAGATCCTTGGTCTTCAGGAAATGTTGCACGAATTCATTAAACACCGTCAACAAGTTGTGCGGCGCCGGACGGAGTTCGAGCTTCGTAAGGCCAAAGAGCGCGCTCATATTTTAGAAGGTTACAAAATTGCACTCGATCATATTGATGAGGTAATACGGATTATTCGTGCAAGTAAAACAAGTGACGAGGCTCAGAAGAATCTGATTAAGCAGTTTGGCCTTAGCGAAATCCAGGCCCAGGCCATTCTGGCAATGCAATTGCGTCGCCTAACCGGTCTTGAACGCGAAGCAATCGAGAATGAACTTAACGAACTGCTGAAGATGATTAAACGTCTTGAGGAAATCTTGGCGGACGAGAAAGAGGTTCTAGCGATAATTAGGGCTGAGCTTCTCGAAATGAAAGAGAAGTATGGAGACGAGCGTCGTTCGAAGATGGTTAATAACGAACTTGGTAAGTTTAGTGATGAGGAATTAATTCCAGAAGAGGAATCGGTTATTTTACTAACAACCGAGAACTACATTAAGCGGACGTTAGTGAGTGAGTATCGCAGGCAGCATCGTGGAGGCAAGGGCAAGCGCGGTATGACTACCAAAGAGATGGATGTTATTGACCAGTTAGTGTCGGCGTCGACGCATGACTATCTGTTATTCTTTACTAATAAAGGTCGTATCTTCCGTCTCAAGGCGTATGAGGTACCAGCCGCTAGTCTGGCTGCCAAGGGTGTTGCAGCGGTCAATCTATTACAGCTACAGCCAGAAGAGAGGATTACTTCAATTATTAGACATGCCAAGGATGCAAGCGACGATGGCTTCCTGTTCATGGCAACAACTAAAGGCACTATCAAAAAGACACCACTGAAGGATTATGCAAATATCAGAACCAACGGCCTTATTGCTATTAAGCTTGACGATAACGACGAGCTAAAGTGGATTCAAAAGACTAACGGTGACAATGATGTGATTATATCAACATCTGCCGGTCAGGCGATTCGATTTAACGAGAAAGATGCCCGTCCGATGGGTCGTTCGGCTCGTGGTGTCCGTGGTGTTCGCCTGCGACCAAATGACCAGGTTGTTGGTATGGATATTGTTGACGATGACGGACGTAGCCTATTGGTGATCAGTGAAAATGGTTATGGTAAGGCCACTAAGGTCGCCAACTTCCCGTCGCATAAACGTGGTGGCGTTGGTATAAAGGCTGCAGTTGTAACTGCCAAAACCGGACCAATTATCGCCGTTCAGACCCTTGAATCTAACGCCAGTGAAGTACTGCTGATATCTAACAAAGGTCAGGCAATTAGGGTCGGGTTGAAGGATATACCTACACTAGGACGAACTACTCAAGGAGTGCGTATTATGCGCATGGGTGATGGGGACAAGGTTGCTTCTATCGGTTTAATGCCGGAACAAACGCAAGGCGACAAAGAAGAGGAAGAAGAGTAGCAGTATGCGGATCATATCTCCCTATATCATTGCCATTGTGACTGCCTGGGTTGCGGCGCAAGGTTTGAAGTATATAGTGAGTAGCTTGAAGAGCCATAGCTTTAAAAAGAGCTTCAGACAGCTGTATCTGTCTGGTAATATGCCAAGTGCCCATAGTGCTACAGTCGTAGCTCTGCTGATACTGATTGGCACCAAAGAAGGGGTTGGATCGGCTATTTTTGGATTAGCCCTCTTGTTTAGTGCGATTGTTATGTACGATGCCGTGATGGTTAGACGTTCGTCGGGCGAGCAGGGCAAGGCGATTACCGAGATGATCCTAGCGACAAAAAGTAAGATTGATTTGCCTCGTGTTGCCAAGGGACATACGCCGATTGAAGTGCTCGTTGGAGCCTTGGTTGGCGCAATTGTCGGCTTTATCGTTGTTTTAGCAACAAGTTAGCAAAAAACCCTTGACGACTGAGCATTGTCTAGAGTATGATTGTTTAAGTCTGGTCGCAAATGCAAAGCGAAGAACAACGTGGAGTTGAACAGATAATTTAGAACTTTGACAATTTAGTTGTGCAAATCATCGTCAGTTTATATTGAGTATATGATTGTACCGATTTATCGGTACATCTTTTTATGGAGAGTTTGATCCTGGCTCAGGATGAATGCTGGCGGCGCGCCTAACACATGCAAGTCGAGCGGTAACAGGGGTAATTTATTACCTGCTGACGAGCGGCGGACGGCTGAGTAACGCGTG
>JAJYAA010000035.1 GCA_021779755.1 bacterium | reverse complement strand
ATCCTCAGAATATTGCGGTCAATTCGAGCGATTTGGTCAATTGGCCAATCTGGTGCAATCGGCTGAATCTTTGTGTCGATATCAGCCTGAGCCGCAAGTACGCCTTTGACTAAAGTAGTTACAAATGCCTTATCCTCGATTGCCGCCTCGTATCTATCCAGATTACGGCCCAGGATCTCGTCGATGTCGACAGAGGCGTCTTCGGACTGAATACGAAATTCGTATTCGTAGAGTGACTGCAATGCTACTATGCGACCGAGGTGGCGATTAGATGCCATAGCGTTTTAATTCTTTCTTTTGATTTATCGTTTTTAAGGTAATGTCAACAGACTATTTGGCAAGTGCTTTGCCGGTTTCGCGGCGAGTGGTACGTGCTTTGACTGGTGATTTAGCATTAACGCGGCGAGCAAGCTCTAGGCGTAGGTGGCTACGACGTAGACCGGTCTTGCGAGGGCTACTCTGTTTTTTTGGTTGTCCCATATAAAGAACTCCTTTGTAGGTAATTATTGTAAAACTTAGTTTGTATTATAACGGATAACACCGTCTGGCTCAAGAGGTTTACTGCTATGAGCCCTGTTAATATTTAATAAAATCAAAGAGCCGCGACATAACAGCCACAGCTCTTGAAGCATAAACCTCGTAACTACTAGTTAACTAGAGTAGCCTTCACGCGTTTTGAAACTACGAAGTAAAGAATCATTAGTCCGCCGGCAATAACTGATGTAACCAGGCCGCCAACAGTAGTACCCAGGTTACCATTCGCATTATTAACCATGTCAATAATTGCCAAAACAACTACATACAGAGTCGACAGACCAATAGTCGCCATTGCAAGTAGTCTGGCTAGTTTCTTGCGCATCGCTATAAACACTACAGTGGCGATATATCCGACTGCGAGTAGCGGTGCAAAGATTAGGTATACCACATCGCTAGCATTGCTGGCGCCACTACCGAGCAGCGTAAAGAATGATGTTGTGTACGAGAAACCAGCGATCGCAAACACAATCAACCAAAACATCAACCATCCACCAAGGCCATCGAGAGATTTGTGAGCTACTACATATTGCACCTTTGCATCAACCGGTGGCTGCGCTTGCCACTGCTGGACTGGCTGAGCAGCAGGTGCCTCTGGTGCTACTGATGGAGTTTTTGGTTCATCTGACATAATTGTTCCTTTATATAACTTATATTACTTATACTTATATTACAGTCAGTTTAAGAATACAACGGTATAATCTGTTAGTTATATGGAATATACCAAAACCTATTGACATTTATTAGCATTAGTGGTATTATACAAACATGAAATCAATAGATCGAGTACCACAATCAGATCAGACGCAGTCGCTAGAGCGTACCACCCCTAGTACTAGACGTACTCTAGGCAAGGACGTTATGCATGTTGTCGACTTAATAGATGGCAAGTGGGACGCGTTTTGGAAAGAGCACCTTCCTCAATCTGACGAAGCGATAGATCGCCGTCATAGGACCGGTAAATTAGTAGGCAAGAGCGCCTTGGTGGTACTAACTGGTGTATCCGTATTAGTAGGTGGCGAAATAATCGCTGCTAATAATGAAGTTCCTCACTTCTCTGATACGACTGTTCAATTTGTTGCTCAAGAGGGCGATAGTCTCTGGACAGCCGCTGAGCACGTAAAGGGACATGAAGCCGTCGACATGACAACAGTAGTCGACTACATAGAACATATGCCAGAGAATCAAACAGTCCTCAGTGATGGGCTACAGCTACACGAGGCTATAGATATTCCAGAATCTGTTCAACCATAAAAGTTAGACAACGATACTTACCAACCGACCAGGGACATAAATCACCTTGGTCGGTTTTTTGTTGCCGATAAAACTAGCGACGTGATCGTTAGCTAGAGCTAATGCCTTTACATCAGCTTCAGTTATATCACGCGCAACATCCAATTTAGCTCGTAATTTTCCATTAACTTGAACAATAACCGTCATAGTTTGTTCGACGATCAAGCTATCGTCCCAGACTGGCCACGGTAGATTTTGAACAAGCTCGTTTACGCCTAGCTGATTGTTTAGTTCTTCACTGAGGTGCGGTGCGAATGGCGCGATAAGCTGCATCATAACCTGTAGCGCTTCCAGCCAAACACCACTCGAAAAACCGTCAACTTTCAGTTTATAAAGTTCGTTAGTATATTCCATCAGGGTTGAAATGGCAGTATTAAAACTCAGACGATTAATGTCGTCGGTGACCTTACGAACCGCTTTGTGCTGCGCACGGCGAACTGCTGCATCATTGTTAGTAAAGTCCTTGGCCGAATCCTGGTATTCTTGGGCTAGCACCCAAATGCGGTTCAAGAAACGATAAACACCAGCGATACCACGTGAATCCCAAGCCGCGTCCAGTTCAACCGGACCCATAAATAACAAGTAAGTTCGAAGGGCATCGGCGCCATATCCTTGGTCAATGACGTCTAACGGATCGATGACGTTACCCTTACTTTTGCTCATCTTGGTGCCGTCTTCGGCGTTAATATAGCCGTGATAAACTAGTTTTTTAACTGGTTCTTTGAATTCGGTCAGCCCCATGTCGTTAAAGACGTGCGTCCAGAATCTAACGTATAACAAGTGCGCAACCGCGTGGTCACCACCGACGTAATAATCAACTGGCGCCCAGTAATTAGCGATTTTAGGATCCCAGGCTTGCTGGCTGTTTGCTGGATCAGCATAACGTAGTAGATACCAGCTACTACAGGCATAGCCATCCATTGTGTCGGTTTCACGCTTAGCCGGACCGCCACAAGTTGGACATGTAGTGTTCACCCATTCGTCGACGCTAGCTAACGCCGATTTGCCATCACCTTTTGGCGCGAAATCTTTGACTTCAGGTAAAACGACCGGCAGTTGATCCTCGGGGACAGCCACTGCGCCGTGCTCGGGACAATGAATAATTGGAATCGGCGCACCCCAGTAACGCTGACGGCTAATCAGCCAGTCACGCATTTTGTAAGACGTCTTCGCCCGCCCAGTCCCCTCTTGCTCGAGCCAAGCGACAATCTCCTCACGAGCGTCGCTAGTCGACTGACCGTCAAAGACACCAGAATTAACCAGATTACCTTCGCCGCTATAGACGCGTTCGTCGCCCGTCTCTGGCTTATCAATAACCTCTACAACAGGCAAGTCGAACTTCTCGGCAAATGCAAAGTCACGTTCGTCGTGCGCCGGAACTGCCATAATTGCGCCCGCACCGTAGCCGATTAATACATAGTCAGCGATCCAAATCGGCATCTTGGCGCCATTGGCTGGATTAATAGCGTATGATCCGGTAAAGACACCTGTCTTTTCCTTGGTGTCGTTCATGCGCTCGATTTCGGATTTTTTGACAGCAGTTTTGACATATTCATTAACTCGCTCTGCATAATCACCGACTGCAAGTTCGCGCGCCAGCGCGTGTTCGGGTGCCAAGACCACGAAAGTTGCACCAAATAGCGTGTCAGGGCGAGTCGTAAAGACGGTTATAACATCGTCGCGACCATCAACTTTGAACTCAACCTCGGCGCCAAGCGACTTGCCAATCCAGTTAGTCTGGGCAGTTTTAATCTTTTGTGGCCAATCCAAATCAGGAATCTCGTCAAGTAGCGCATCAGCATAATCGGTAATTTTGAAAAACCATTGCTGCATCGACTTCTTTTCGACTAGCGTACCGCAGCGCCAACAATGACCGCCCTCAACCTGTTCGTTGGCAAGTACGGTCTTATCAACTGGACACCACCACTGCAGACTTTCCTTTTGATAGGCTAAGCCCCGCTCAAATAATTTCGTAAACACCCATTGGGTCCAGCGATAATATTCGGGATCGCTGGTATTAATTTCACGCGACCAATCAATACTGACGCCCATGCGCTTGAACTGCTTTTTGAAGTTAGCAATGTTTTCGGCTGTAATAACGGCTGGCGCAGTGCCTGTTTTGATTGCGTAATTTTCTGCCGGCAAACCAAACGTATCCCAACCCATCGGGTTTAGTACGTTGCGGCCATGCTGGCGGTGGAAACGAGCAATAGCATCCACAATCGAATAGCTAAAAGCATGTCCCGTATGCATACCGGCGGCACTTGGATATGGGAACATACCAGCAATATAGAGTTTTTGCTTGTTTGTATCGATCACTACATCGTTAACATGCTTGTCTTCCCAAACAGCTTGCCACTTCGGTTCGATTTCGGATGGATTATAGCGCTTCATAACTAAATAAGTATAACAAACCTTATCTCTTAGTTACAGGGGCGAGTTTATTGGTTGTTGAAAAAGTCAGTTTTAAGTTTGAGCCATGACGGTGATTGGCGTACTAATTTGTCCTGCTCTTCGGTAGCGTGCAAAATTACTTTGACGGCTTCTTCGAGATATATTCCACCTTGTGAACCTTTGAACAAGATTGCTGCACCCGGCTCCAGGACCTTATGCACGAAGGCGCCAGCTTGTAGGGCGTTTTTGAACGATTTCACCTGGCAGCCTTGCTGTTTGGCGGCTGGTGCTAGGTACTTTTCGGCTTCTTCGCCGACGGTAATTACCCACGCGAGTTGATTCGGATCACACAGCCTGCCGAGCGCTTGATGTTCGGCAGCCGAGCTATCGCCTAGTTCATTCATGCTGCCAAGTACTGCAATCCGTTGTGGCACAAGTAGTGAGTATAGGGTTTTGAGGGCAGATTCAGCCGCCAGTGGGCTAGAGTTGTATGTATCGTCGATAATTGTGGAGTTTTCGAGACCGCGTAGTACGCTCATACGACCAGGTACGGCCGCGATTTTGCCCAGACCACTAGCCACTTCACCGGCAGTAAGGCCTAGCTTAACTGCAACTGCACCAGCTGCTACGGCCGGCCTAATACTATGAGCACCCAGAACTCTTAACTTAACATCGACAGCATCGTCCCAATCTTTGGCAACAAACTTGCCTTTGTAACCATCCTCTAGCGTAAAGTCTTCTTCGACAAAGTTATATTCGGCCGAGGCTTCCAGTCCATACGTATTGATATTGGCGTTGGTTAAGTACTGCGCATAGCGACCGTCGATATCATCACGGTTGATAATCGCCGCGGCGCTAAAGTTTGCTGCCGCCAGCTCTTCCTTGGCCACATTATCAATACTGCCGAAATACTCCATATGTTCAGGTGAAACTGCTGTAATAACAGCTAAATCTGGATGCAGATAAGTGCCGGCGTGAGCAACTTGACCGATGCGGTCACTACCAACCTCCTGGACAATGACGTCAACGTCAGCCGGTTGACTGATCCTCAGTCGAGCGGCACGGAATATAGCCACCCAGGTCAGCGGATTTTTAAGTGACTGCGGGTATTCGATACCTAAAATTGCCAAAGGGGCGCTCAGCTCAGCATTATGATTACCTTCATGTACCCGGACGCGCAGGCGCTCAGACAATACTGTAGCAATCGCTATTTTTGTGGATGTTTTGCCGACACTACCAGTAACAATAACCAGCTTCACCTCAGGATGTGCTTTAAAATACTTCTTGACGTAAGCTTCTAACTTGACTTGGATGATTTTCTTAAACATAACTAATAACCATCATAAACGATTTCACTAGTTTGAACTAGAGACAGCCCTACTTCTTGGTGCTAAAGTTGCCAAAGAGTTTGTAGATCATGCAGATACCGGTTGCACCAGTAATGACCAAGATAACACCCAAAGTTTCGAGCGTAATGCCCAGCGTGTTATTAGCAAGCGCTAGCCAGCCTATACCGATCAAGACTAACCCGACAACTACCCTAATAATACGGTCTAATGTACCTTCGTTTTGCTTTAAGTTCATACTAACCTCCTTGTTATAGTTAGTATTATACTCCGACTAACGAGATACCCTAAAACCAATCACGGCGTTCGATACAGTACTAGCGTCAAATAAGTCTAGCGCGAAGACGCCTGCGCTAGAGCCGTCCTCAAACGAACCGCCACGCAGGAACGCATGCGCCAATGACTCACCATAATTACTAAATAGCTGCCCAATGCCCTGCGTGCTGTTCCAGCTGCTAGCGCTCGTTGTAGCATAACTTGGCAACTCAACATTCGAAAGCCCGTTTAGAAGTAGTCCGGCGTTATTCCAGTCCTTCCATGCATATGCCGACTCACCAGCAAGGCCAGGTTGCTGGCCACCGCCAATCGACCCGGCGGTCCATTCCCAAACATTACCCGCAAAATCCCAAATTACCTCACCGTTAGTAAGAGTTAAGGTGCGACGCTCAATGGAAGGACTGCTGTTATTCGTACCACTATAGCCGCTATTGTCGTTCACGTCAGCTGCCAGAGCGTTGGATGGATAATTATCATTATGGCCGTTATACAGATAGCCGCTGCCCTCTACTCCACCGCTCCAGTTACTAGCCACACTGATGACGTTTTGAGCAATAGTTAACCATTCAGCCTCTGTAATCAGATGACAACCGGCACAACCAGCGACATTGGCACTATAATTAACGGCGTCTGCCTGGCTAATATTTGTCCAAGGTAAGCCAGTCGCCTGCGAAATCGGCACAGTCGCACTAGCTTGTTTAGCCTCATACTTCATGACGCAGAAGTCACCCGTGCCATAGGTGCTACTGCCCGGTACGACGATAAAGCCGCTTGGACAGCTAGTGCCGCCCAGAACAATACCAGAACAATTCCCAGAGGCCGGAACACTATCGTTGGTGATGCGATAGCTTGTCGTATTGTTATTAGCAGTTAAGCAGAAGGCCTGGGCAGTGGCCGAAGCATTACTAACTTGAAAAGCAGTATACGTTGTGCCGCCGCTACTTTTTAAACAAATACTGCCCACAGCCGGCGACGCACTACAGTCGATTGATGTCGGATAGGCACTGTGATCAACCTGATATAACTTGAGTTGCTTGGCTGCACCGTCCAGGTCAGACTGTAACGTAGCGGCCAACGCCCTCCCCTGAATACCGTTGTAAGCGACAATGGTAATAGCGGCCAAAATACCTATCACAACGATCACTATGAGGAGCTCGACTATTGTAAAACCAGATTGTTTGTTTTTAACCCACATCGATACAGGTAAGTATAAGCTAAATCTGCAGGTGGGTCAAAGCGTCACGAAGGCGCAAAAATAATATCATTTGGTGGCACTAACAGGACAGACGTCGAACCCCGGTGCACCCCTGATGCGGCTACTACGCCTCAACAGGGACGACGAAACTGCGGTTGCCCTCGCTGTGGGTCGTCCGATGACTGTAGTCAGCGGTGTCGTCAAGCAGGTGCAGCGCCGACTGACGCCCGAACAGCAGGCTGAAGTGGTGCGTCGTTACGAGGCGGGCGCACAGATGAACTACCTGGCGCAGCACTTCGGTGTACATCGAAGCACGGTGAGCGCCGTCTTGAAGCGGCACGGCGTCTCGAGCCCACGGTCAGGTCTGTCTGGGGATCAGGTCGACGAGGCGGTCGTTCTCTACCGACAGGGCAAGTCACTGGCCATGATTGGTTCCGAGCTTGGCGTCGATGCCGGCACGGTGCACGACCGGCTGCGAGAACAAGAGGTGATCATGCGAGATACGCACGGGCGGGAGCGATAACGCATAAACCTGCTGCAGTTGCGGAACATCCATTGTTATACGACTACTGAAAGACCTATATCGAGGCGGTATCAATATCCAGCTATGGAGTGCTTTTGACACTAGAAGGAGAGAAGCATCGAAGCGCGCATGCCATAGGTATCTCGAAATATCGTTCCGAACCCACAAGTTGTCATATTAGCGTTTAGATTAGAGGTATCATCAGCCGTTGGACTTTCGAGAGAATACAACAATAGAACT
>JAJYAA010000034.1 GCA_021779755.1 bacterium | reverse complement strand
CCGTCGTGCAACACTTGGCCTGTAACAGAGTCTGACCGCTCCTCATTCTGAAGAGATTCAGACCTAACAATAACCCCCGCTAACGATGCGGGGGTTATTTTGTTATATACTAGAGTTACTATGACAAAGCACAAAAAGAAGCGTAACAAAGTCTATACCGGCGTCGATGCCTCGATCACTCGCCCAATTATCACTCGACTCGAGGCAACTGACCGCAATAAGCTCGCCCAATGGTGGTTCGACCACAAACGTGTCATGAAGCCAACGCTCATTACGACCGCCGTCGCGATTGTTATCATCTGGCTGCTGATCGAATTAATTCGTGTCGTCAGCGGCGCGTAACGCACCTAGCGGTAGAATAAACCCAAACGTACTACCCTTGCCTTCGGCAGATTCAAAAATCACCTCGCCGCCATGGGCTGTAATAACTTTTTTAGCCAAAAACAAACCAACACCAGTCCCGTCGGGGCGTTGTTTACGAGCATTACTAGCCCGATAAAACTTGCTAAATAGCTGTGCCTGCTCAGCAAGTGGCACACCAATACCAGAATCCTTAACCGTAAACTTGCAATTCTCACCGTCAACCTCTAAGCTAACTTTGATTTCAGTCCCCTCGCCCGAATAATAGATTGCGTTGTCGGCAAAATTCATAATTACCTGACGCATCTTGCCCTCATCCAGGTTCAGAATCGGAAAGCCTTTGGGTGACTTGTACTTGAACTTTAAATTACGCGACCGAGCATTAGACTCCAGGCCCTCGAGCTCCTGTTCAACAATCCTTGCCAGGTCAACTGGCCTCTTGTCGATCAGAAACTTACCAGTCTGTAAACGGGAGACATTCAAGAAATCATTAATTAGATGGACCATGCGTTCGCTGCTGGTAAAAGCTTCGGTTAATAAATGGGCCTGCGCTTCGGTAATCTTACCGACGTCACCCTCTAGAACCATACTAATGTAGCCCTTGACACTAGTTAGAGGAGTCCGTAATTGGTGACTAGCCATACTAACAAATTCGTCCTTGGCTTTATCGAGCCGCTGCAATTGCGCATTGCTTGCCCGTAATTCCTTGGTCGCTTCATTAATGCGCTGCTGCAGCGTTTCATTAAGTGATTTAACTTCTTGGATAGATAGGGCGTTCTGCACGGCAATTACTAATTCATCAGCAATTGTCCCTAGTAGTTTTATGTCGCGGCGCGTAAACCCAGAACCCAAGCTATCACCTAAGCAAAAGTAGCCGACCACAGTATCGGCTTTAACGAGCGGCAATATTAACTCTATTCTATGACTAATCATCATACGTCGTATTGGATTATCGTTACTTAAAAGTGATCTAACGATTACGCCATAATGAATGTCACTGGCCATATCAAGTGATATTGCGTCACCCCTCGGCAAGTGTCTATGTTTGGCCGTACCCGCAGACACATAATGACCATCGAGCGTGTTGATATAGAAAAACGCCTGTTCGCTTTTGAGAGTTTGGCTGACTTCATCTGATACACGCTCCAGTAGCCCGCGTAGATCAGTTGTTGATGTTAGAGTTCGGTTCAAGCGCGCAAAAAAATCATCGATAATATAACTGTCTTTGTAAAAAAATCGGTTAGTAACTCTATCAAAGAACCTCTTCAATGGCTGGAATAACAAAGCCATAACTATCACTGCTACTGCATTAATAACTAGTTGCGTAATCGACAGGAACGACGTTGGCAGCAATGAAGCGGCAATATATGCAAAACCAGAATATAAAGTTAGCAGGGTTACTAGAATCATAAAGTACGCAGTCGTTCGAACAACCGCTAGACGTATGTCGAATAAGCCATGCCTAACAGTTGCATAAGCAACAACCCCAACAAATATAACCGCACTGGCAGGACCTAACTGCACGAAGCTATATTCACCAACAATAGGCAGGAATAGGTTAAAGAACCCACCAGCAATCGATGAAATTACGATACCAATTAACACAAAGCTAATTTGTTGCTTAACTTCACGCCTAACCCTACTCCTGGCTATACCTAGCACCACTGACGATGCGGCCAAATATCCGACTAAGGTGATGCCAAATATAACAAGTGGAGTGTTGTTGGTTAATATTTTGCCGTTCATCACACCATTAGCGACCAAACCCGGCAGGCCAGACAGCAGGCCAACGATAAGCCCGGGCAGGCCAATAATCGCTAATTTTGAATAGCCAATATTTCTGCCTCTAGCTAGGTGAATACTAAATAATAGCAGGCTCACCGCAACGCCCATAGCAAATACATAGCTTAATAGGGCGACGGGATACCTATTGACGTCATCAACAACCCCAAATATAACGTTACCGATTATCCACAAACCAATAAAGCTAGCTAGCACTAAAAACGACAAACGTAAATCATTATGTTTCTGCGAAAACCATACAAATAACCCGACAACTGCAGTCGCAATCGCAGCTAGTGTCGCCAAGATATAGCTAGTTAATATTAGGTCCATTAATATTCCTGCTTGATATAGTACGCTCTATGCCTCTCGCTACACTCTGATATGCACTCTTAAATTTGTCCTTGTTATCAACCAGGAATTGCGTCAATTCAGCCGGAAATGCATGGTACAGGGCATAATCACCACGTTCGGTATCAGGTATAACTGTGAATTTAATGCCATAATTTTCAAAAACCTTTACAAAATGTGCATCAGTTGCAAAAATCCAGTGAGGATTTTTGTCTATATCATAATGCTGGGCAAAGGCAGCGCCAAATAACTCGGCAAAAGCTTGCATACTTTTAATTCCCCCGTCCATACGTTTGCCTGGCACGAGCCGTGTTAAATCCCAAACACCACCATCTATTCCCAAGGCATGTTCGTCTGTTATACCATCCAACATTTTCCAACTTTTAGTCTCTTGAATAGATGGGCGCGGCGTTAAGCGCATACCAGCGCTTATCTTGCCGTCTGTGTCTAGCATAATCACCTGTGAGGTTGTCTTGTCGCGATCATAATCATCTGAGTCGCTATCTTTATCGCTCCACTGTCTGAACTTCATGTATTCGCGCCTCAATAACTCCCATTCTTGACGTAATTTAGGGGATAATGATTCATAATTCGAGATCGTTAGCGCATGGTTGTAGTCGGATAAGCCCGGTGATATCTCTGGTTTGATTAATGTCATATGCTCGTGACCCCTATAGTATTTCTTCTTAATTTATTGTACCATCAAAGCATGACCAAAATAGCCATCATCGAAGACGATCCAGTAATTAGTCAAATGTACCGTATGAAATTTGAAGCTGATGGCTTTGAAGTTCAACTGGCTAATAACGGTAAGCGCGGTGTGGCGCTAGTCGAGTCATTTGTGCCCGACATGATCCTCCTAGACCTGCAAATGCCCGAGATGGATGGCACCGAAGCTCTCGAAGTTATTCGCAAAAACGAATGGGGCAAAAACATCCCAGTAATCGTCCTGACTAACCTGGGCGAGGAGGAATCTCCAAAAGAAATTCGCGCACTAGGCATTCACAGCTATATAGTCAAAGCCGACTTAACACCTCGTCAAGTTGTTCAACGTGTCAAAGAAGCACTAGGCTCCAGTTAGAGGTCTTGCTGACCCTTTCGGTCCGCCACAACTCGGGCGGCCCTAATAACATTATCAAATAGTGCTGCTACCGTCAGTGGACCAACACCGCCCTTTAAAGGCGTTACGGTGATATCGTCGAGTTCACGCGCTTCGTCTGACAAATCACCGACAATCTTGCCATGTTCTGATGCCGTACCGGCGTCGACGATTGTTGTACCGGGCATAATCATGTCGCGCTTGATCAACCCCGGCACTCCGGTAGCGGTTATAATAATATTCGCTTTTTGCAATTCAGACACTAGATCTAGCGTTGTATCGTCATAAACCGTCACGTTGAGCCCCATGGCTTGCCACATTTTCGCCAGAGGCGCACCGACCAAACGGCCGTTCCCGACTATAGCTATAGTCTTGCCTATTAAATCAACATTGTAGCCAGCTAGCAGCCAGTCGATCGCCATCGGCGTTGCTGGCGTAAAAGCCGCTTTTAGCCCCAAGCCATCTACGTCCTTTTCTGGCGCAACAGAGTTAACCGCCGCATCTGTTTGAGTCGTATCAGCTAGTGGCAATTGAATAATAATTCCATGCACTAATTCATCATCATTTAGTTCTGCTACCTTGGACAACAATTCACTTTGAGAAAGTTTATAAACATCAACCTCGATGCCTATATCATCACCGTAGGTCTGCTTCAGACGAACATACGTATCAATCACCGGGCTATCGATCGTCTGAATAATTGCCAGACGCGGAATAACACGCCACGATTGACGTAACGCTCTAACTTGTTTGAGTTGCCGCTCTTTAATATAGCCCGACAACTCTAATCCATCTAGAATCTTCATCTATCCTAGCTTAGCAAAACTTAGCGCAGGAACCTAGCTTCGACCTGTTCTTTATTAATACCATTAGTAATATTGGTATAGCCTAGGCCCTGCAAGATATGCGCCGAAGTGTTCGAGCGACTTCCCGTGCGACAGTAAACAATAATAGGCGCGTCCTTTGGAACGTCTTTTAATTTCTTGGCACCGCTCATTAATTTAGAAGGTGGTATGTTCAGCGCGCCCTTGACGTGGCCACTAGCGAACTCATCCGGTTCGCGAACATCAATAATTACATAATTCATACAAAACTCCTTGACCTTAGATAATCTACTGTACTAATTTTACTATAATAAATATAGTAAAATCAATGTTATTCTGCTTGTTTTAACTTTTTCTTGACGATTCCATACTCGCGCAAAATCAACCACAAAATAAATATGTCAAAAATCGACAATATAATCATCCCGATCGATGGGCCAACAAAAACGATACTATAGACCTGATATAACATCAGAGCACCAAGCGTAATGAGCGAGAACGGATAGGCCCAAAGCTGGTTTTTCAGGATTCCAATAACCGCAATGAGCTTAATTAGCGCATGGATCCACAAATAAACAATTATAAAAACTCGACTATCGCCTAGGTGCTGCGTAGAGTTTAAGAGTAAGTTAGCAACTTTGTCATGCGGATCCGTTAACAGCTCGCGCTGGGTGATTAGTACCAAGAAGTTGTGAATTGAAGCGGGACTAACAAACAGCAGCAATAAACCGCCCAGAAACTCGAGCGCTCCATCAATGCCTTTGACGATAATACCCCCCTCGAAAACCTTATCGAGAATGGATGACGGGTGATACCAACTCATAATATCTATTTTACGTTAATTATCGTTAGTTGTCATACACGGTAACTATGAGAATATATAAGCACCCTGCATATTATAGTTAGTTACGGCAGTGTTACCGCATTGTGTTGTTGCGTTATTGAAATTTATTGTATCGTCGGGCGTAGGTGCCTCGAGTGAGAAATATATGACATATTTAGCCCCGCAGGCATAAAGCATTAATGTATATGCGCTGCTATTATATTTAGTATTTTTAGGAAGACCTGCAGTAAAACCAGACGGCAAATAGCCGCCGTTGACCAAGACTGTTTCTATCGCTAACGGATAATTTGAATCTACAATTTGCGAACTAACAAAGCCAGTACCCAATCCGCCCCAACCGCCACCGGTCTGCACCGGCGTCTTGCCGGTGTCGGCCGCAAAGCGTTGCAACTCGACCCCTAACTGTTTGGCGGCGTTTTTGACAATCGTATCGCGCGCCTTTGTCTGAATACTACCGTAGGCAATTATCGTGAGCACCGCCAGAATACTAATGACAGCTATCACAATCAGCAATTCTACGACAGTAAAGCCCTGCTTGGTTGACAACTTTTTTTGATCTGAGAGTGCCCACTTCATATCTGTTGGTAATTATAAAGCACAAGCACTATAAGTCAATCAAAGATAGGCGCCAGCTACGTATTGTTGCGTACTGGTTTTGCCTTGGTTTCACCTCGCTCTGCGACAAAGCGGTGATAACCTAGGTATATAACAAGCGCCAGTCCAACGCTCACCACAACAAATACATACTTATTATCCTGTGACGCAAAACCTCGACCGATACTGTATAACAACGTGAATAACCCGCCCAGCATTATACCGTCAGCAATAATTTTAATTTTCTTTTCGTAGATCAGACTTGTAACCAAGAATACAATTGCCGCAATCAAAGTTACGATCGACACATTGCGGTTATAGGGCTGCATGTCCAAATCATACTGCTTGACGGCAACATCATAATCACGCTGTTGAGCCATCTGCTCTTCGGTCAACTCTTTGCCGGTATTGTTCAGTTCAACAGGATACGTTGGTGACGCTGGACCAGGATAAAAAGCACTGATTCCGACACCTACAAAGATTGCTAAAAGTATTCCCAGAAAGAATGTGTATATAAGTTTTAGCATCTCATTATCCCCCTTTGTACCTATTATACGCTTCCACTAAAGGCTTTTCTAATTAGCTAATCAGGCAATAAAAAACACCCTAGCAAGCGTCAAAGGGTGTTCATTATTTGGAGGGCCAGGTGGGACTTGGTCACGTTCCGCGACCCCGAAACTTCACGATTGGCAAACTAGTTGCCATCGGAAGATTTCCTTGCGAACTGCCGACTGGCAGTTCTCACCCACGACAGTCGCGGCTTCAAGTCCCGCCAAGATACTTTCAAATAAAAAACACCCTAGCAAGCGTCAAAGGGTGTTCATTATTTGGAGGGCCAGGTGGGACTTGAACCCACGACATTCTGCTTAAGAGGCAGACGCTCTAACCAGCTGAGCTACTGGCCCATAGTGTATGGTTAACAAAAACTGATTGTACACTATTACCCCTGTTAATACAACCATGTAATAAGTCGCCTAGACTTCGTTTTGACCACTAGTAGCTTGTAATCTATACTACAGATAATGCACAAACATAAACAACATAAACAACTTGGCTTCACTATCATCGAATTACTGATAGTTATTGTCATTATTGCCGTTCTCGCCACTCTCACTATAGTTGCCTATAGCGGAATACAGGCCAGGGCGCAAACAGGTGTAATCGAGACTGACCTCAATAACGCGTCCAAGCAGCTCGACGTGTATAAATTTGGCACAAGCTCCAACGAAACCTATCCAGCCGATCTGGCCTCAACAAACATCAAAGCAAATCCCGGAACCACACTGCAGTACATCTATACATCGGCAGATAACAGCTATTGTTTGGCCGCGACCACTGGTGGTATTTCATATAAGATAACCTCCTCCGACACTACACCGGTCGCGGGGACCTGTGGCGCAGCACTGCCGGCTGGATATGAAACAGCACCTATCGCGGGAAGCGCCAACACTAGCTTTGGTGGCTATAGTCCAATCGAGCCGTCTTCTTGCCCATCGGTCGGCGGCAGCTGGATCAAAGTACCCGGCAATACACTTTACGGCTTGCCAGACGGATTCTGCGTACAAAAGTACGCCGCAAGTAACGTCAGTGGAGTCGCGACGAGTCAAGCAGCTGGACCACGCTGGACCGCTATCACCCAACCGGTCGCAGCAACCGACGCCAGTGCCGTAACTCCAGGTAGCCACCTGCTAAGCGAGGCCGAATGGATGACGATCGCAGCCAATGCCGCCGCTCAACCTCAGAACTGGAGTGGCGGATCTGTCGGAAACGGTACTCTACCGATAGGTAGCGCCACTGCGACATACGGCGGTGTCGTCGTGACGCTCAGTAATGGACAGACAATTGCCTTCGATACCGGGGCGAGCTCGTATTACGCAGCCTATGAATGGACCTGTTATACGGGAGCAAATGCCAATAGCTGCGGCCTCGCCGCCCAGTACCAACCGACGCCCGCAAACGCGTACTACACAGACCAATTTAACCTTTTCTCTGGTTACGGTAGCTTCACGACGAATGGGTCAGGCTATTACTATGGTGATCCGCGTTACGCGAACAGCACGCTTGGTGCATATATCAATTCGTCCCGCAATAACGGCCTTGGTTACCTGCGTTCGTCCTACGCCTCAGGATCATCTACGG
>JAJYAA010000003.1 GCA_021779755.1 bacterium | reverse complement strand
TACGAACGCCGCTTTGCCGAAGCGGGTCGCCTCTTTCTTGGTTCCTTTGTCGGCTTACTATTTATGATATTTTGGGACTACTTAAGCCTTCATCATATATTCCCAGCGAAATTGGTGCCCATCTATGGTTTCTTATTTGGCTTTGTGTTACTTGTCCTTTTTAGAAACATTGCTAGATTGATTCGTACGCGGCTGTACATGTATGGTCACGGGCTCACCCGCGTTATTATTGTTGGTAATACTCCCATGACCCTTGAACTCGTTGGGTCACTCAACAATCCAAAGCTATCTGGGTATGAGGTGGTCGGAGTCATCGGCTATCGTAAAAAACTACCGGAGGGCGTTCCAAGTTTCGCGAACTTTGAACAATTCCTCTCGAGTAAGCCTGAGGACTTACACGGCATAATTCAGACTGAGTTGTACGCAAATGATAGCCGTAATACAGAGATATTAACGTACTCACAAGAGAACCACATTAGTTACCGTTTTGTACCAGGCAACAGCGAATTATTTGTTGGTAATATTGACGTTGATTTGTTCCGTAATAGCATACCAATTATTCATGTCCACCACACGGCACTCTTTGGCTGGGGGCGCATCCTAAAACGGCTAATGGACATCACTCTAGGCAGCATTATGCTGCTTGTCAGTTTGCCACTGTGGCTGCTCTGCGTCGTACTTATCAAGCTGTCAGACAAGGGGCCAATATTTTATAAGGCAACCCGCTACAGTCGATTTGGCGCAAAAGTGGGTGTCTATAAATTTCGCACTATCAAGCAGGCTTACAACAATATGTCACCCGAAGCTGGCTTTGCCAAAATGGGACGGCCAGAACTCGCCAAACAGTACCGTGCCAATGGCGATCAACTGGATGATGACCCACGTTTCTCTCGGCTTGGTAAACTTATGAGAGCCACTAGTCTTGATGAATTACCCCAAATATGGAATGTGGTGCACGGCGAGATAAGTTTAGTTGGGCCGCGTGCTCTCGACGTGTATGAAATGGAAAAATACGACAAAAAGAACCTTATCCTAAGTGTTAAATCGGGCTTGACCGGCCTCGCCGTTGTATCCGGCCGACACGCCATGAGTTTTGAAGAACGCCGCAAACTTGATTTGTACTATGTTCAGAACTGGAGCTTTGGGCTCGACATCATCATAATCCTTAAGACTGCTCGAGTCGTGCTTGAACGGCTGTTTCGTCATGGCGCACGCTATAACTAGGGGCCTTGCAGTGCGTACCCGTCAAAACCGCCCAACACTGAAGGTAGCTATTGTCCATGATTGGCTGTATGGCGGAGGCGCAGAACTTGTCGTGGAGCAGTTACATCGACTTTACCCAGATGCGCCTATATATGCAACCTTTGCCACAAAAGAATGGCGGCAACGTTTGGACGGTAAGGTTATTACTGGCTATCTTGGCTGGTGGCCATTCAATCGCCTGCATAAGTTCCTCGGCCCACTCCGTATACTTTGGTACACTCACCTTAAATTTGATAACTACAACCTTGTTATTAGTAGTAGCGGCGCCGAAGCAAAAGGCATTAAAGTCCCCAAAACAACACTGCACGTCAATTACTGCCACGCGCCAACGCACTACTACTGGAGTCGCTACGATGAGTACATGAAACAACCCGGCTTTGGCCCGTTCGATCCCGTTGCGCGGGTGGGGCTAAAATTGCTCGCACGTCCGCTGCGTCGCTGGGATTTTAAGGCCGCCCAGCGACCAGATTTTATCATCGCTAATTCGACCCACATTCAGGCAGAAATACAGAAGTATTACAAGCGAAATAGCACCGTTATATTTCCACCTGTCTATTTTGAGCGCTTCCAGAAATCCGAACACCGCAACCAGGCACGCCGCGGCTTCTTAATAGCAGGCAGGCAGACGCCCTACAAACGGTTTGACCTGGCGATTGCTGCTTGTACGAAATTGGGCTTGCCCTTAACTGTTGTGGGAGATGGTCCAGATCACGCGCGGTTAAGAAAACTGGCAGGCAAAACGGTAACGTTCCTGGGGAGAGTTCCCGATGAGGTTATAGAAGAAGAATTTGCCCGCGCAAAAGCGTTAATATTCCCTGGTTTAGATGATTTTGGTATTACGCCGATTGAAGCGATGGCCAGCGGCACACCGGTTATCGCTTATGAGGCTGGAGGAGCGCTTGATTACGTTATTCCCAGCGTAACCGGAGAATTCTTCGGGAAGCCAACAGCAACCTCACTAGCGAAGACATTGATGAAATACAAAAAAAATGGCTACAATAGCGCAGCCATTCGCGCCTATGCTCAGAAGTTCTCGACTGAGGCTTTCCAGAAAAATATACAGGAATATTTGCGAGCAAAACTAAAAGAATTTCGGAATAACACTTAGGCCACACTTAGGCCGTATGCCATTTACTGCTCCGTAGGCGTTGTAAGCACATCCTCAAACACGGCCCGATAGCCCGCTGCCGCCTGCGGCCACGAGTAGTTTTTGAGCACGTAGTGCCGCACACTCTCGCGGCTCAATGATGGCCGTGCTAGCTCCCGCACGAGTACCCTCTGGTAGGCAGCAGCATCAGCCGCCGGTAATAGCATGCCTGTTTTGCCCTCTACGACCGCGTCCGTTATGCCCTCAATGCCGCTGGCAATCACAGGAGTTCCGCAAGAAGCTGCCTCAACTGCGACAAGACCAAAGCCTTCCATGTCGTTTGGCACAGGAATATTTGGCATCAAGAAATAATCTGCCGATGTATAGAGCAAATTACGCACTTCATCGCTAATATAACCGAGCAAGTAAACCTTCCCTGTTAGGTTTTGGGTTTCGATAAGTTTACGAATTTTATCCTCATTGGGGCCTTTCCCTGCCACCAAGTACCGGACGTCAGGGTTTGCGGCTATTAGTCCTGGCATCACCTGCTCAACAAGCCAAGCAACACCTTTACGATCAACTAAACGGCCAGTGGTAACAAGAAGTTTCTTGCCCACCAACTCGGTGCTATCTAGCTTTAGCTTGTTAGCTAGCTGCGCTCTGAGCTCATCCATAGTACCTACTACATAAAAATCATCGCGCACGCCATATGTCACCTTCACTAGTGGCGCATCTGGAAAGCGTTTCAGCACAGCGGCTTTGGTCTGCTCACTCCCTATGACGATACGATTCACGCTTGGCACCACCCGTTTCATGAGTGCTTTGTAGAAACCGTTTTCAAAGGTTACTTCTAGCCCATGCACCGACATAACGATTGGCTTACGCGTAAGGAAACGTAGCAAGAACCCAATTGGTGCCATCACCCCGTCTTGCAGGTATATGACGTCTGGTCGCCATACGTAGGTTGCCAACAGAGCACGCACAAACAGCCACGGATACACCACAGGCAAATATTTGTTTGGCCCACCATATGCTACCAGTTTAACTGGCAGTAGTGCGGCGAGCGAACGGTGCAGCTCGTAGGCTGCCTTTTCCATACCGCCCACACTGGGTGGAAACTTCCGAGTGACATACAGTACACGCATATATTGAACAGTGTAGCAGACTACGCTACGTTCTATGACTGTCTTACGCCAATAAAGTGCTCAGCAGATCTAACAATAAAGTTACGCTGCGAATCTATAAGATTATCCGGCAGATTATCGACTGGCCAAAATTCACCAATGGCAGGATTCTGCTCTAAAACTTCAACCCAGAATAACTGCGCTTGCTCGACACCACGCTTGCTTGTATGAAATATACTCCCGACATATGCAGGGTCAGAGACCGCCATACCAGCTAGCTCACCGTTCAGCAGCCGCTCAAATGCCGTATGAGCATGCACCTCACCTTTTGACTCGTCATCGGCGCGCACCACTGTACCTGGGGTGTGCATAAGCCCCGCGAACAAAGGATCGGTATCAGTTCGCCGTATAAGTAGTACTTCTACCTGTTTATCATGATTAAAGCGAAGCGGAATAAACTCAATAATTGGCAATGCAACAATGCGCGCAATCTGCTCAAATATGGGATATGGTAAAAAGCCAGGCTGCAACTTGGCTAACAGTGTTGCTACCTGTTTTGTCTCTTCAGTATCAAGGCTCATTCGATTTTCTCCTTTGTTTGTACTTTTTCTATAGTCATCGAACAATCCCATGTTTCGGTTGGTTTGAGCCGTATCGCTCCCTGTACTTGTGGTATGCCCGCAAAACTAAACCCAGATTGGGTTGGCTCAAGACAAACATACCCACCGAGCCTATCACTCCAAATAATCCACGTCGGTAGGTTGTTAGCCCTTAACACAAACTGCTGACCATCCAGTGTTACCAGCCTCGGTGCGCCGTTTAATATTTGAGCCTCCTCCAGGCTATCCATGCTATAGCTTGTCCCATCGATGTCACCATCTTTGGTATGTGACACGAAATACGGATGAAAAGCAGGCGCTATAGATAGTACATTCTGGCCTTGATTTTCAATACTAAGCCCTAGGCTCATTCCGCTCGTAGTCAATCTGACGTTCAAGAGTGCATATAAACCGCTATACGTACCCTCGACTGTGTGCAATCTCAGTATTAGGCGATCAGGCATATGCTCAATAACATCCCACCGGCTTTCGCGGGCAAATCCGTGCTGTGGCAAGTTGCCTGTTGCATCAGGGCCAAAATTAGGCAGACAAACATGGCAGCCGCCTCGAATTTTTGGCTCTCCTGCGGCATTCTTTAGTGTGCGCCTCGGAAATAGCACAGTAGTACCATCAATCGTAAGCGTCTCGAGCCACCCACCCATTGGCTCAATGGTTGCACCCACTCCATCTTTTTGCAGTAGTATGACGCTCGACATCTTTTATAAAACGTGGAGTATGCCCGTCAAAATTTGGACCGTGTTGTGCCAGTCAGATACTTCGATGCAATCAATACCCATTGCTTTTACAGGGTAGTCATTACCCCCCTCTTGGAGTTTATCGCCCATAAATAGAATGTCGTCCGGACTAACCCCTAGTGTTTCAGTGAGTTTATGCATGCCATACGCTTTATCGATGCCAAGCATTGTGATATCCACAGAGGTACTCCCCCCTAAGCGAACTTCAAGGTCGGGCAGCTGTTCAGCAACTGCCTCACGCAATACAAGCTTTTCCGCAGCGTTTTTTTCTGCCCAGGCGTACTTCTCTTCCGGCGGTGCCAGCTGTCCCAACGCCGAATAGGTTACTTGACTGCCACGATCTTCAATAATATCACCCCATGTTTTCTCGGGCCACAGGCCGAGTCGCTTTGCTTCAGTCTCAAGCACTGCTACTATTGTGCGCTTTTGTTCAGCCGAAAGATCCTCTGCATACTGTCGCTTCCATTCGTTCTCAACAGCATCGAATCGATAGTAGCGTGTGCCGCAGGTTGGCATAATATGTAGCTTGCTGAGCTGCTCAGGCGATGCATTCAGTCTATCTATAACCTGAATCTTAAACTGTTCAAACTTACCGCCGGATATAATACACACCTCAAAACGATCCAGCAGCTTAATCAACAGCGCACCCATCTCGTCACTGATTGGTGATTTTGTGACGGCAAGGGTGTCATCTAAGTCAAACGCAATCATTTTTTTCACTTCTTGTCTCCGTCTGCGTGAATGAGCTTCGCGATGTCTCCAACCTTTTGGCTTAAATCTTTGCGAGCAACCAGCACTCCTTCTTTCGTATTCACGACGACCACATTATCAAGCCCGATAACGGCTACTGGCTTGTCCTCGTCATTATGCACATAGGCGTTTTCCAGATTGGCGGTATAAATCTTCTCGCCCTTTAGGTAGTTCCCCGACTCGTCGCTCGCATTCGCCTGGTGCAGGTCGCTAAAACTACCCAAGTCCATCCAGTCAAACCCGGCCGGAACCACGGCCAGTCCCTTCGCCTTTTCGATTAATGCGTAGTCAATTGTGTTACTTTCGAAGCTCAAATATGTATCTTTGTACTCATCAGATTCGACATCTTTGATAGCAACAAGTTTATCGTATCTTTCCTTAAGCTCTGGGGCATATTCTGCCATGGCTGACAAAAAAGTATCGACAGAGCCAACAAAATAGCCACAGTTCCAAAGGTATCGACCACTGGCCATATACTTACGCGCCGTATTGAAATCAGGCTTTTCCTTGAAGCTTTGTACCTGATATACATTTGTAAAGCCTGAGACTCCACCATCTCTCTCGATATAGCCAAAACCAGTGGCCGGATAGGTTGGCTCAATGCCAACGAGGGCTATCTGCCCTTGTGACGCAGAAACTTCGGCAGCGATTCCAAAAGAATGAGCAAAGCCATCCGTGTCCCTAATATGGTGATCGGCACTAATAAAAGCTACTGGCTCACTACTGCCATGCCGCTTGCTGACATGCGCCAGGGCTGCAATGATGCAGTTTGCCGTGCCCCTACGCCCAGGCTCAACCACAAAATGATTATCGTCAAGATCTGGTAGCTGCTCCTTTACGTGGTGCGCGTGGCTTATGTCTGGAACAATATACACTTCTCCGCTGATTCTTTTTGCGCGCTCATAGGTATTTTGCACGAGTGATTTCTCGTTCGTCAGCTTTAGAAGCTGCTTTGGGAAATCAGGTGTCGAGAGTGGCCAAAGGCGGGTCCCTGAACCCCCTGCTACAATAACAGTTATCATATAGTACCCCCGTTACATAGTTTCATGTCTGCTACTACAGTATACATTGCTTGGTCAGCTCAGGCGATTGTGTAAGCCACAACAGTAGACAGATTACTACGCCTAGCTAACACAAAGTCGACAGTTGACTACCCCCCTCAGTTAACGGGCTGGAGGTGTTAGGCTGGCCTGGAAATTGCTTCTATGGTTCACTGATTATAGACGCTTCAATAGCTTTGGCAGTGTCTTTCTTAAAGACAAAATATTTATAAAGTGTAAAATTCCATACCATGCCGATAAGAACCGCGGCAGCTTTCGTAACGTTTAGTCGTAGTGTTTCGTGATGCTCAAGAGTATTTATAAAGAAAATCATATGGCCAAACGATGTCTTAGTGATTGACTCGACAAATAATATTATGCCGTCTTGTAATATCAATGAGCTAAACCCTGTTATTGCGAAAACTTTATGTATTCCACTACATTAATACTTGTTATACAGACCTGTTTATTTTATACTTACATAGTAGATAAGCGTAATCACAAAGAAACACTATGAATATAAAAAAGATACCTCGTACTAAGCTCATAATCACCTTTATAATCATCGGCGTTTTGTTGGCCAGCGCAATTACATACCTCGTCTATACCTACAGCAGACACACCGCTCCCGTCGCTCAACCTCAAACACAACAGACAAATGCGTCTAGCAACACAAAAACTGGCGTAACCTCGTCAAACGGTAGTGTCTCAACGCCAGTAGTTGACAAAACGACTAACGAAATACCTGTTTCTACCTCTATGTCTATCTCAATCGATACACTTACTGAACAAAATGGTACTATTACCTACGCTGGTACTGTCACTAATCCTGTTGCCGGTGGGATTTGTTCGGCTGTCTTCACTAGTAAAATTAACCGTCCCATTACACTCTCCCCCGATTACTCGACTGGCAGATGCGGACCAGGCACAATCTCCGCCAATGCTTTTACCTCTATTGGCACATGGACTCTCACTCTACGATACTTTACAAATACTACACAAGTGAGCGTAAGTAAGGATATCAATATACAATAATATGAAAAGAGTCTATAGTATAGTTTTATTCTCTTTCTTTGTGTTCGGCACGATTATTATTGCGTTTATGTCTGTCGGTCAAGCATACGCTGTTTCGGGCAGTGAATGGTCAGCAGGTAACATTACTGACGATGGCGTATTTTACAACAACAGCGATCTTCCAACCGTCCAAGATGTTCAGAATGTGCTCAATACAAAAGTTCCTGTTTGTGACACCAGCGGAACACAACCCTATGGTAATACAGGCCTGACAGATGCTCAGTATGCTGCAACTCAAGGATGGCCAGGCCCGCCATATGTGTGTCTGAAGGACTATTATCAAGTACCTCGAAGTGATCAAGACATAAACAACCTTGGTACTAATGTCATTCCAACAGGCGCAATCAGTGCAGCACAGATTATCAAAAACGCTGCCGACACTTATGGCGTTAGCCCACGCGCATTAATTACTATTATTCAAAAGGAGTCATCTGGTCCTCTCGTCACCGATACATGGCCACTTCCAAGCCAGTACAGGAACGCGATGGGGTATGGCTGTCCCGATACCGCCCCCTGCGATCCTACATATGAGGGCTTCTACAATCAAGTCATGAATGCCGCGCGCCAATTTAATCTCTACAAGACGACACCTTCTAACTACCGGTATGTGCCATTCCAGGATAACTCAATTGGGTACAACCCTAATACAGCCTGTGGTGCGAGTACTGTTACGATTGCAAACTACGCGACAGCCGGGCTATACAACTACACCCCCTACCAGCCAAATGCTGCCGCCTTAAATAATCTATACGGATCTGGTGATAACTGTAGCGCATATGGGAACAGGAACTACTGGCGCATATTTAACGATTGGTTTTACTCTACCCATGCATACAACTACGGATGGAGAATCATGGATCAGCAGGCCTACTCTGATGCAGCACATACTCTTGCCGTCAATACTAATGACTTAAGCCCTAATACTAATTATTACTTCAGGTTAGTTGCCGAGAATATCGGAAGCCAAACCTGGTCAAATACAGGTCCTAATCCGATGCGCGTAGGTACTAATGCGCCACAGAATAGGCTTAGTGTTGTGTGTGACAGCTCATGGATTAGCTGTACGCGGCCTACTACTATGAATGAGTCCAGCGTTGCACCGGGCAGTAACGGTACCTTTGATTTCATAATACATACCCCAGCTACCTACATTGCCTCAGATGAGAACTTTAATCTTCTGGCAGAAGGCATATCTTGGACAAATGACATAGGTCAATTCTGGCCAGTCGCGACTCTTCCTCCAACACCAAATTATAATCTTGTCTATGAGGGGGCGTTTCTAGATAGCGCCTACACCCAGCCGCTCAATACAAACGACCTTGCGCCTGGTCAATCTTATTATGTACAGTTCAAGGCCCTCAACACGGGTAATACCACCTGGGTTAATTCTGGCCCAAATCCTACCCGGCTAGGAACAAGTGGGCCTCAGAACCGATCAAGTGCGTTTTATGACAGTTCGTGGACGGCTATAAACCGGCCTGCAACGCTACAAGAAGCAAGTGTAGCTCCAGGGCAGGTAGGAACATTCGCATTCAAAATAACCGCACCGACTACATACGGCTCATACAAGGAGTATTTCACCCCCCTTACCGAAGGACTAAGCTGGATGAATAACATCGGTATGTACCTTCCGTTCACCGTTGCGCCACCTACTCCGGAGTGGAGTTTTGCAAGCCAAGGAGTCTATACCGATAGCACGATGCAGACGATTTTTAATCCACAGTTGACGCCAAACACTAAGCGATTCTATGTTGTTGTCAAGGCCCTCAACACGGGTAATACCACCTGGGTTAATTCTGGCCCAAATCCTACCCGCCTAGGAACAAGTGGGCCTCAGAACCGATCAAGTGCGTTTTATGACAGTTCGTGGACGGCTATAAACCGGCCTGCAACGCTACAAGAAGCAAGTGTAGCTCCAGGGCAGGTAGGAACATTCGCATTCTGGATGCAGGCAGGCATGCAACAGAACGGCACATCATATCTGGAGCATTTTACCCCAGTCACAGAAGGCGTTGCCTGGATGAACGACGTCGGTATGTACATACCAGTTACCTATGATACTCCTGCTACCGCAGTCTCATACGTTAGTCAGTCGGCTTATAGTGATGCAGCCATGACTATACCGGCAGATCTAACAAATGCTACCGTTAATACAACGTACTATCTTAAGCTTGTTATAAAAAATATAAGCTGGACCACTTGGACAAACGACTCGGGTTCACTTCCTGTGCATCTAGGCACAAGTAATCCGCAGGACCGTGTTAGCGCTTTCGCAAATAACACCTGGATTGGTACCGGTGACGATCGGCCAGCGGCTCTTAATGAAGCCTCGGTGGGACCTGGACAGGTAGGTACGTTCCTGTTCAATATCACAACACCCAGCACCGCGACCACATCCACCGAGTACTTTCGACCACTTGTAGAAAATCAGTATTGGTTGGATGATCTACTAATCAATTGGCCGATTACGGTTAGGTAGTAACATGACCTCAAGATTCTTACAGTTTATTATATATATCGATAAGTGATTCTGTAACAACCTCGTAGCTATGCTCCTGCGCAAATTTCTTGGACCTTTTAACACCCATGTCTAGATCAAGACGCGCAATTTCACGAGCCAATTCGTAGTAAGCAAAGGCGCTCGGCAGAACCATAGAATCAAATTTCTTATTAAGCTCGATAAATGAGTCTGTTGGATATGCAACAACAGGCTTGTGATTGGCAAAACCATTATTAAGCGAAGCTGATGATATATTAGAGTAATATTTCTTATCATAAGGGTATATACAGATGTCACATTCTCGTATAAGCGCATTGAGTGTCGCATCATCTTCAATATATCCGGTTATATACACCCTATCCTGTAGACCGAGTTCACGAATAAGATCAGTCAGATTATTGTATATCTTTGTATCATGGTCCATGTGCATACCGCCAATAATGGCTAGTTTATAATTAGCTGGCAGATAGGTCAGTGCTTTCACCGCATGATCAAGACCCTTGAATTGGTGGAGAAATCCCGTCATGGCTAATATCGTATCGCCCGGCTGTTTGTGCAACTTTTCGGTGATTAGGTAACTTTTAGGGGAGTGGCTAATCTTTGGGACTGGCAATATAATCGATGTAATCCGTGCTCTTTCTACACCCAGATCAATGAGCGCCTTTACAGTGGCCTCGTTATGCACAATCACCATATCTGCCAATCGAACAGCAAAGGTAAACATTCTATCGAAATAAAACTTGCGCTTCTTCTGTCTCGCATAGCGTAAGACGCTACGAGGCCCGAAACCATTAAGATGTGGTTTTTCGTAAGCGAGTGTCGGTGATGTGTGCACCGTAATAACTAGCTTCTTGTTCATCTCTTTGGCTATTCGTGCAATCGTGACAAAGTCAACGCTGTGTAAAAATGAAAACTCGTGTTGCACGTGCAGAATATCATACTGAGCTATTTCTCGCCGCAATTCAGTAAATACGCCTCGTTTTTCTTCACTTGTCATAATTCGTAATATATTAGGAGATGTGGGGAAAAATACACTCTTTACCTTGTTTGAATTCTGTAGAGTATACAAAAATCCCTCTTGGTATTTACCAATACCACAGTCCTCGTTGTGGGTACTAAAATTGAGTACTCTGAGTAAGTTATTTGCCATATTGTCCCTCCATATGCGATTGTACCTGATGAAATGTATCATCCCATGATGTCTTTTTATATTTTTCTATCCGCTCCTCTGCTTGCCTAAGACGCCCAGGGACGAGAAGCTTTTGAATCATGGCAAGACATTCATCTGCCGAGTAAGGACTGAAATAATCAATAAGGCCTCCTGCTATCTCTGGTATGCTACTTGTGTCGCTCGCTAAACTAACCTTGCCGTGCATTATACTCTCTGCGACTGGTAGGCCCCAACCTTCATAGAAACTGGGGTATACCGTAAACAAGCAATTATCATAAAGCCATGCTAGCTCCTCATCTGACGTATCTGTCATCAGCAAAAATAGGTCCTTTGTGTCTGGATCACTAGTGATGATATTATATATATCATCTGATTGCCATCCCTTGCGACCAACCGCGACTATCCCTGGCAGCACAATGCCGCGTTCCTTCGCAAGTTTATATACATAGTATAGCAACGTGTGGTTTTTACGAGCCTCTATAGTACCGACACATAATATGAAGGGAACATCTTTGTTACGAAACGCTGCATGCTGGGGCTTTTGCGGCTTCACGAATGAGAAGTCATCACCCAGCCGAAATGTCTTAACGACTGGCTTAGAAAGCTTCTCTTTTTCAAGCCATGTTATTAAGTCTCGCTTCGTTGATTCTGAGATTGATAGTACCAACCGGCTCAGTGGTATAACCTCTCTATAGTAATGGCTCATTGAATCGGTCGAATGACCTGAATACTGGGGCGTAACGATAGGAAGCATGTCATAAACAATATGGACAATCGAAACACCCATGTTATGAACGTTAATAACCGCTTGTCTATAGGACTCGTCAGCCCATTCGCCCCACAGAATGAACAAGTCGTCGCCGGCCTTAGCTGCCATTGTTTTTCCTTGCACACTTAGTATTGTTTGATTAAATCGAGATGCTATCTTAGTATACAAGCCTGGTTTAAGCTGCTTAATTTTATGCCCTATTCGTTTGGCAAAATTGAATAACCCCATTCCTGCATCAACCAGTCTGTCGTCAGGATTTCTTTCTGCTGCCATTTTGTAAAAAATACCTTCGCCACGACGAGATAAACTCTTCTCTATATCAAGTTCGTAAAATGAGCTTGTACGATGGTCCCATGTTACAAAGGAGGTGTACTTAGCATCAGCATATCTCGCAGCCAACTCGTTCATGACTCGCGGTATACCCGTCAATCTGCCAGGCCAATGAACGAGCTGTGTTATATCTATGTACGTGTGTTTCATCGGTAAATTATAGACTCTTTAGTTTTTTAGACTAATCATTATTATACAAGCTGCAGTATATTTTTGTATCTCTTTATCTTTTGTGTTTTGCCCCGTGAGCAAGTGATAATAATCCCTTGGTGGTATTATCCCAGGTTAATGCAGTCCTGTATGGTGCCATTTTATAGCTGCCTGCAGCCGCTCGCTTCATAGCTTCGGAAACTTCATGTGCATTCAGCGAGTCTTGTACAGTGAGCAGCCGCTCGTCATTGAGCGTCTCCTTAAAAACTGCCAGGTTTGAGGCGACAACTGGCGCACCGCAAGCCTGAGCCTGTAGTAATGATAGCCCGAAACCCTCATGAAGCGCTATGTGCACGAGCGCTCGGCATCCAGAGTAGATGGCCGGCAAATTATCATCCTCGACATAGCGCGATGGACGATTGATATCATATCCATCAGACACAAGTTGTTGAATACGTTCTAGTATCTCACCATTGTTCCATCCGCTTCCCCCTATAATAACAAGTTGCACATCATCCTTGGTCGTATCTGCATACTCTTTATAGGCATCAAGGAGTGTCAATAGGTTCTTGCGCGGTTCAATATTGCCCACGTACAGAAAGTAGCTTGGCTTTATAGTATACTTCTTTAACGTAGCATTAACTTCTCCTGGACTTCGTTTATAAAACGTTTTCTTGTCGATACCCAAGTAAATTCTCACTATCTTGTTGGCGTACTTTGGAAAATACATAGCTATTTCGCGTTTTGACTCGTCAGATATTGCAACGATGGTGTCGGTACGCTTGAGCCATCGAGCGAAATTGGCATTTAGGTACGCCAGATTCTTGGGGTTCGTTGTGTCTGGTAGTATTTTAAACGCAACATCGTGCACGAAGGTAATAGATTGAGAAAAAGGAACATACCAATTCTTGTAGTTTGGGAAAATGTACATACCCCTCCCATATAGCAAGTCCATGGGAATGGGCAGAGAAGTTCTAGTAAGCGCGTAATTAACGTACCTATAAAACGGTGGTAGTTGCCTTATACTTACCCCTTCTAGTTTGTGCTTTAAAATATTCTTTTTTTTCCCAAAGGGAATAATAATAATCAGCTTATCCCGTGTATCTTTGACCTGCAAACTCATTGCACGAATTATTTCAAGTGTGGCGTGGCCAATCCCACTCATATTGTCCGCAACAATTGCATCAGCCTCAATAATTATTCTCATATACTACATTCCATCTTGCCGCACAGTATCTAATACCTTCTCTATATTTCCTTCTTTTAGCAACTCAGCTATGGCATCTTTTTCCCTTTTATTGCTACTGCTAAGCATTGCGAGTATATCTTGCGCATATTTGCTGTACGTAAATTCTTCTTGAATATATAGCTTTGCGCGCCTTGATCTTTCCTTTAGCTGCACTTTATCGTTGATTAGGTTGATAATTGTCTGACTAAGCCTTTTTGTCGATTTTAGTTTTACCACTATATCGCTAGGCAGCTCAGAATACCATCCCGTATCACGCACTACAGGCACTACGCCTAATCTCATGGCCTCTATGACCGAGAGTGATGTCTCCCCGTGATACTCCTCGCGATAATTTACTAGGATATCCAATTGGGACAATTTCAACTGAAATTGATGGTCGCTAAGATTAGTGGAGACATTCACATTAGGCAAAACTGATAGTTTATGAATCTCCTCAGGGCCTGCCATAGCCATACCAAACACTTCAAATTGTACATCCCTAAACTCTTCCAGCTGAGCCATTTTTCCTATCATCTCCATGCCTTTGATAGGATGAATAATGCCCGCTAAGCCTATGGTTATTTTTGAAGATAATCTTGGGCTTTCTTGAACCGGTACTTCTGTTGCAAGAATAGTTTCTTCTATTTTAACATCCGGTAATCCGAGGCTTATAAGGGCAGTTTTCGCAAAGTCAGAATGCACAAGAACGCCAAGCTGATTATTTAACAACGATGCTGTCATGCTTGTCTTGTTAGAACCCACGAGACTATTCAGCCAGACTTCAGCATTATACCTTTCTATTGCAATTGCACCTGTCGTTATCATTGAAGAAAATATGTTCTCAAGGTATGTATCATGGAACACAGCATAACCAGGAAGATATAGTGCTTTTTTAATTGTCTCGATGTGAAATTCACTATTTCCTATATGATAGATGACTTTGTCGTACCTTGCATACGCCTCACGATCAAACTGCTCAACTGGCCGAGAACTTGCAACATATTCAATATAGCTGGGCCTCAACACTAGGCTTCCCTTTTTTTGTTTTTCTATATAGTAATCAATGTCGAAATAATCTGAGAGGGTCGGATGAGCCTGTTCCATTACCTTCCCTATGGCAGAGTAGCCGCTCGGGTCAGGTCCAACAATAGCCAGCTTCGGCTTATTGAGCTTCTTTACTTCAACTGGTTGATTTATAAAGGATACTGCTTTATAGGCTGTTCTATCCCACGTATATTTATCTATGATCAACTGGTACCGTCCTAGCTTCTCGCTCCATTTATGGCCACTTATCGCTTCAGCGATAGTGTCGGCTATATCGGCAACATCAAAATGGTTTGCATAATAAAAAGCGTTTTCCGACATTTCAAAGAAGGGTGCTATTTTGGAACAAACGATAGGCCTGCCAACCTCAACCGCCTCAAGAACAGGCAAACCCAAGCCTTCACTTTCGGGTAAGAACAGGAGGGAGGCCATATGGTGGTATAGCCAGAGTAATTCTTCCTCAGGGATATTGCCTGTAAAAATCAAGTGCTCGGAGTACTTGGATAAATCAAGTTGCGTGGCTTCATCAAATGTCGATGTGATAATTAGGTATGTATCACTGTTATTACTTGACATCCTGTACTCTTCAAAGCCCTGCACTGCTCGACTATTGTTCTTACGCATATCATTACCCGTTGGCATGAGAAGAAAGTTGTCAGGGATCCTGAACGTGGTGGGTTTAATAGCCTTAATGTGATCTCTTTTAATTGGTCCGCCGTCAATGTTACATAGTCTGTGTTTAGGTATTCCCATAAAGCCGGATAGTTCATCGGCAACAGTTTGAGATATGGTCATAATCTTGTCAGCAGCTAGTAGTGACTTGAGCTGGGCGAGGTACATCTGGTAAGTCGGAAAGACACCGTAGTACTCAGAGTACAAAAGTGGAATTAAATCATAAAAAAGTAGAATATTTTCTGTTGTTGACGGAAAAACTTCACACACTTGATCGATAAAAAGTGACAGAATAATATAACGTACAGAGTTTCCAGGATGGCTAATGGTACCGATATAACCATCGAGTACCGCTGTGTTTGCCGACCTATTGTGCATATGTATGGCAAGATTATTTGACGTGGGAACCGCAAGATCAAGATATATATGTTTGGCTTTTGATCCGAGATGCGCAAGGGTTCTTTTCGCATTATCATCCAACGTGAGGTTCTTTGTAAATATAAGGTATACCAGGGTGTCTTCATTTTGAAGTTCTTTCAGGATCGCATCAACTAAACAGAGTGAGTACTTACCCATACCCCGATCCCAAGCGCTTGTCTGAAAAACTTGACAATCAAATATAATTATATTATTCATTATATCTTAGCTCTTTTTATAACTCTGCGTGTAATCTTGAGGTAAATAGCTTCTAAATCTACATAGTAACGCTGCACGACAGATGATGACAGCTCAAACTTATCGTTGCTTAGATTTGTCTCATAGTCGTAGGCCCGTATCGAGGATAATAATTTATTCCTATTCTTGGAAAGTATGATTGTTTTCTCGCGCGTATCTTGAGGCATTTTACTCTTTCTTTCTAGGAATCGGTTATCAAATCTCACGATATTGGTTCGAACTATAGCATCTACTGCTTGAGCAAACATCTTGAATGAGTTCTTTAATCTTCGGGACTGCCAGATATAATAATCTAGCTCCCCTAGCCTTTGATGCATGTCACTCACTTGTTGCTCTAGTTTTTTCGAATATTCAATTGAACCAACAAGAGTTTGATGGACTGCAGATTTATCACGCACAATTTTATCTATCTCTTCTTTATAAGATTGTAGTGTTTTGTACATCTCTAGGCTGATATAGTCACGGTTTAATACAGCTTCGCTATACACAAAATCCTTTGCTAGTTTTTCTGATTCATTGGCTATATAGTATTCGTTCAGTCCATCAAAGAACGCTAAAGAATAATCCTGCTCCAGGAGTAAGGGCCGCCAGTCCTTATTGACATGATTTGCCTCGATGCATAGCAAGGTTGGTCTGTACTTTTTCCAGTTATTGCCCCTGATTACTTCATATTCGTAGCCCTCGGTGTCAATCTTCAAAAAGTCAATCTTACCGGTTGAATATTCATCAAAAATATCTGCGAGGGTTCGAATTTGCACAGTAGTATCAATGTATTCCTTGGCCGGTTCATAGCCATTCTCTTTATAGGCTTTTTTCATGCTTTCTGAGAAGGTTGACAGACCATCACCGTCCGGATACTCGCGAAATAATCCATTCTTATTAGTGCTACCGACACCTACCATAAGGTTTATGTCTCTCGGACGCTTTAGTGCAAGCTTACTGTAGAGTTTTTGCGATGGTTCAATGTTAATACCGTGCCAACCACTCATATAAAAACGTTTTGTCACCGAGAAAATATCCGGATCGTTTGCGCCCACATCTACATAGAAGCCGTTTTTAACATTTTTTAAGAATCCAAATGCAATCAGGTCCTCTCGATTTTGAGCATAGGTAATTGAATATCTGTTCATGACAAGCTAATAGTGAGACTCATCGCAGGAGAAACGACATAAGGCGTATTTTGTTCATTGATAACCCTGAATCTTATCGCGTCATCCCACCATTCGAGTAGTTCACCACGAGTGACCGAATCGACTGCTGGCTCCACGCTGTATTCACCTTCGCTGAAAATATTCGGCACCTTCCAGGTTGCAGTTATTTTTTTTGTTTTATTCGTAATTGCAATCTTCTTATCAAACTGGGCTATCTTACTATTTGTGCCACAGACAACACGACCTGCACCATCTTTAATCGCTATACCTAACATAAGCTCGTCTTCGTAGTCTCTTTTATCAGGTGTTACGGTGTAGCTTATAAGGATATATTTATCTTTTTGCTGATTAAAAACACCCTTCTCGGTGGTAACCTTGCTAATAGAAATGCCACCTGCTCCCCATTTCCCTTTGTTACGAATCTTATCTTCGTTATGTTTTTTTTGATTCTCTTCATTTTGTTGAGCTGAATATACATCAGGCAGAAATAGCCGCGTATATTCACGAGCTGTCTCTTCTGCAGTACCGGAGAAGACGATTTCATTCTTCTCAATAAGCACTGCTCTGTCACAATATTCACGAATTGCGCCCATGTCATGGCTAACAAATACTACTGTCTTACCTTTTCTCTTAAGGTCCTTGAAGTATGCGAAACATTTGCGTTGAAAATCTGCATCCCCAACAGCCAAAACTTCATCAATTAGCAAAATGTCAGAATCAGCTAGCAGCGTTGCCGTAGAGAACGCAAGTCGCACCTGCATACCAGAAGAATAATTTTTAAGTCTTTGATCCATAAAGCGTTCAAGTTCAGCAAACTCAACTATAGCTTTATATTTGCCATCAATTTCTTTTCCAGAAAAACCCATCAACGCACCGTTTAGATACACATTCTCGCGACCAGTAAGCTCCGGGTTAAACCCAACTCCAAGCTCAATAAAAGGGACTAGGCGGCCATTCGTCGAAACCGTACCTTCATTTGGTTGGTAAATACCTGCTATGATCTTCAGTAATGTACTTTTACCACTGCCATTACGTCCAACAATACCAAAGAATTCACCTTTTGGAATTTTGAAAGAAATATCATGTAGTGCCCGTTGGATCTCAAACTTCTTGCGGTTCTTATTAAAAGGATTTACGAACAAACTTTTGACACTATCTATCTTTTCGTGGGGGAGTCGAAAATCTTTTGAGACACCATCAACAATTATTGCAATCTCTTTACTCATTAGATTTCCTCTGCAAATTTTGGTGAGCGTTTTTTAAAATACCATACCGAAACTACGCAAAATATCGCAATAATCGCAAACGGTATGGCATATGCATACCAGTGCCGAACTGCGCCTAAGGTAGTTACTGTTTGCGATGTGACAACATGGTACCGGGCATCCTGTATGATTTGTGCTACTGGATTTAATAGCATAATTTTTGCTATTAATGGAGATCTTCCTATAACCAGTGAGATTGGATATAGGATTGGTGTTGCGTAAAAGCCTGCTTGTAGTACAACTTCCCAAATATAGTTTATATCCCTGAATTTTACATACAGTGCACTTAATAGAAATGCTATCGACAGAGCAAAAATAAATAATTCAATCGTTAACGGTAGCAGCCAGAGAGCGTTCAGTGTAAAAGGAGTGCCACTCAGCAACATAAAAAAACCTACGACAATTAAATTAATCGTTAAGTTAATAAGCGCAGAAAATGATCCAGATACAACTACGACGTAACGAGGAAAGTGTAGCTTACGGAGCAAGTCACCCTTTCCAACAATAGCCGAAACACCATTCATTGTTACCTCTGTAAAGTAATTCCATAGCACAATACCCAGCAGTAGATAGACTGCATAATGGGGGATACTCGCACCAATCTTCAGGAAATAAACAAACACTACATAGAGTATGGCAAAAAGCGCGAGTGGGCGTAGTAGTGTCCATACATAACCTAAAAATGAACCTTTATAGCGAAGCTTAAAGTCCGTAATAACCAGCTCCCTAAGCAATACTATTGAGTATCTATACTTTTCTTTTAATTTGAGATACATATTCATAATCTTCTAAAGTATACGTTTTATGCCGGTTTAAATCAATCTGTTACGACTATAGGCTGAGCATAAGTAGCCCAAGACCAAACATTGATATCGTTTTATAAGTTTTTCCATATGCTCTCCTGGTATTTTACCCTGAATCCCCTAAGCCCACAACGAAAACCATCAAACTTGCTTTGTCATTTTACAATACATGACCCCCCCTCTATACTGTGCTGTATGGAAAAAATACTTGTAACCGGTGCAAATGGTTTCGTTGGCAATCACCTAATTCGAGAGTTAACCGAGAGTGGCTATGAGGTAGTTGGCGTAGGTGGCCCTGTAGCCACTAGCACAAAACCAGATGGGTTGAGTAGCTACATAGAATGCGATCTTACCAATCCACATGCCGTTGCAGATATAGACTTTATTGGTGTAAGTGGAGTAATCCACCTGGCAGGTCTCGCGGCTGTCGGACCGTCGTTTGATAACCCGCTCGATTATATTAATGGCAATATCGATATGGAGATAAATCTCTTTGAAGCCGCTCTCAAGCAAAGTGCTAAGCCAAAGTTTGTCATTATAAGCAGTGGTGCACTATATGACCCCAAGGCAACGTTGCCCCTTACGGAAAAATCCGGCGTACTACCTTCATCCCCCTATGCAGTCAGTAAGATTGGCCAAGAACAGATGGCGCTCTACTACTGCACGCGTGGCTTTGAGGTTGTTATCGTAAGACCATTCAATCATATCGGTCCAGGCCAAAATTTGGGTTTTATCGTTCCTGATTTAACTCAGCAAGCCGTGGCATTTGAAAATGTGGATTTAGACAAAATTACTGTGGGAAACCTTGATGCCAAGCGTGATTATACTGATGTTCGCGATATTGCACGGGCATACCGTCTGTTACTAGAGAAGGGTAAATCAAGCGAAATATACAATGTATGCTCGGGTACTTCATATAGCGGCCACGAAATTCTAGATACTATATTAAATGCCGTTGATGTACATCCTGAAATAGTTCAGGACCCAGCCAAGATGCGCCCGTCGGACACACCAGACATTTACGGTAGCCACGAAAAGCTCACCACCGACACCGGCTGGCAGCCAGAAATCCCACTCGAGACGACCATTACAGATGTTGTTGCCGACTGGCGCAGCCGTACATAAGCAAGGCGCCTTCGGGCTCTAGGGTTTTACTGTATGCACTCGGTCTAGCTATATAAGCTTAACGGGAGATTCGAGTTCAATGTCGTGCTCAACCATGAGTTTAACAAGCCCGCGGAAGTCCACCTTGCGTTTCCAGCCAAGCACTTTTTCTGCCTTAGCAGGGTTTCCGAGCAAAATGTCTACTTCTGCCGGCCGATAGAATATTGGGTTTGTCTTTATTCGCACAACACCATTCTGATCGACGCCCTCTATTTTTTCTGCTTCTCCCCGCCACGTAAGCTTCAGGCCTATTTCTGCAAAAGCCAATTCAACAAACTCTCGAATAGTGTGCGTCTCGCCTGTGGCTAGCACATACTCGCCAGGCTTGTCCTGCTGTAGCATACGCCACATACCTTCTACGTAGTCGCCGGCGTAGCCCCAGTCGCGCTTACTCTCAAGGTTGCCGAGCTCAATGTATTCTTGCGTACCTAGTTTGATTCGCGCAACTGCGTTCGTTACCTTACGCGTGACAAATTCCAAGCCACGACGTTCACCTTCGTGGTTAAACAAAATGCCACAGCTCGCGTGCATGCCGTAGCTCTCGCGATAGTTCCTTGTGATCCAATGGGCATAGAGCTTTGCGACACCGTATGGGCTACGGGGGTGGAACAGAGAGTCTTCGTCATAACCCGCGCCTGGTCGGTTATAGTCTAGGCCACCAAACATTTCTGAGGTCGAAGCTTGGTAAAAGCGTACTTTATTGTTTGTGTCCGTCAGACGAATCGCTTCTAGCAAATTCAATACACCCTTGCCAGTTACATCTGCGGTAAGCTGTGGGTCTTTAAATGAGTATCCGACATGGCTGATGGCCGCAAGGTTATACACTTCGTCTGGCTCAGCTGTCTGCATAGCACGAACCAGCGACGATGGGTCCGTTAAGTCTGCTTCAATGAGGTGCACATATGGAAATTCCTGCTCAACTTGGCTTCGGCGTGGGTTTTGCTGACCACGGATGATTGCGTAGATTTCGTATCCCTTTTCGTGTAGCAATGTAGCTAAATGTCCACCGTCCTGACCCGTGATACCTGTGATGAGTGCTTTTTTCACTATGCGTTTCCTGTTCCTTTTATAATACACAAGTATACCATCTGGGGTCACTCATTGGTAGTCATGGCCTACCATCCCATGTTCAGCTATACTACCAGCATGAGAATAGTTATAGACGCGCGTGAGCTACGAACCACTACTGGTCGCTACGTAGAACGTTTGCTTCATTATTTGCAAACTGTTGATTCGGTTCATCAGTATTATGTACTACTCAGCCCAAAAGATTTTGACAGCTGGAAGCCAAAGATCAAACGGTTTCATAAAGTTAAGTGCCCATACAAAGAGTTTACTTTTGCGGAGCAACTCGGCTTGCTATGGCAACTGAGGAAACTGCATGCCGACCTTGTACATTTTCCTATGGTACAGCAGCCGATTCTCTATTTCGGCAAGGTTGTTACCACCATGAACGACCTTACAACCATTCGCTTCGAAAACCCCACCAAGAAACGACTTACCTTTAAGTCGAAGCAATTTGTATACCGTTGGGTCAACAAAATAGTAGCCCACAAATCAGTTGCCATCATTACCTACACCGAGTATGTAAAGAACGACGTAGCTAAGTTTGCGAAAGCAAACAGCCGCAAATTCAACGTTATTAATTTAGCGTCAGACCCCATGACAGACAAACCAGAGGAGCTACCAGCGCTCGTCGACCAGCAATTCATCATGTACATTGGCCGGCCATTGCCGCACAAGAACCTGGAGCGACTGATTGAGGCTTTCGCCCTCCTACAAGAAAAACAGCCTGAACTACGGTTGGTTTTAGCCGGCAAAACAGATAGCAACTATCGTCGGATGGCGCGGATTGTTAAAAAGCGCGATGTGCAGAATGTCATCTTTACGGATTTTGTAACTGATGGCCAACTCCGCTGGTTGTATGAGCACTGTGCTGCCTATATATTCCCCAGTTTGAGTGAAGGATTTGGCTTGCCCGGGCTAGAGGCCATGAGTCACGGCGCACCAGTGGTCAGCAGCAATGCCACATGCTTACCAGAGGTATATGATGATGCCGCACACTACTTTGATCCGCTCGATGTTGACGACATGGCACGAGCCATTGATGACGTACTCACGGATGACACCCTTCGCGCAGAGCTTATCAAGCGCGGCCACAAGCAGGTTGGTAAATACTCGTGGGAGCGTATGGCTCGCCAAACCCTCGACGTCTACAAAAGTGTGCTTGGCGAATAGAGTCTCCCCGTTCCAAGTGATTCTTTGTTTACGGATTAGTTTCTGTTGGGGAAATAGTCCGCCATCGCCGGCCCCGAGCAACTCGCGCTCACCAGCAAGCCTGTCATAGTCTTTGTAAGCTTTGGTGAATAGTTCGTACCATCCTCGTTCTTAAGGCTGTAATAAGAGATAAAGCACTCTAGCCCATTTTTAGTAAAAGAATAACCAATAACCCTGCCGGTTAAATTGTCATTACCCATGTCCATTACTGCCGTTCCTTTAAGAGAGGGTGAGATATCATTCTGTATTTCATTTGCCTTATCTGCAACTATTTCAGGGGTCGTAGGATAGGTAACGAGCTCGCTCACAAAACAACTTCGTTCTGTGTACTCGAACTTTGCACTAGGTCTCTGACAATACGGATCACTTACAAGATTGGTCCCTGGATTTTCCTCTACAACTTTTCTCATAACTCCTTGTAGCCAACTCTGGGTTTCTTTAAACGTTTTGTTTTGGGCGGATGTTTGCACATGGTGGTGCAGTATCAAACCAAACAGTATCACCGCAAAAACGGTTACCAGTATCCACAGCCACCTATTCTTGTCCCTAGTGCCCTTTGAGCGTTGCTGCTTTTTCATACCACAATCGTAGCAGACTATTTAGTCTGATGTATACGATACGTTGCAAACACAATAGCTCCGAGTAAGAGCAAGGTGGCCATGTCTACAAATGGCCACGGATTAACCGTACCCTCACTACGCTTAAGGGTTTTTATTTGGGCTTGGGTTGAGCCATCACTCTTTAATGTTGTGTCGGCTAGAACTTCTTGTGGTGATTGGTTTGACGGTGCAGTGTCATCAGTTTTAGCCTGAGTTGGCTCGCTGGCAACAATCGCAACTTTCTCGCTACCATTTTCTCGGCTGTGTGTATTTGGGGTAGGATTAATCGCGCTGGCGAGTGCAGATGTGTCACCATCACAGGCGTCATCAGTACCGTCAACGTCCGTATCCAGCCCGCTGTTTGGGACGGTCGGGCAAGAATCTGTTGCGTTGGCTATACCGTCACCGTCATAATCTGTCGGGCTTCCGGCCACATACACAACCTGCACTATATCGAGATCTTCTCCATCACCGTTTTGTACGTACAGATGTACGGTATGTGTTCCAGGGTCTAATTTAGGAACGGTAATATCCATGTCCAGCACACCACCTGCCGGAATCGTACCAGAAGCCACTTGCACTTCCCGGGAATGAAACACAATGCGATATGCAGCCCCGGTTTTTATACCCAGTGTACTCGTATCAAAATGAAGTCGTGCTGTTCGAAAGAGCAGGTTTGGTTCTGCAACAAGCGAATCAAACATAAGCTTACGCAGTAATCCACCAGGCTGTTTTGCGTCAGTAATAAAGCTGTCTTTGCTATCGACCATCAACTGAATAGCGTGCGTAGGTGCTGGCATTGCTTGGGTAAGATTATCTGTCCGACGACTAATAGCATTCGCGAGCAAGGTGTGCCCAAAGGCTGTCGGGTGATAGCTTTCGTTCGCAAGCATACCGAGCAGGGCATCATCGCCCGCCGTTAGGCCATTGACTGCCCGTGCACCTGGCTCACATAACATGCTGCCAGCTAGTGCAGTCTCTACATCGACATAACGAGCACCGGCAGATTCGGCTGCATTCCGTATTGTCGCGTTCAGCCTACTAATAAGCAGTGAGCCGAATTCAACCTCGTTTGCATTTAAGTGCACATTCAGGCCACAGTTGCCGTCTACTTTCGCAATCTGTGGGTAGCCAACCACATATAGCTTAACCTCTGGATCAGTTTGGAGTATGTCTGTGTACGTCTTAACGAGCGTATCGTGTTGGCTGTAAATAAACTGCAGCAATGCTTTGCGCTCGGTGGACGAATCAAAACAAGAATCATCACCGGTGCTCATCACACAGAGCTTTACGATATCCGAAAAGTGGATGTTATTACCTACAATAGACAGCAACACTTTAGAGGGCATATAGCTTTTGATAAATTGTAGCTGGTTAATATTACCTGGAGTGAATTGATTTAGTATGCTCGTTTTTTGTGATGGATTTATATCTCCCTGAACCTCTCTAGGATTAAGTTGATTAAGATACTTTGTATCATTGTTGGTAATATCATCCGTTGTCGCGCCTGAGCATGCTACAGAGCCATACGTCGTAGTCAATCGTACACCAAGCAGGTACGGATATGCACTCAAAGAGGTGTGGCACTTATTCGAAGAGCTATCGGTACCATCACGGTAATTGAAGGCCCCTTCGCCAGATATATATGAGTCACCCAACGCGAGCAGATCAAAGCTAGACTTAGCATGCACCCCATTAGCAATCTGGTACCTCGCAACTTTATACGTAGTACCGGAAGATCGATCGTAAATGGTGTCAAACGAGATGGTATTATCATCGACAAATCGAATATGACGAGGGTATTCGGCCCCTGCTAATTGTTGTTTTAGACTGACGCCGTAGGTCTTACCCTGGGTCATACCATTCCAGATATCGTTGTATACACATGGCTTTGCTGCCGTAGAACCAGCTTGGAAAGCGGCCTGGTCCGAACAAGTATCGACATCATATACTCGCAGGCTTGGCTGCCTGTCTGTGGGGCTACCAATGTTAGTATTCACTGCTACATACTGTCCGCTGTCACTGATGGCAAAATTTGTGGCCTTCGTTTCGGCATAGTTGTAGTTACTGTCCCAGGCTATGAGTTTTCCTGCCCACGTTTTTGTATCGAAACGCATGATACCACCGTCCGTACGGGCAATTGTCATCCACTCCCCGTTGTTTGAATAGGCGATGGAGCTCGGCAGTAATGGAATTGGCCTATTTGTAGCATCCACGAGTGTCTTTGTGGCCACCGGGGTGTATTCATATTCATAAATTGGCGGCCAACCCCATAGTTCTTGGTACATGAACATGCTCGGGTCATATGCACTCACTCGCAGCTCCTGTGCACCATAACCACCACTTGCAGCCGGAAATGCACTCATAACAGTCATAGGACTTCCGGGTGGGCTCGCTATGATACTTCCACCAAGGATATTTTTCTGGTTAAGTGTCAGCGTGCCGTGTTCACCGCGCACAATAAAGCCAGCGGCAATTGTTCCTAGTACAGTCGTTATGGCGCAGCCATGACGCTCCTGGCCGTCATTCAGGGGTCCAACCCGGAAGTCTAGTGGCTCACAGTCATAGCCAGTCGAAAGCGGCTCACTATTTGGAGTAAGTTCATTTGTCTTTGTTGCTCCTTGTGGCCGAAAGGTAAGCCAGTTCGAGCTATTTCCCTCAGCTTTCGCACCAAAAGCCGCCCCAAAAAGTACCACAAGAAGAAATAATAGTGTAATAACAGAGTATACCGTGCGCTTCACAATACCGTACTCCAATAAAATTGGGTACATTATACTGAATAATTGCTGAGTTTACAATATTAGTATTATTTACACTGCAATGCGCAAGATAATATGGCGGTCGCGGCCCTCACCAGCCGACTCACTTGCTAAACCAGCATCAGCGGCAACCTTGTGGACGGTGCGACGATCGGCCGCGTTCATTGGCTTGAGCTCATAGGGCTCGCCTGTTTCTTTGACTTTCTTCACCCATTCTTCGGCAGTCTCGGCCAGATGCTCAGCCCGTTGCTTCTTATACTCGGCAACGTCCACATTTACTCGAGTAGTAGCAAACTCTTTATTCTTGAGGGCAGTACTTACCAAAAACTGGATAGCTCGTACCGTCTCACCGCGCTGCCCAATGAGGAAGCCGTTCAGGTGCGTCGATGGTATGTTGAGTTCTATAACATCTTCTTCGCTCGTGGCATGCACATCGGTGTTGAGACCAAAGAATGACAATAAATCTTCAAGGTACTTCTTTGCGTATTGAATTGCGTCTTCGAGTGATTCGTCCATGTCTACCTCCCTTTTCGTTTGTTCTGTTTGGCCTTTTTGGTTTTGGGTTTAGAGGAGATTGTCTTAGGAGTAACAACTTCGGCTTCAGGAATGTTTGAAAGGGTAATCTTACTGCCACGCTCACCCGTACGGGGTTTGTCGGCAACCGCTACCAAATCTTCTGTTTCTTCCTTAAGGGCTGCCCGTTGCTGCAAATAGGCCACTAGCCCACCAATAAACCAATAGAGGCTGAGGGCGGCGGCGATATTGATAGTGAAAAGCAGGATCATAACCGGCAAAATATACTGGGTACTGCGCGCCATTGCTGCGTTTATCTCGGCTTGGTCGGCTTGCTTACCAGCACCAGCGTCACGCAGAATGTGTCGTAGCTTACGAGCATCTTTATCGACCGGCATAAGTTGTTTGCTTGAAACAAACTGGGTGAGGGCGCTCAGAAGAACCAGAACGAGAGCAGGCCAATACACACCCTTGGGGCTCAGGGCAGCCCGCGAGAGGTCAACAAAACCAAAGAGGGAATTATCGAAAGCGTGGATATTGCCAGAGATATTTTGCAACCAACCTAGGTGTTGGAGTGGTGCGTAGGCAAACTGCACAATCTGGTGTGGGTCATGAATGACTTTTATGAGCCCCGAGTACAAACCGATGAGGACAATCATTTGTATAATCAAGACCGGCAATGTACCGAAGGGGTTAACACCACGCTCCTTATAGAGCTCCATCATCATCTGCGACTCTTTCGCCCGATCGCCAGCCGCCTCTTTCTTGATACGCTTGAGTTCTGGTTGAAGCTGACGAGTGATTTTGGTTTGGCGGAGCTGCTTTTTGACAATCGGCCACATAAGTAAGCGAACGACGACGGTAAAAAGAATAATTGCCAGCCCAAAGTTATGCCCCGGTATAAGTGCATAGATAAGAACTAGTAGGTTGAATATTGGTTGAACAACGAAGGTTGTAAACATTTATTCCCTTTCTCTTTTCACTATAGCACGCTCTCTGGGCTGTAGGCTCATGGTGCGTGCTTTTGACAACAAATATTCCACTTCTTTATATAATTCATTCGCTGCTACTGTCTGCAGTGCTTCATCATATACCGTGATGACAATGGCCAACCCGGCTGACTCGGTGATGAGTCTTGTACGAATAACTTCATACAGGCGGCGTCGGATCCGATTACGCACCACTGCGGACTTACTAACCTTGCGGCTCACTACTACCGCCACGCGGGTTGCTTGGTTCTGTTGAGTGCGTACACGAATGGCCATATGCCGACCACGCGCTTGCTGTCCTCCCTTATACACCCAGCGGAGGGCAGCAGTTCCATGAAAGCGGTTGCGCTTAGCAAACATACGGCTCCTCTCGATTAGCGCGACAGCTGGCTAGTGCGTGAGCCGAGCGCGGCCCTTATTTCGACGGCGGTTCAGGACGAGTCTTCCAGCATGGCTCGCCATGCGCTTCATAAAACCGTGCTCGTGAGCGCGATGGCGTTTTTTTGGTTGATACGTTCGTTTTGGCATGCTTATTCTACCTCTTAATTTCTTGCCTAAAGTATACCACACGGACACCGTTTGGTCCGCCTATGGTGTACATTGCGTTTTGTAGTAGATAATAGTGTAACAAAGTTTTCCCCTTTTTACGATAGTTTTCCACAGGTCTCTAGAGATAATTATTGCATGTGGATAACTCTTATCCGTTGTTGCTCCTTTTTACACCTCGAAAAGGTTGTAGATATTATTGTGGAAAACTCCTTCTGAGGTGCGGTATAGTTATACACAGATTTGGAGCGTAACACGGTGAATACAGTACAGGAAGACAAACTTTGGCAAACGGTCCTTGGCGATATTGAGATTAGTTTATCTCGCGCCAACTACCTCACGTGGTTTAAGAATACGCACCTTATTGATAGAGTTGGCGACCATATCGTTATCGGGGTACCGAATGTATTTATAAAACAGCAACTCGAGCGTAAATACAACCAGCTCATCCTCGACACGATTCAAAAGAACGGTGTATCGATCGACTCAATTGATTTCAAAATACAATCCGTTTCGCGCGCCGAGATTGATGAAAAGGCCGAACTACAGGTAGAGTCTATCGCGACTCAACATGTCCCTCAAATGCTATCGTCCGAAAGACCAAAAAACGCTAGCTCTCTTGCTCATACATATCGTCAGGGCATAAACGAACGTTATACGTTCGACAATTTCGTGGTCGGTTCGGGAAATGAGCTGGCATATGCTGCCTGCCAGGCCGTGGCGAACGAGGTTGGCACAAAATATAATCCACTCTTCCTGTACGGTGGAGTTGGTATTGGTAAAACCCATCTTATCCAGGCCGTCGGTAATGCAGTAGTATCACGGAACCCACAAGCACGCGTCGTCTATATTTCTAGTGAGCAGTTTGTGCAAGAGTTTGTTGATGCGCTTCGCTTCAAAAAAAACACTGACTTTGCTGATTACTACCGAAGCGCCGATGTCCTTATCGTAGACGACGTACAGTTCTTCGCCGGAAAAGAAAAAATCCAAGAAGAATTCTTCCACACATTTAACGCGCTCCACCAGGCCAATCACCAAATTATCATCAGTAGTGATAAGCCGCCCCGAGAGATTCCAACCCTCGAGGAGCGCCTAAGGAGTCGATTCGTTTGGGGCATGAGCATTGATATGCAAAACCCGGACTTTGAAACGCGCTGCGCAATTATTCAAAACAAGGCGGCCGTCAAGCAGATTAATTTGCCTTCCGATGTGGTTGATTTTCTGTCAACCCAGTTTCAGACAAATATTCGTGAACTTGAAGGAGCCCTTAATCAGCTGCTGGCATTTTGTGAAATGCGTGGCCTTGAACCAAACCTCGCCATTGTAACCGGACTGCTAGGCGGACGAGCCGCACGACCAAAACATCTCAGCGCCCATCAAATTATTGAACGCTGTGCCAAGTACTACCAAATTGAGCTCGACGACATTTTAGGCGCCAAAAGAGATAAAGATATCGTTGTTCCACGCCAAGTTGCCATGTACTTGCTGCGTAGTGAATTACATCTCAGTTTTCCTAAGATTGCGCATGAGTTGGGACGAAAAGACCACACCACCGCCATTCATTCAGTTGATAAGATAGAAAAAGAGTTCAACCTCAACCCGACGATTCGAGCGGCCGTCAATGAAATAAAGGAACATCTCTATGCGTAAAGTAACCCAAACCTCCTCTACGAACCTGTGGTTTGGTTGTGCAAAAACCAGTGGACGAACGGTGCGTTTTGACTTATTTATCCACCTAGTGAGCTGGGGTGAGGTTAGGGCTGTGTATGGCTACACCACTTTTACTACTAGCTTTGCACACTTTTTATACTCAGTTTTCCTCTTCTTTAAGTACTATCTCACCCCTGTTATTGTGTCGCTTTTCCACACTATCCACAGCACCTATAACTACACCCTATTTGGAAAAAAGAATACATTTATAATTAAGGCAGTGGGTAACCAGGAGGCAGCATGAAACTTAAAGTAACCCAAGAAAATCTCGCAAAGGCACTTAACTACGTATCGAGAGTAGCGAGCTCACGGGGTACCCTTCCCGTTCTCGCGAACGTACTACTCAGTGTTGAGGAGAATAGATTACGACTTGCTGCCACGAACCTTGATATCGCTATTTCTTGCTACGTTGGTGCACAGGTTCAAAAACCAGGCTCACTTACAGTGCCTGCCCGTTTGTTTCAGGACCTTATAGCAAGCTTACCAAGTGGGGTGATAGAACTTGAGCAGAATGATATGCGCCTCAAGGTACAAACGAACCACTACAAGTCAGTCATAAACGGCGTCAGTGCAGAAGAGTTCCCTGTTATGCCGACAATAGAGAATGGTATACGGTGGCAGATTGAGACTACTGCACTTAAAGAGGGGCTCCAACAAGTTATCTTGGCTGCCTCAAATGACGAGAGTCGTCCTGTTCTAACGGGAGTGCTATTTCATACGATCGACGGGTCACTCTATGCAGCGAGCACGGACAGTTACCGCCTAGCCGAGCGCAGACTCATGAAGACGGATAAAACTATTCGGCTTCTCATTCCTGCGACGGCTCTACACGATACACTTCGGATTATTGCTGACCACAATGGTGAAACTGAGGTGGTGTGTGATGAGCAGCAAGTACTCTTTCGGGCTGGTGAAGTAGAGTTAGTTGCCCGACTTATTGACGGAAACTATCCCGACTATCGAAAACTTATCCCCCAGTCTTTTGAAACATCAGCTAATCTGACAAAAGCGGACTTTACAAATATAACGAAGGTTGCGAGTTTGTTTGCTCGCGAAAGTGCCGGAAGTGTCGTACTAAGCGCAGATGCTGCCAGTGAAAGTGTGTGGATTCGGGCAGTTGCCTCACAGGTAGGAGAAAATGATGCGTCCGCTACCGCTACTGTGGTTGGTGGTGGAGAAGTTACCCTCAATTCACGCTACCTCCTTGATGCCCTGCAGGTTATGGACGGTAAGAATGTGCAAATTAGATTTAATGGCAAAGTTGAGCCGGTTCTTCTGTCTGATCCTGACCAAGAAGACTACCTCCATCTCATTATGCCACTTAAGAGTTAGGCTCTCTACTACGGTATACTTATACGAAGCCTATGGTTTCTGACATACACCTTCAGCAATTTCGGTCGTACACGGACGCCCTGTATGAGTTTGGCACAGGGGTAAATATCATTGTTGGTCCAAATGGATGCGGAAAGACAAATCTACTGGAAGCACTCCTTGTGTTGGCGCGGGCAGGATCCTACCGCGTCCCAGATAGTGAATTATTGCAGTTCACAAAAGAATGGCTGCGACTTGAGTCACATGACGAAAACGGTGAGACTCGTACCCTCAAGTTGCAGTACAAACCACAACTTCAGAAAACGTATAGCATTGCAGGTAAGGAATATCGACATATTCCGGCTGCTCAACTTCAACCAGCGGTATTATTTGAGCCCAATCACCTCCAGCTTCTCCAGGGTTCCCCAGAAGGTCGACGATCATATCTCGATGACCTGCTTGAACAAACCAAACCAGTGTACGCCAAAACACGTCGCGACTATCGAAGGGTGCTCGCACAAAGAAACGCGCTTCTCAAGAGGTATAAAGTCGCCGAAAGCCAAGATTTTTTCCCGTGGGATGTTCGCCTGAGTGAGCTTGGCGCGATTATTAGTCGAGCCCGCAATGAATTAGTTGCTTCCCTATCATTACCACTTACGGATCTGTATGCAAAAATTTCCAAAAGCCCCACAAGAGTAACGATACGGTACCAAAGCCGCTTCGATAGCGAATCGTACGAAACAAATCTCCTCCACACCCTGGAAATGACACGACACGAAGATGTGCTGCGTGGTTTTACGAGTTATGGGCCCCACCGAGAGGACATGACGGTGCTTTTTGATGACCATCCTGCTGCGCTCGTCGCATCCAGGGGTGAAACCCGTACGACTGTGCTTGCGCTAAAAATACTAGAGTTACAAAAACTAGAAGATGCTACTGGCCAGCAACCCATCCTACTACTTGACGATGTCTTTAGTGAGCTTGACGGTGCTCGTCGCAGGTCTTTGACGGCCTATCTGCAGCGTTATCAGACTTTCCTTACTACCACCGATGCGGATATTGCGGCCAAACACTTCACTGATAGTACCATCATCCCACTCGGAGATGCCTAATCTGTAGTCGGTACCGCTGGTAATTGTCCAGAGAATAGCACTGCGCCAGAGGCGGGATTTGTAAGGGTGAGTTTCGTTGTATCAAGCCCGCTATACTCGACGGTTGCATTATATGGTGACTCATCAATACTGCCAGTAAAGGTTAGACTAAACCACAAGGTGGCGCTGCTGGGGTCACGCGCACCAGGCTCGATGCTTGGTATGTTGATTGAGATGATTTTTGCCGACGGTGCGTAGGTGAAAAAAAGTTGTTTAAGATTTGTGACTTGAGTCGAGCTGAGCCCATTATTAAGTAACGCCGCGGTATTTACGAAGGTAATTGAGGCTGGTGATGGTAGCACTGGTGTGATGCTTGCCAATTGTAGAGTAATTTTGGTGGTTTGGTGGAGGGATATGGTAACGGTTTGGGCTGCCCGTAGTCCATTTGTTTGCGCCATAACATAGTAATTGCCCGGTTTTAATCGTACTCTTGCGCTGCCCGTGCCAAGCGAGGCGGCCTGTGTATTGTTTGCACTTATCGTTATAGCCGATGTGTTGTCAGAGGTTTTTACCTCAAGTATGCCAGTTGTTCGTCTAATAGTAAGAGCCTGCAAGACAGAAAACACCAGGGATACAACCAATAGCAGATATGCTATTGGTATAAAAACCGATAATAGTCGTTTACTGCGTGACGGTATCATATAAATACCCTCCATTATATAAATATTGCTGTACGTCTGTTGGCATGGCTAGGGTAGCGCTTCGCGGAAAGGATGTACCCGGCCCAAGTACTACGTTGTATGTTCCATTAACCTCTGTAAGTACAAACAAGCCATCTGTAATGGTGTTATTGATGCCCTTGATTACCACAACTGCCCACGTTTTAGTATCAAAGTAGTTCGTGTTTTGTATCCTGTAATCCTTCCCTGCAACCGGTAAACTCACCTGACTAGTGCTTGTGAGTGCTTGAGATATCCTACCCGCCACCGGATCAGCCGATTGAAGTGTGATGGGGTTCACTCCTCCTGTGATGAGCAAGCGAGCTACCCAAAGCGCAACCAGAGGCACTAAAAGGAGGAGGCCTATCCTAATTGATCGTTTTATTATCATCCCCTGTTATTCTCCTCTACTGTGTTATGTACACTCATTGCGCTGACCCATTCCCGACGTAATGGAGGAACGTAAAACTAGACTGATACTGCATAGAAGTCGGTCCGACCTGATCGGGCTGTGGCAAGCTACCGTTATGTGCTCCAAAGGTATAAATAGTAGTGCC
>JAJYAA010000033.1 GCA_021779755.1 bacterium | reverse complement strand
CGAGCGTTGCCTTGATTGGCACTAGAATAGATCGAAAAGCAATAATCAGCAATATTAGCGACAATCCAACTACAACCACTAGATATTCAGGTAGCGCATTAGACAACTTAGCGTTGATGTCGTTTTGCAAAGCAGTTGATCCGGTCACCGCCAGACTGACACTACCTCCCCCAACCGACCGCCGCGTATCCTGACTGCGTAGCCTAGTAATTAAATCGATAGTCTTCTGATCTGATGGCGCAGTCTTTGGAATAACTTGCACAACTCCGCTAGTACCGTCATCGGTAACAAGTGCCGGCGTAGCACTACTAACATCATCGAGTTTCGCAATGCGATCAGCTACGGCCTTGAGCTGAACATACTTTGCATACTGTGTCACCGTCTGTTCAACTTGAGCAAGCGCCGCCTGCTTTTGAGCTACAACTTGAGGAATTGAAGGTAGACCCGCGAATTGTGCGTCAACCTTTGCAACGAGCGGTGCTCGAACAGCCGCCTGATCGTTGGCGTCAACGGCCGGCAAGTTCTCGGCCACAACCAGGAGTGGGCCGTTAAAGCCGACTCCAAAACCCTGCGACAGCAAATCATAGGCACGGTGCTGGGTTGTATTGGTTGCTGAATGCTCGTCGGTCGGCAAACCCAAATCCAGAGACCGTGCTGGCAGGGCAATAATCCCCATAACAGCTACGCCGGCTATTAACACTAGAACAGGCCGCTTAACAATTGCCGCACCCCATTTGTACCAAATTGTCTTGTGGTTCTGAGCATGACTTTCGCGTGGACCCTTGGCCTGTGCTGCCGCAATCAAGCGCTTAGTTTTACCACGAAAAATCTTGTCACCAGCCATACCTAAAAGCGCCGGTATCAATGTCACAGCCACAATGGCCGCAATGGCTACTGTACCAGCGCCTGCCAGCCCCATAGTCGACATGAACGGTATACGCACAATAGCAAGCGCCGACAGGGCAATTACGACGGTCGCGGCGGCGAATAACACCGCATTACCAGCAGTCGCAACCGCCTTGGCAGCAGCGACTTGGTTGCGATAACCTTCTAATAAATAGCTACGATACTTATTGATAATAAAGAGTGAATAATCGATGCCAACAGCAAGGCCCAACATAACTGCCAAGACTGGCGTCGTTGAGGTAATATTGACCAGCTGGCTCAACGAGAACAGCCCAGCCATACTAACGCCAATTGCAATCACCGCTACGACAATCGGCATGCCAGCCGATATTAATGTCCCTAGAGTCATAACGAGGACGACTAGCGCCAAGACAACACCAGATACCTCACCTACACCTAGAATTTCAGTTGGTACTTTGTCAATTAGGTCGCCACTAATTTCAACCGTCAAACCACTCGTACGAGCAGTTGCCGCATAATCGGCTACTGCTTTAATAGTAGTCGAACTGACCGTACCGGCCTCGTCTTTGAGCTGGACCTGAGCATACGCAATCATACCATTACCAGATATCGCAGTTGCATTATCAAATGGACTAATGACACCAGCTACGACATCAACTTTGCGCGCACTATCAACGAATTTCGTGATTTGGGAACGATAACTAACGATTTGCTGGCCGGCCGGTGCTGCGAAAACTACACGACCGTTACCTTTACCGCTAGCTGGAAATAATTCGTCAACCCGATCAAGTGCTTTCTGCGCTTCAGTACCTGGAATACTGACAGAATTTGTCGTTGGTTTGATGTATACCGACGCCAGGCCACCTAGCAAAACTAACGCAATTAGCCAACCAGTTAATACCCGCCATTTATGCGTAAATGCGTAGGCTCCAAGTTTATGTAAGAAATTTCCCATCTATACCGCTCCCTTTTTAGTTTTGTCTAACAATGCTACTTCGTCTACTAATGCTCTGAGTGGTTGCACATGCGCCCTAAAAGTTGGATGATAATAACGCCGCGTCCCCTCCATGTGCTGCGTTACTAACCTGGCGTCTTTTAATATTTTTAAATGATGAGAAACTGCCGGCCGCGAAAGTTTGGTAAATTTTGTTATCTCACCCACGCTCAGATGTTGGTTGTCGGCCATCAATAATAATATTTGTTGCCTAGTAGGGTCACCAAGCGCAGAGAACAGCGCAGAATTCTTGCAAAATAGAGCCTTGATACGCGCAACTTTATCATTCATACCATAATCAATATTAACATATCAGTTTAAATTTTTGAACGGATATCACAACAGGGGATTGCGCTTAGCTGTACGCAAGACTCTATCTTGAATTGACCTACCTATTTCTTGGACTTCACCGGCGTTGGCGTTGTAATTATGTCCAAAAATGACATTATCAACAACGCCGCAATAGAATAAACGACCATCGCAAAAATGGTAGAAAACTCCAAAACGAACGTGTTATGAAACACTTGAGTCGGAAATACTTCTCTGAATGGTTCGAGTAATGACCCGCTCATCTCGTATACCCAATTCACGAAACCGTTGGCCGCATTTGCGCCAAAAAGCTTTAATATGAATCTGATCGCGAGAAAACTTTCAACTAATACAAAAAATGCGTTTAATAGATTGCTGGTTAGGTATTTTATATTCATAACTTACTCCTCCAATTCCATTATTACTACACCTTTATTATAAACCCATTATGAAATAGTTAATTCATCTATAAGATGCCGTCAATTTATCTAGGAAACGCTCGGGGTTTTTGTATCGGTGAATCGGCTTACGAGCGAGAGCGCTCGCGAAAACCCGGCGAGTTTTATGACTTAGCCCTCTATCAATTTCCGCCATATGCATCATACGCCAGTGATACGTAGCCGACCGGGAATCAGAAAATCGCTTAAACGGAAGTTTGCCGGTTAATATAATATGCGCTATAACCGCCACACGATAAGTCGCCGTCCTGGCGCTCAGTTCACCGTACCCAATAAACTCTTCAGGAGCCATCGTCTCCCAGGTGCCGCGCATATCATTCAGCAGCCACTTGCCTTGATCTGCACTAATAATTGTTGATTCCATATCGATTAGCACAGCTCTATTGCCTGCAAAGATTAGATGGTCAAGATTCATGTCTCTATATAGCGCATCCCTGCTCAACAAATCCATTTCAGCATCAATGTATTGCGCCAGCCACTGCTTAGCTTCGTTCCATGGCATCGCAGTTGTCACGTAATCAGTCTGCATATCTAGAAGTTCCCTCAAACTTTGGCCCTGAATAGCCTCCATATCAATCGATATTTTTGCCGTATCGTCTCGTGACTGGACGACAGTAGGAGTATGGACAGAACCACTTAGGCACTTCAAAACCTTCAGCTCGCGACTAAGTCGCTGATATCCAGACAAATCCGTTGAATACTTGCGCACCCACTGATCTAGAATCTCTACAACTACGCTATTCATGGATCAATCATACCAAATATAGAACCCGCTATCTCGGACATTGACCAGATTAGCTTTGTTTATTCAGCTTTAAGATTTAAGAAGTTCTTCTCTATAGACGATTGATACTGCGATAATAGAGTTTTATCATTTGTACAGTTCGAACCTGACAAAGTTAGTACATATTTAGTTGAGTTGATTGTGACTGTCGCGACAATCGGGCTTTCGCTAAAGTTACTTGTGCTGGTCGGGTTTTGAATAACCTGGGCTATTGATCCAATATCACCAACGCAGCTCGTCCCTACGAGATCCTGACTTGTGACGTCAGCGTACCCGGCAACACCATTGCTCGCCTTGTGAAATGTATAGCTAATTGCAGGCAGTGACTTATCATACAGCACCCCAACACCTAGTTCTGATATATTCAGAGTTGTCAGCCCAGAATTGGTCGACGTTGCCGCTGGAGTTGCGGGTTTATTAATGAAATTTTTCCAAACAACAAATCCCAGGACGCCGACTAGTGCCACAACTAATGCTGTTATTTACTATTAAGTGTGCGCTGCCAGATTGGTTTTTGTATTTCATTAATGCCCTTTCATGAAACATATATAAGTACCTTCATTTAAACACTCCCCTGCGTCAAGTACAAGCGAACTCAATAATGAAACTACTATACCCCATCAGGTATCGACCAGTCTGTCGCAAGGTCAAATCCATAAGGGAACCTAGCTACAAAACCGCCAGTGTCGTAAACCTTCGCCAGGCCTAAGCTAGTTTCCACGATTGAACACTTAGGGTATATCGCATAATCAGCCGCAACTATTATATAACCTTGATCGTCAACCTTTGCGCCGTCCGGCCGTACCGAGTAGCGTCCACCTTGCCCGCAACTTTGCATGGCGGTACTCATATTCAAGTCATAGTAGGTTTCGCGGTGCGAGACACCCTTGCTGTCTGTAAAGTATTGAGCGCCCTTGTCCTTGGTTAAACCAGACCCATCATTATGCAGGCCAATAACCTCAATTTGTTCCGTCGGATTGCGCGTAACAATATTAGCAATCTCTAATCTCGATATTTCAACGCCATCTTTGATATTTAATTGGTAGGTTATACTACGAACGCCTGGCGTACCTGCCGTCTGGATCGCACGATAGCCAATCGGTCGATCGGTATCATATATGATCCGATTAGTCACAGGTATCGCCTGGTCAATCGAGACCGTCTGCACGCCCTCACGCCATACTCGTACGCTCATGCCGGGCGAAATTGGAGTATTTTCTGGTACCGATACGCGACCCATATCGCCCAGGACAATGTTTTTCTCCGTCAGCATCCCACCAACCGTTTTGGCTTGGGTGCGAACTTCGGTCTGTTTGCCATACAGATCCAGTGTGATCGGTTTTGCCCTTGTAATTGTTAGCTCCAAGCCGGCGCCGTCTGTCAATAAATCTGTTATCGGCCGCAAGGTTGTGATATCTTCGTCGTAAATAGTGATGCCTACATCTCGTGCGATTTGCTTGGCAGTCTGGTACGGCGACATGGTCTTGATGCGAATATCGCCATCAATCACAACCACCGGCCGAGCGCGATAGATATTTACGTTATAGCTAGATGCGACTAGCTCCTCGTTAATGGATGGTTCAACTGTATCGTGTTTGTCAAGTTCAATATTCTCCACCTTGAGCGCTTCGCCTATTGTCCGCGCCTTGGACAGGAATGTACGCGTAACACCTCGATCATACACCGATATAAGGCGTCCGTTTTGATCCTGAGCTGACGCAATATCGTTAGGCCCAATGATAAAAGCAGAAACAATAGCCACTATAAGGGTCAAGATTACACGCCACACCATTCACTTAATTATAGCACCCAGCCCCAGCTGCCGACCGTATTGAACAGTATAATGACAGGTTCTTGCCGGGCGATGACATCAGAGTCACACGAAAAAACAGCCAAGTTATTAAATAGGGAACGATATGCAAATTAATACAGCCCAACATTCGTTGGACTATTTTAATTTGGTACCCCGGGTTGGGATCGAACCAACGGCCTTAGGCTTAGAAGTCCTCTGCTCTATCCACTGAGCTACCGGGGCGTACCTTTGATTATTATACCTTACTTTTTCTTGGCTTTGCCGATTGGGCCAAGGTGGGTGTGATGAAAGCTGGTTGTATGCTTGAGTCCATAACCAAGGGCCCTATCAACAAAGATGTGAAACAGCCAAACAAGTGTCACGAATAATATCGCGTCATTTGTCGTACCAATATAGATCAAAGCTAGTAGGCCCGGTCCAATAATGCTATGTCCAATGTTATATACGATAGCCCCTACTCGTGGATTAACATAATATCCCGCAGCACTAATATCGAATACAAAGAATAAAACAACCAACCAATACCAGGCGAATCCTCCGACAACTACAAAGAACACTGCGATCAACACAGCGATTAATAAATACTCGGCACTAACGATTCGTTTGATAATTGGGTTATTCTGCATATGTTTAGTATACCCTACCTACATACCAAATAAAAAACCGCGCCACGCTAATTCGGAGTACTAGACTTATTCCGCGATATTTAACCCGAGCTGCCAGCCAAAAAACGACAATCGACGTGTAATTGCATCAATTGACTTTGTTTTTGGCATCGCCCCAGTATGGCCGGTTCCTCGTTCGACCCAGAGCAAGACTGTTGATGGTTTTGTAATGTTCTGTAATTTTGCGGTCATTTTGAGAGCATGCATTGGATGTACTCGAGTATCATGTTCGGCCGTCGTTAAATAGAACGCGGGATACTTACCGTCATCTTTGACATTATGATAAGGACTCCATGTCAAAATACGCTCAAAGTCCTGTTTCTTTTCCGGGTCGCCGTATTCATTAATCCAGCGCGAAGCGATTAGTAGTTTATGAAAATGCGCCATATCAAGCAGTGGAACCTGGCTCATAACAGCCCTATACAAATCCGGTCGTTGAACGGCAACCGTGCCAACCAACAAACCACCGTTACTGCCTCCATATATACCCAGATGCTCCGAGTCGGTTATATTTAACTTGATTAAATTCTCGCCATGGGCAATAAAGTCGTCAAAACTTGTTTGTTTATGGTCTAAGATACCGCCTCGGTGCCACTTCTTTCCATATTCGCCACCGCCGCGAATAACCGCGTCAACAAATACACCCCCAGCCTCTAGCCAGGCCATGTTCGCCCCCAGGTATGTTGCATCCTCAGATGTCGCAAAGCCGCCGTATCCATAAAGCAGCGTCGGTGCTTTGCCGTTACGCTTCAAACTCTTCTTGTGAGCAATCAGCATTGGCATGCGCGTACCACCCCCTGCAATCGTCCATTCTATATATGCTACGTAGTCGTTTGGATTATGCGGTGAAGCAACCCTTTCAACCTCTTTGCTCAGAAGCGATATGGCGTCCAGTCGATAGATTACCGTGGGGCTAATTGGTGTTTGACTAGACATATAGACTATGTCATCCTCCAGATTAGCACTCAAACCAACTACCCCTAGAGATGGCGTAGGTAACTTGGCTTGATCGCCTCCGTCGTAATCGTAAGAGTAAATTTCGTCAGAGATATCTTTTGTATAACCGACGAATACGCGAGATTTAGATAGCCAAAATTGCTGAATAGCCATATCCCCTTCGGGAACAATCACTCGCGCAGCTTCAATACCGTTATCAATATCACCATAATCAATCAATAGCAGCTTGGCATTGTTGGCATTATGATTTGTCCAAATCACCATACCTTTTTCGGTAGGCAGTGCATCAAAGGCGGCGTCAACCCCGGTGACAAAAGGTCTTACGGCGTGTGTATGAACATCAATCAGATATAGGTCATTCCTTGACCATTCTTGACGAACAGCTAAGGCAACGTACGGTGCACCTTTTGCGCGAGTTATCCATAGCATATCATCGGCAGGTCTATCTTTACCAAAAACCATAATATCTTTTGTGTAAATATCACCTAGTTGATGAAAGTATAACTTTGTACTCATCCGCAAATCATTATCTGGTACTGTACCCGGCTTCGGTCCACGAGTATAATAAAATCCCGTGTCATCATCGTTCCAACTTACCATGCCTACATTTGGAATAGCTGGCTCAATGTCTTTTCCACTTTCGATATCCATAATATGTAAACTTGGAATCTCGGCGCCACCTACTGAAATTGTATACGAAAGTAGGCTGCCGGTGCGAGACGGGCTCCAAAACTCCAGAGTCGGATCGCCCTCTTTAATACGCATTTCATTGAGGTCAAGTAGTTTACGCTCGCCACCGTCGTCACCGTCTTTCACCCACAATACCGGCAGGTCTTCGTCCGCTCTTTGACGAACAAAAAAGCGTCTATCACCCCTCCTAACGGGCAAACCTATCCTGTCAATTTGAATATAATTTTTTACACGCAACTTCCAGGTGCCATACTGCGTATGTGTTTTGTGTTGTATCTTAGTGTATTTGACCTGCTGATCCATCCACGTAGTTACTTCTTTAGATTGGATGTCTTCGAGCCAACGATAATTGTCATACAACGTATGGCCGTGAAGTTTCTCGGTCGTAATAATCGATTTCGTTATTGGCACAGAAAGTTGCTTCCTCATAGCTCAATAATAACAGACGACATAACCGTCGCCATTCGACCGCCCTATTTATGGTCTATACAAAAAACGCATCAGCATGACACGATTTTTTAATTTTGTGTACCGTCTTAAACGAAATACTAGCTATGATGACTTCGATTTAAAATACTCTTCTAAAGCACTGACAGTTCTAGCACCACCTTTTAAAACGCCTTCGTACAGATGAGCAGATCTAAAAGTATACGGTGGTTGTGAACGTGCGCCCATATAGCGTCTTGTATCAATGAGCTGTTTCTTAAGTTTAAGTATAGTTAACCGGTCATCACTACTCATACTTTCAATCCAGGACTTCATTTCGGGCGGATTCGTTACGATTGGACCTACTTTTGATATTGTTGCATCTATATGCCAAGTTTTTCCTTCGTAAGGAATTTCAAAACCAATATAATACCCGGCATTTTCGTCCTTATCTTGACTGAAATCTGCAATTTTAAACGCCGTTGCTGCTAAACGCTCAAAAATAGAGCTGGTCAGTGAAATTGCATCTAGGATATTATAATTATCATTTTGCACAGAAAAATCTATATCGTGGTAAACCATTAAACCCGTTACTGAACTACCTGTCTGGATTGGATTGCCTAGCTTGCCGAGAAATTCGAGCACAGGTGTATTCTGCAGCATAGCTTTTGCTTCCACCTGAAGCTGGTTTTGCTGCGCAAGTAAGTCACTCATAGACTCATTGT
>JAJYAA010000032.1 GCA_021779755.1 bacterium | reverse complement strand
TATTTTTAACGATATCATAGCGGCTGAGTTCGTCGGCTGGTCTGAAGTGGGCACCTTGATAAAAAAACTCACCGTATTGATTAATAACTTCGCTACCGAAGCTATGGAAAGTGTGTATCGCGACTTTGTAGGCATCCTTGCCAATCGTGCCCGCTAGGCGCTCGCGCATAGCATTGGCTCCGCTTTCGGTAAAGGTCAGGCATAGAATATTTTCAGGTAAGGTGTCGGTTTTTTTGAGGATATTGGCCGTTCTGACACTGAGTAATTCGGTCTTGCCGGTGCCCGGGCCAGCGATAACCATAACAGGCCCATCTATGGCGTCAACGGCCTGTCTCTGCGCTTTGTTAAGCATGTTATAGCGTTTTTCAAAATCCATTGTTTATCATTGTAGTCGATAGATTATTTGTCGTCGAGGCCCACTCTGTTTGACAAGTGGTACAATAATAGTTATGAGTGATAAGATGTACGAAGAATTAGCGCTAGAGCGCTCTATAAAAGAGAAGTTTGGAGTTGACGCAGATATTCGTCAGGCAGTTGTGTTTAAGGTGCCGGTTAGCCATACGGCCGAAGCGACGCTTTTTTTGACATCTAAAAAGCAGTTGTTTTTATATGTTACGGGTCAATCCAAACTGCTGCTGAGTGATATTAAAAAGATTGTTGCGCGCATGGGCCTAAAAGCCGAGGTTTATATGCCACCCAAAGGCCACCCGCGCTATTTTGACGAGATCGGTGAGGCGAAGTTCCGCGAAGTGTTTCCTGGCCGTAGCCATATTCACGAGAGTGATCTAGTCTTTTACAAGACGCTAACTCCGTACAATCCGGCTCTTGTGTTGATTAGTGAAGTTAACGGCGGCGAAGTCTATCAGTTTGATGCCGACGCGACTAGTAGTTGGCGCTTAGCTGCGAAATTTACTTATCGCCGCATACGAACTAGCTAAGACTATTTGATGTAGGCGGTTAAGAAGTCTTTGTATGGCGAGCTATTGATGGCTTCCTGTAGGGCGGTTGGTATTTGGAAGCTATCCTTGACATCCACCGATGGTGTTGTCCTGTCGCCAATATAATTCCAGGTTTTTTGGTCTGGTGTCATAAAGTAAGCGGTTGTTGATGAATTGTCTTTGTTAGATGTTACCAAGACCGCCAAATGATTAGGCCCGGATACGATGTCGGTCTGCGCGATACCTTTAATATTACCTGACGATAAGGTACCGTTTGTTAAGTTTATTAGCGCGCTCAGTTGTTTATAGGTGCTATCTAGGGTGCTATTGTCGACACAGGCTAACCCATAGGTGGCTGTTTGTTGACCGACAGCTTGCCTGTCGTCGGTTTGACAAGCGACCGTTGACCCTTCGAATAACTTTGACGTAAAGCCACCCACTGTTTGCTCGCTGCTCTTAGTAAGGCCTAGCCCTGCCAAGAAGGACTCCGTGGATGCGATTAGATTAGCAGAGTTTGACGGACTATCTGTGCTCGTCTTTTGGTATTGGAGGTAAGACGCTGTTGTGATTGTGATCCCGTATGGCCGGCTGCCATTAGTATATTGTACGTATGTGTCGGTAGGATTCGTTGAGACCGGTTTATAAGCTGTATCTCGGTCCTGAATACTGCTAGAGGCTTTATAAGCGTCAATTAGTTTTTGAGCACTTGCTATTGCTGGTTGGGCGGGGCTATTAGTTGTCGTGTTTGAAGTTTTTGTGTGGGCGGGCAGTACGATATATAGTACACCAATAGTTAGCGCCACAATTAGGAGTAGCCCAGTGAGTCCGATGATGATTTTTAGCCATGCAGGTGCTTTATTAAATTGTTGCATCGTAACTCCTTGCTACCATGTGCATTCTGATACGGTTATTGTAGGTACGCAACCTGGTCCGAACGGAGCTGGGCTAGAATCTACACGATAGCTACCCCATGGACCACTACAGACTATGGCTGCTCGAATATCACCGTTACCCCAGCTATAAGCAGTACCATCCCAGGATGTTGCCTGGGTTGCCCCGCTTTGAACGTAACCAACTGTACCGGTACCGTGTACGCTAAAGTAATATACCGAACCAGTAGTCCATGTAGGACAGGTTGCACCCCAGCCGGCTGTTCTGTATGCCGCCAGATACGCCCAGACCGAAGGTGCTGTTAATGACCCTGTACCAGAGTTATTTGCCCAAACGAAGCTACTAGATGTTGCACTGGTAATGCATCTCGAAGCGACAGATAGCGTTACTGTTTGATTCCAGGCGCTGTATTGCCAGCTAACAGTCTTGTACTGAGTGCCACTAACCCATAATGATCCGTTGCTATACCAATCATAGCTAGGGGTTGTACCAGATGGGCATATCGCATTGCTGGTGGCGGTTAAGAAGTTCCAGGTTGCACTTGTATTACCGTATGACATTGTATACGCAGCTGGTGCATCGATTGTCGTTATAGTACTTGCCGTATTTGACCATGCGCTGGTGTAGCTACCATTAACCGCCTGCACTCGTACGTAGTATTGATATCCTTGAGCTGCTCCTGTATATGTGTAAGATGTTGCAGTTGTGGTTCCTTGGCAGCCCGTTCCCCAGGTGACACCGTCGCTTGAGCATTGGAATGTGTAACTAGCGGCATGTGTGATGGCGTTCCATGTTTGGCTAAAGGACGAACTAGATACGGTCGATGCCGATGTTGTAGGCGCCGCTAATACCCACGTTGCCGCGATCACAGTACTAGACCATGCTCCGCTGCCAGTTACCGAATTGGCTCTAACTCTGAAATAATAAGTTGTATTATAGCTGAGCCCAGTTGACGAGAATGATAAGCTGGTTGTGTTTTGCGTAACGAGATTAGTGACGAAGTCGCTCGTTGTCGCTCGTTGTATGTCGTAGCTAATCGCACTATTTACCGCTGTCCAGCTGCTGTTGATCTGTGTAAAGCCATTTGTTCCATCAGCTGAGGCTGAAAGTGTTGGTGCGCCACTGACAGCAATACTGGTTTGATGACGACTGTTGATGGTTATGATCTGACCGGTACTCTCTTGTTTATATTTCAATTGAAACATTAAACAATCTTGACCGCTCAAACAAGTTGAGCTGTTGTCACCGACATATGCAAAGAAGTCTGGCTGAGAAATACTTGTCAGATCAGTGCATTGAATTGAGTTGGTCGTTCCCGAAGCTGCTTGTGGAGTAACTATGGTTTGTGGTTCTACCCCAGGTAAAACGGACGATGTCACTGTCGCGGCAGCGCCAGTAAGTGCTGGACATCCTGGATATTCACCATTTTGTTCATAATATTTTTCAAGTGATTCAGCTAGGATTGTCGCTTGGCTTGCTCGGGCGCTGTCGCGAGTATCCGCCTGATAACGTCCAAAGCCCATAAAGGTGATTGTGGCCAGAATTCCGATAATAGATATTACTACCAAAACTTCAACTATAGTAAAGCCGCGCCTGCTTTTCATCATGGTTATATTGTAACAAACATAACCAACATTAGGTATCAATTACTGCAGATTTTGCCGCATTCCCCTCATAGAATTTCGCTATTTAATATAAGTAGTTAAGAAATCTCTATATTGAGAGCTGTTAATAGTATCTTGCAACTGTGGTGGTATTTGAAAACTATCTTTAACGTCAGCCGATGGAGTTGGTCGTTCTCCGATATAGCTCCAGTTAGTTTGGTCTGTAGATAAGAAATAATATGTTGTCGACGAGTTATCGTTATTTGATGTTATCAAAGTTGTTAAATTATTAGCTGCCTGTGTTATATCTGTTTCGGTAAGAGTTTTAATCTTATTAGTTTGCAGGGCCCCCTTAGAGGCTTTTGCGAGAACGTCAACATGAGCGTATGATAGGTCGGCCGCACTCTTGTCGATACACGCTAGTCCGTATGTCGCTGGCTGTTGCCCGACAGCCTGTCTGTCATCGGTTTGACATATAACAGTTGGGCCTTCGAATAGTTTTGAGATAAATGTTCCCAGATTTTGTTCGCTGGTTTTTGAGATGCCTAGATTATCCAGAAAAGTCTCAGTTGAACTAGCTAGGTTGGCAGAATTTGTCTTTGTCGTGTCTAGCCTCTGATATTGTATGTGTTGCGTCGCCGCAATAATTATTCCGTATGATTGGTTATTATTTTTGTATTGTACATAAGTATTGGTTGGATTAGTAGCTAGAACTTTATATAGGCTATCGCGGTCCTTGATATCGCCGGATGCTTGATATGCTTCGACGAGCTTTTGTGCGTTGGCAACCTTTGGTTGGCTGCTGGTGATGGAGACGGAAGCGTTTTTTTGATTCGGTAACAATATATACAGGCTTGCAACTGTCGTGCCCGCGATTAGTATAACTAACAGTATTATAATAATAACCTTCAGCCAGGTTGGCGCTTTGCTAGACCTATTCATTATACGTAGCCTCCTTACCAGGTACATTGTGATACGGTTATTGTAGGTACGCAACCTGGTCCGAACGGAGCTGGGCTAGAATCTACACGATAGCTACCCCATGGACCACTACAGACTATGGCGGCTCGGATATTACCGTTACCCCAGCTATAAGCAGTACCATCCCAGGATGTTGCCTGGGTTGCCCCACTCTGAACATATCCGACAGTCCCGTCGCCATGAACGCTAAAGTAATAAACCGAGCTGGTTGTCCAGTTCGGACAAGTCGCCGCCCAGCCTGCGGTGCGATAAGCTGCTAAATAAGCCCAGACTGACGGTATTGGCAGCGACATACTGGCGGTATTGTTAGCCCAGACGAATGCACTAGACGCTGCACCTGTCACGCATCGTGATGCGACAGATGCAGTTACTGATTGGTTCCAGGATAACCCATAAGACTGAGAAACTCCACCCGTCATCCAATAACTACCATTAATATACCAATCGTTACTTGGAGATGTTCCAGCCGGACAACTTACGCCACTGCCAAGGTTGAGATAGTTCCAGTTAGGTAACAGGTTGGTTGACCACAACGGAAAGGCGGCTGGGGCATCAATCGTAGTTATGGTACTTGTTATATTCGACCACAAACCTATGTAACTACCATTCGTTGCCTGTACCCTTACGTAATATTTAGTTCCTTGTGCTGCTCCTCCGTACGCGTATGAAGTTGCGGTCGTGACCCCCTGGCACCCAGTACCCCATGTGACACCATCACCCGAACATTGAAATGTATAGCTTGTAGCATGCGGTACTGCATTCCAGCTTTGCAGAAATACGGTACTTGAGGATGTCGACACTGTAGTTGTGGGCGCTGCCAACCCCCAAGTTGATGCAATTACAGTACTGGACCAAGCTCCGCTGCTGGTTACCGAATTGGCTCTTACTCTGAAATAATAAGTGCCGCCAGCTGGGTTGAAGCTGAGTCCGGTAGTTGAGAATGATGTAGCGGAGGTGGTTTGAGTTACTACATTAGCAGTAAATGCACTATCGGTTGCGCGTACGATGTCGTAGCTAATCGCACTATTTACCGCTGTCCAGCTGCTGTTGATCTGTGTAAAGCCATTTGTTCCATCAGCTGAGGCTGAAAGTGTTGGTGCGCCACTGACGGCGATGCTCGTATTGTGACGACTGTTAATAGTTATAATCTGGCCAGTTGCTTCGTCCTTATATTTTAACTGAAACGTTAAGCAGGCTTGACCGCTTAGACAGGTTGAGCTATTGTCTCCTACGTATGCAAAGGTATCTGGTTGGGATATGTTCGTTAAGTCTGCACACTGAATCGAATTGGTCGTACCAGATGGGGCTTGTGGTGTTAATAGCGTTTGAGGCTCGACTCCTGGTAATACAGATGTAGTTACTGTTGTAGCGGTGCCAGTTAGTGCTGGACATCCTGGATACTCACCATTTTGTTCATAATATTTTTCAAGTGATTCAGCTAGGATTGTTGCTTGTCCAGAACGTGCACTGTCGCGAGTATCTGCCTGATAACGTCCAAAGCCCATAAAGGTGATCGTGGCTAGGATTCCAATAATTGATATTACTACCAGCAGTTCAACTATAGTAAAGCCACGCAAGCTCTTTGTCATGTTTACATTGTAACATAACCGATATTATTCGAGCTGCGATATGACTAATTATTTCTTGACTAGATCAAGTACAATTAGGTGCTCGATATGCGGTGTGCGCGGGAAAAAGTTATAGCCACGGTGATATTTAACGCCGTACTCCTTGGCAAGTCTGACGACGTCGCGGGCTTGAGTAACCGGGTTACATGACAAATAAATTATACGCTCGGGTTTAGTAGACAGTAGTTTTGTGACCACATCCTCGTGTAGGCCGGCGCGTGGTGGATCAACGATAATCGTGGCGTCACCTGTAATGTGCTCTAGTGCACTTTCACTTGGCGCCAAGATAGCTTGGACGGCTTTCTCGCGGTCGAGTGCTGTAATATTACGTTTCATTTCGCGTACAGCATGTTCGTTAATCTCGATCATCTTGACATTATCACCGCCAATTGTCAGGCCGATCGTACCGACGCCGCTGTATAGGTCAACACTTGGTTTACTGGCTACTACCCACTCTTTCATGTCGCGCAGGGCTTGTTCGTATACGGGTAAGTTAATCTGGAAAAATCCTTCGACGGCGTATGTGAACGGCACATCTAGGATAGTATCGGTCAAGCTGGTTTGACCCCAAGTCTGCAACCGCTCAGTAATGACGCTAGCCGGGCTATTCGGATTGGAATAAATCATTTCAAACCCAATAATATTACTGTTTTCTTTTAGTCCTTCGAGTTCTGGGCCGGTTAGCTGTACGAACGCGGTATCTTTGACGTAAAGCTGTAGGGCGACATTTCCGTCTCTGTCGCATCGCACCAACAATGTCTTTAACATGTAAGCGCGAATGTCTGGTTTGCTACGCAAGAAATCGCGTATAGCAATAGCCGCTTTGTTGATACTTGGATGTGCTAGGCTAGTCCCCTGAACTGGAATCTTGCCATGCGTTCCGCGGCGAAAGAACGACAAGTCGATTTGCTCATCCTCTTTATTCCAATACCAGCTAAACTCGATTTTATTGCGATATTCAAATTGTTTGTCGTCGCTATAAACTTCAATTTTGGTCGGTAGAACGATATCATGAAGTTCAAACGCTTCTTCGATAAGCGCGGCTTTGTAGTGCTGTTCGCTGTCAAAGCTCATGATTTGCCATGGGCTGGTCGATAAGTAGCTGTCTTCGTCCTGGGGTGCGACTCGCTCCTTGCTTGGTTCGATTACCTCAATAACGACACCTTCGGCTAGATTAGATTTCTTTTTGGTCATTTGGACTTCGACAGTTTCACCGGGTAATCCGCCCCAAACAAAGATTTTACGGCCGCCCTCGAGCGTACCAAGCGATTGACCACCGCCAACGATTTTGTCTAGCTTGACGCTGACTACTGGTAGGATTTTTTTACTCATCTATATATTGTATCATCTGCGGGCTGGTCATCGACCGATTACCTCTTCCCTATCTGGTTTGGTTTTGATACAATTACCTCTGTAGCCGATAGACGTATATATTGTTTGTTGTTCAATATTTACTAAGCAATGGTACGAAAGCCAAGTGGTAAGGTGATAATTGCCTGTCGGCAGTTCGCAAGGCCGGAAGCCGGATGACGAACGTCACCGACTGAGGCGGGGTCGCAGAAAATTTGAAACGAATTTTACTGTGACATGGTTTCTGGACCAGGCTACCAGAAACTCTAGTACGTGCACTTTTTACAAGCTACAACAATCACTGTAATGGGATGTCGCCAAGTGGTAAGGCACTGGTTTCTGGTACCAGCATTCGGGGGTTCGAATCCCTCCATCCCAGCCACGAGTCTTCGGACTCATAGTCAGACAAGAAAACATCGAATTGACCCCTGTTATCTTTGAGATATCAGGGGTTCCAAGTTGGATATCAGAGAACGTTGGAGCAGTATTGAACAAAACCCCGAAATACCGTGCCTGTTGCACGGAATTTTCATACTGTAACAGTAGTTCATCGAGGTGTTCCAAGAAGTGTCGGACGAATGCGCCGGCTTTTTCTATATCCGAAGGTTTTTGAGGCTTTAGAGTCTCACGCTTTGCGGAAAGTTCTGTTATTTCTTCTTCCATTTTCTCTATATCCTCCTCTATGTATTTAATTGCGGTTGCCGATGACAAGAACCGTATTTTATCGACGGACTGACGGATTTGCTCTTTAAGGTTTGCAATTCGTAGATCAATCGTCACGGCCTCTTTGTTTAATGTGATGAGCTGCTTATCGAGCTGTTCACCCATTTTGCTTACAAGTGCATCAATATATTCTGGTGCAACCGTGATGTTCTTGACGAAGTTTTCTATGGCCTCGTCAAATTCTTTCTTTGGCACCCTAAAATAGTGCCCTCGGTTGCAGTGATACGCCGGGAAGTATCCACCGTGTCGTCCGCGAGAGGCGCTGCCATACAGCGGTTTATTGCACATTGGACACATAACGATGCGCTTGTAGGGGAAATCCTCGTTACGAGCTCCCTTGTTCGCAAGATACTCAGGCACTTTTCGCCTCGTGATGCGTATACCGTCCTCACCTTCACTGATAGTGTACTTATCGTGATTGGCTGCGTTCCATAGCTCTATCGAAACAAGGCCGTCAAACTGACACTTTACGGGCTGACCTTGCGTCCATTTCTCGGGGTTTATACCGGCATAGACTGGGTTTTCAATCATACCCCACATCGTTTTGAGCGTCAGTGGGTCGCCACCAATCGTTCGGATGATTTTTGTTCGGTCTTCCCTGTCGCGAACATGGCGCTCACGGGTCTTAAAGCCGAGTGTATTGAGTCGTTCGACAATTTGGCTATCATCAAGTGTGCCACGCGCTCGCAGCT
>JAJYAA010000031.1 GCA_021779755.1 bacterium | reverse complement strand
ACTTTTTGTGTATTCATTTTAATGAGTAGACCTATCGTAACTCAATGGAACTTATGGTTACTATATCACGAGGGTTAAGGCAACTGCAAATACGCACGTATCAGCTTGGCCTTGGCGGGACCGACCGCCTGGTCTAGGGCATCAGGCGCAGCCGCTTGTACGGCGCGTAAGCTACCAAAAGTTTTAACTAACTTACGTCGTGTCGTTGGACCAATGCCTGGTATTTCCTCGAGTATACTTGCAGTTTGCTTGGCTCGTTTCAACACGGTATGGTAGCTAACTGCAAAACGATGCGACTCATCGCGGATACGCTGAAATAATTTGACGACATCAGAATAAGCTTGTTGGCCTGAGCCACCGCGCAGGTTTTTGGAGTGTGGAGATAAATTCGCTTGTCCAGCATGCAGATTCACTATGTAGTATTCGCCCGTAAGTTCCACCGAAACACCAGGCGCTGGGTTGGTGCGATAAGTATCAAGCATTGTAGTGTCAATGTTGGAACGCGTCGAGTGAACGATGATTTCCTCTTCCCGTTTAGCAACGCTGACAATCGGCACCTTCACACCGCGCTCTTCGGCTGCCCGCAAGGCCGCATCAAGTTGGCCCTTACCACCATCAATAAGTACAAAATGGGGCATACCCCAAGACTTAATGTTCTTTTCACTAAAGCGTCGGTGCAATGTCTCGTACATATTTGCATAATCATCATTACGTTCAACTTTGGTTTTATATTTGCGGTAATCCGCCCGACTACTTACGCCGTTCATAAAAACCACCTGACTGGCGACGACGTTCGTCCCGCTCATATGCGAAATATCATAGCCCTCAATACGCACAGGAATTTTCGGCAAACCGAACAGGTCAACCAAACCACTGAGCGCCTTGTCCTTGCTGATATCTAGAAATTCTTTGTCACCAAACATGATCTTTTGCTGTAGCTCTCGCAGATAATGTAATTTGTTGCGCAGCTGAGCTGCTTTTTCGAATTCGTGCAGTCCAGCTGCTAACCGCATTTCCTTTTCGATCTCTCGCGTAATCGTCTGGCGGCCACCTTCAATATAGCGAATTAGCTTTTTGAGCGAGGCCTTGTACTCATCACTAGTAACATCAGGCGCCGGGCTGAGTCCGATGTGAACGTCCAAATCGGCACGATCAACTTGTTTTGTCGGTTTCGTGAAATACGGAAAGACTTTACGCAAATAGCGCAGTGCTTTCTTGACGGCGAAACCGTTATAGTATGGCCCGTAATATTCTGCCCCATCATCAGCCGGATTGCGCGTAAAGCTGACGTGGGGCCACTCACTCTTCATGTCAATCCTGACAAACATCTGCGACTTATCGTCACGCAGTAAAATGTTATATCTAGGCATATAGCGCTTGACCATCTCGCTCTCCAGAAACAGTGCGTCAATCTCACTTTCGGTCTCGATCCAGTCGGTATCGAAAATTTCAGCCACCAGAGCCCGCGTCTTGACGTCCATATCACGTGTCGATTGAAAATATTGCCGGACACGGTTTTTCAGAACAGCTGCCTTGCCAATATAAATAATCTCTCCGGCCTTGTTCTTGTGAAAATAGACTCCAGAGGAGCGCGGAAGGGTTTTTAGTTTGGCGTCAAGCTCGGTAGTCATGCGATCTATTATAGCCCGACCGACGTCGCCTGTTGAATAGCATCAGCGACAGCTTTGACCATGCGCCCCTTGACCTCGTGACCAGCAATTACAGCCGAGACGCGGATATTGTCTTTGTCGCGTTGTAACTCGTCAAGATTCCTAACTACGACGACCGGATCAAGCGTACCGCGAATAATATGAATTGGTAGTTTTAACTTCTTTACATCATCAAACGAAGTCTGATTAATGATAGCCGCCTCAAGGGCGCTCATGTATGAGTCAACATTGTCTTTGTTAACATTAAAAACATTGTTAATAAGTTTATAGCGCATAGCAATCGACGCCACTTGCAAAAACTGTTCTGGGTGTTGACTGGCTGTTTTATAAATATTGCGCAGTACAACATCGCCTCTTGGTAAAAACTTTTTTTCGTCATCACGCAGTTGATAAAAAGGTGGGCTACATAAAATCAGCGAACGGACGACCAGCGGATAACGCCTGGCAATCTCGACCGCAACCAGTGCGCCCAATGAATGCCCCACGATAATAATCGGACCACGCAGACGTAATGCCAAAAAGGTCGCTAGGACTGAGCGAGCTTGAGTTTTGACGCCGTAGACTTCCCATGAGGGACGTGGCGATTGTCCGAACCCCAACAGGTCAATCGTTACAACTTTGATATTGCTGGGCAATTTATCAATCACCTCATTCCACACCTCACCACTATTGCCAATACCGTGAATAAACAACACGGTCGCAACTGGCTTTTTGGTACTTTTAAGAATCCTTGAATAAAGCGTATAGGGCACACGTAACCAACGATGAGTAATTGTGTCAAACATCTACTATTAATTCTATTCCAAAAGTAGCATCAACGCCAACTTGATCGCAGGCCTTGTCTAAGCGGTAGCACCAAGTTTAGCTTGTTCACGACATGTCGCCGTGTGAAATAACAAGTCTGGGTTTTGTTTGCAAGTTAGGCAAATCAACACCAAGTCATTACAATTTGACCAAGCACAATTCTCATAATTATTAGTTGGGCCCTGGCAATGTGAACAGACACCGATAGTTTTGGCATGGTCACTAAAATCAATTGTCATGCGATTATCAAAAACTCGCAAACTACCCTCCCACAGACCGTCGTCGCCATAAGCTTCGCCGTACTTCACTATACCGCCATCAATTTGATAAACTTCCTTGAAACCGCGACTAGTCATTAAAGCGCTTAAAATCTCGCAGCGGATACCGCCCGTACAATAGGTTACGACCGGTTTGTCTTTCAAATCGTCGTATTTACCACTCTCGAGTTCATCAATAAAATCACGGCTCGTATGCGTATTGGGAACAACAGCATTTTTAAACCTACCTATCGCCGCTTCGTGCGCATTGCGACCATCAAAAAACGCGACCTCATCACCGCGCTCGGCGACCAATTGGTTAACCTGTTCTGGTTTAATATGTTTGCCGCCACCAACTACACCTCGTTCATCAACTTGCAACTCTTCACCTGCTTTAAAGGCAACAATTTCATCGCGCGCCTTGACGCTCATACGCGGGAAATCCTCGCGCCCGCCATCGCTCCATTTAAATACGATGTCCTTAAAGCCAGCGAATTCCTTCGTAGCTTTAATGTACTTTTTGAGATCATCCATCTCGCCACCGACAGTACCGTTCAACCCATGCTTTGAAACCAAAATTCGGCCTCGCAAATTCAACCCATCACATAAAGTTTTTTGCCACAATTTAACAGCCTCGGTATCGGCAATTGGTGTAAATTTATAATAGAGTAAAATCTTTTGCATCAGATTATATTATACTATATAATTTTACTTACTATGATCCCTGATGGATCCTCTATTAAAGCGCTAGTTCTAGAGTTGGCACCCTACATCTAGTGCGTCTTACATCAACTACAAAATATCAGTAGGGAGAATTATGCCACAAAAACATTCATCAAAGAGAGTTGTTCAATTTCTATTTGGACTGTGGCGAATTGCGCCGAAATTAAGCTGGTCAATGATTATTACACAAATAATCTTTGCAGTGCTGACAACGACCATTGCGCCAATTTTTGTATCACAACTCTTGACCCATATCGCCAACGGCACGGCGCAAATCAACACTAGTATAGGCTTACTAATCGGTTATGCGGCAATCCTATTCCTTGGCGACGTCGTCGCAATTCGTATTACGATTGCTATGGCATATATAGCAGAATCTAAAATGCAAGCCACGATTGCAATGCGTGTCTTGAAACATTTAACTTCAAAGAGCCTTAGCTATCATTCAAATCGCATGAGCGGCGGAACAGTATCAGACGCCAATAAACTTAACGGATCGATAGAGCGGTTTTGGGACACTTTCATATTTACCGCCGTGCCGATTGTCACGACGATCATATCAGTCTGTATTGCTCTATCCTTTGTTTTCTGGCAGTTTGCTATTGTTCTGGCGGTTTTGTCGATAATTATTATAGCTGTGATTATTAAGTCACAGACGTCAATCGCACCAATTAGCCGACAGGTGGCCGAGAAGTCTAGCGCCATGACGGCGTACTTTGCCGATGTCGTTAGTAATATTGCGACCGTCAAAGCTTTTGCACAGGAGTCGTCTGAGTTAGCTGCTTATAGCGAAAAGGTTGCAACCTGGCGCACAACAAACCTCAAAGAGATGAAAAATGTCCTACTTATTACTGGCTCGTTCGGCCTGATGATGACGATTATGAATATTAGTGCTTTTGTCGCAGCAACCCTGGCAACTCAATATCATATTGTTCATATTGGCGTAATATACCTGATTATCAGTTACACCCTAAATGTCGTATCGCAACTTTGGTCAGTCGCCGGCACAACTAGGGCCTACGTCCGCATAGTTGGTGACGCTGGTCCAATGATTACGACACTAGACGATGATATTGAACTCAAGGACCCAACCAACCCTGAAAAATCAAAGATTAAAAGAGGCCTTATTGAATTTAGTAATGTGACATTTAGTCACGAAAAGAATGAGCCTGCGATCTTTCAGAAGTTCGACCTTCAGATTCAGCCAGGTGAGAGAATTGGGCTCGTTGGCGCATCCGGTTCTGGTAAAACAACTTTGACACGACTGCTGCTCAGGTTTAGTGACATTGATAGTGGTCAGATATTGATTGACAATCAAAATATTGCACGGATTACCCAAGATGACCTACATAAATCCATCGCCTATGTGTCACAGGATCCTGCCTTATTTCACCGTACGCTAAGAGAAAACATTGTCTACGGCAAACCCCACGCTACCGATAAGGAAATCCGTCAAGCCATTACCCAGGCGAATGCAGACGAGTTCATAAACAAGTTACACAATGGATTAGAAACCCTAGTTGGTGAACGTGGCGTCAAGCTTAGCGGTGGCCAAAGGCAGCGCATTGCAATCGCTCGCGCCATTTTGAAGGATGCGCCAATCCTAGTACTCGATGAAGCAACATCAGCACTAGATAGTGCAACAGAACAACTCATCCAAGATGCTCTAACTAAACTAATGCAAGGCCGCACTAGTATTGTGATTGCCCACCGCCTATCGACCATCGCCAAACTTGATCGTATTGTTGTCCTCGACAGCGGTAAAATTGTCGAGCAGGGCACCCACCAGGACTTAATTTCCCTAAAAGGCACTTATGCCAAGTTATGGGCCCATCAATCGGGTGGATTTATCGAGGAATAACAAAATACCCGCACAATACGTGCGGGTATTTTTAAATCAGTTAACTAGTCTACTGATTCTCTTCTGTAGGCTTTGGTGCTTCAGCTTCGCCGCTCTCAGATGCGACCTCTTCGGCCTCTTCTGGTTCAGCGTCACCACCAGCAGCGTCATTGGCGGCCTGCAAGGCACCCGGCTCATAGACGTTAGCGATTACTAGGTCGAGGTCTTGTTCGTGATCCGCGAACTCAACGCCTTCTGGTAACTTGATGTCACCAATCGTCAATTTATCGTCATCAGTCGCCAGGTCAATAATCGAGATCTCGAGTGATTCTGGCAGATTAGCTGGCAAAGCGCGGATTTCTAAGTGCTCAATCGCCTGCAATACTACTAGTCCAGCACGCTCGGCAGCACTTTCACCAAGTCCGACCAGAACGACCGGCACTTCGGTAACAATCTTTTCGTTTTGCTTAATTGCGTGAAAAGCAACATGACGCAAAACATGCTTGACTGGATCCATATCGATCGATTTGATAATGACCAGTTTCTTTTTGCCGTCAATCGTAACATCAATCGGCGAGTGCTTACCGGCAACATGAGCGACCTTGGTCGTTTCGACTATTGGCGACTGGGTTGAAATTGGCTCAGCGTCACTACCATAAACAACGCTTGGGACCTGTCCTTCGGCGCGTAATTTAGCAACCTGTTTACCACTAACCGTTCGTTTGTCTAGCTTTAGAGACATATTCTGCATATCAATACTCCTTATAGTCATTCAGACTCTTAATATTATTATAGCATTCTTAACTGGTTAATAGCGTGACGTGCTAAAATAAAACAAGTTATGATTCCTGGTATTAGTCTAGTTGATTTCATTGGTTTAGTCGGCGTGTTGGGCGTCGCGCTGGTTATTTTTGCCGAATCGGGCCTTTTGATTGGCTTCTTTTTACCAGGTGACAGTTTGTTATTCACAGCTGGCTTCTTAACTTATGGTGGTCTTGTTAATATCAACATTCATCTGCTTGTAGCAATTATGTTTATTGCTGCTATTGCCGGCGATAGTGTCGGTTACACTTTTGGGCGGCGTGTTGGCATTAAATTATTCAACCGCACAAACTCTCGATTGTTCAAGCAAGAATACGCCGTCAAAGCCCAGGGTTTTTACGATAAGTACGGCGGCAAAGCAATCGTTTTGGCACGATTTATTCCAATCATTCGCACTTTTGCGCCGATTGTTGCCGGTGTTGGCAAGATGCGTTACAGCCGTTTCGTAAGCTTTAATATCATCGGCGGCCTTCTGTGGACGGTTGTCGTTACTTACTCTGGCTACTTCCTAGGACAATGGTTCGAGAGTATGGGTATTAGTATCGACCGCGTCTTGTTGCCGATTGTTATTCTAATAATCTTGTTGTCAGTGACACCACCAGTCCTACATGTCATGAAAGACAAAAAGCAGCGCAGCGCTCTATGGAACGGCGCTAAACAACAGCTTTATATTTTGTTCAAAAAGAAATAATTAGCCCTAGAGCATAGCTTTTAGGTATCGCCCAGTAAACGACTGGCTGACCTTGGCGATTTCTTCTGGTGTACCAGCCGCAATAATCTGGCCGCCGCCCAGACCGCCCTCTGGACCCATGTCAATAACATGATCCGCGGTCTTGATAACATCTAGGTTGTGCTCAATAATAACCATACTATTGCCGCCCTCAACTAGTTTCTGCAAAATACCTAGTAGCCGCTTGACGTCAGCGCTATGTAGTCCAGTCGTTGGCTCATCAAGGATATATAACGTCTTGCCAGTTGCACGACGCGAAAGTTCGCTCGCTAGTTTGATGCGCTGCGCCTCACCACCACTAAAAGTAGTCGCTGGCTGACCAAGATGGATATAGCCTAGGCCAACATCGACTAGCGTATCTAGCTTGCGCGCAATAGTCGGGATATTTTCAAAAAACTTTGCGGCCTGTTCGACAGTCATTTGTAAAACGTCGCTAATTGTAGCGCCTTTGTATTTAATCTCGAGAGCTTCACGGTTATAGCGTTTACCCTTACAGACATCACACGTCACATAAACATCAGGCAAAAAGTGCATTTCAATCTTTATCATGCCGTCACCCTGACAATTCTCACAACGGCCGCCCTTGACATTAAAGCTAAAGCGTCCGGCTTTATAGCCCCTAATATTTGCCTCGGGTGTGCCGGCGAAAAGTTCACGAATAGGAGTAAAGACTCCGGTGTAGGTCGCTGGATTGGAACGTGGTGTCCGTCCGATCGCCGATTGATCGATAATAATTGCCTTGTCGAGATGCTTAATACCTTCGACGTTCTCGTGTAATCCTGGGATGTCATGCGAACGATGCAAACGAGCCGACAGCTCTTTGGCCAAAATGTCATTCACTAATGTTGATTTACCAGAACCACTAACCCCGCTAACGACAGTCATCACGCCAAGTGGGAACGCGACGTCAATATTTTTCAGATTATTCTCACGTGCACCGCGCACAACCAGCTGGCGGTCTTTTGTAATTGAACGGCGTTTTTTGGGTGTATCGATTTTTTCAGTGCCACTCAAATATCGTCCCGTCAGGCTATCCATATTGAGAGCTACCTCGTCCGGTGTGCCGGCCGCCACAACGCTACCGCCCGCTATACCGGCGCCGGGTCCCATATCGATCAGGTAATCGGCGTGACGAATTGTATCCTCGTCATGCTCAACAACTAATACTGTATTACCTAGATCTCGTAAGTGTTTCAATGTTTTAATCAAGCGATCGTTATCGCGCTGATGCAGGCCAATTGATGGTTCATCGAGCACATAGAGTACGCCCTGGAGGCCAGATCCAATCTGGGTCGCTAAGCGAATACGCTGCGCCTCGCCGCCGCTCAGCGTATTAGCCGCGCGGCCAAGCTCTAGATAGTTCAAACCAACATCACTCATAAAGCCAAGTCTTGCTTTAATCTCTTTCATAATTTGCGTAGCAATAAACTGTTCTTGATCAGTTAACGTCAGGTTGTTCTCGAACAAATCAAGAGCGGCGTCAACTCCCAAGTTACAAATGTCCATAATGCTCAGGCCATGAACCGTCACAGCCAGAACAACTGGTTTGAGGCGCGCGCCGTGACAAACGTGACATTCACGCTCGCGCATAAAGCGCTCAATATCCTTACGCATAAATTCGCTGTCGGTTTCTTTGTGTCGTCGCTCCAAATTTGGAATTACGCCCTCATAGACCGACTCATAAGTACGCCCGCCGCCAAGCTGCACGGTGTACTTTTGCGCGCCGGTGCCGTATAGCACTTTTTCGAGGTCCTGGGCCGACAACTCCTTGACCGGCACATGCAGGCTGAAACCATGAGCATCAGCTACTTCGGCCAAACGTTTCATGTACCAAGCGTCACTGTTGACTCGATTGTATGGTCGAATTGCCCCCTCGGATATTGTCAGGTTGGGATTAAATACTAGGCTGGGGTCAACTTCTAGTCGGTTACCAAGCCCAGTACAGACAGGGCAAGCCCCTTGTGGCGCATTAAAGCTAAAAAGACGCGGCTCTAACTCTGGAATGTCTTCTTCGGGGTGGTCCAGACAAGCATAGCGCTGACTATAGGTCGAAACCTCGTTGTTATCAACGTTTAGAATCGATATAATGCCGT
>JAJYAA010000030.1 GCA_021779755.1 bacterium | reverse complement strand
CTTAAATCACTTACTAATCCGATGATTTTGCGCTTAGTATTCTTCTTTGCCATAAAGGTTCCTTATATTTTGTCTCGACTATCAGAGGTAGATTATAGCAAAAAACAGCCAATCAATCAAGCCACCTAGCGGTAATTGTTAAAAGCGACCGGAAAGTCCAAGTCAGCGGCGCGTACAATACGTATAGCGTCCTGCAGGTCATCCTTGCTGCCACCGATTACACGTACGGCCTCACCTTGGATCTGCGATTTGAGCTTTGGCAGCTCTTCACGGATGAGTTTGGTGATCTTTTTGGCCTTTTCTTGATCAAGTCCAGCAACAAAAGGTATTTCTTTGGTTGCTTTGAGGTTACTAGTGACAATAGTTTTTGATAAATCGAGCACTTTACTGCTTAGTTCGCGTGATGCTAGCTTTTTGCGAACTATGTCGATAATACTGTCGATTTGCCACTCATTAGCGCCGATTACCTTGAAGCCCAGCTTATCGCCCAGCCAGTCAATCTCGGCTGGAGTACCCTTGAAGTCATAACGACCGGTGATTTCCTTTTGCGTCTGTGCAAAGACGTTATTCATCTCGGCCTTGTCGTATTCAGAAACTATATCAAAACTATATGTTGCCATATGTCTATTGTATCATCCGATTGCCCTAGCAGGGGTCTATATGTTAAAATCTACCAAGGTACGCCGCGATAGCTCAGTTGGTAGAGCGCATCCATGGTAAGGATGAGGTCCTGGGTTCAAATCCCAGTCGTGGCTCCATATCTATCCTTGAAAACAACTCAGTTATCAGATAGAATGGTTGAGTATCTATCGGATATGCCGCTTTAGCTCAGCTGCTGTTTGAGGCGAATGCCGAGTAAATATATATTTAGCATTGCTCTAACCAGCTGCACTAGGAAGATACGTACCTTTTATATCAATTTATGCCGCTTTAGCTCAGCTGGTTAGAGCACCACTTTTGTAAAGTGGGGGTCCTCGGTTCGAATCCGAGAAGCGGCTCCAAATTAGCTGGAATCGTGTAGTGGCAATCACAGGAGACTGTAAATCTCCCGCCGTAAGGCTTCGTAGGTTCGAGTCCTACTTCCAGCACCAAAGTAAATAGCCACACCGTAAGGCTGTGGCTATTTACTTTGGTGTTTGCAGTTGCCTCGAACCTACGAATCTTTTGTCAAAGACAAAAGTCGTAGAGTTCGGCGCAGTGCAGCGAAGTAAAATGTGTTTACATATTTTACAAGTAAACGGAGAAGCGAAGCGCTGTTCTACTTAATCTTCGATTGCACTGTCCTACCTCTACATACTTTATAACTACATTACTACGCGACGAGGCTGTTTGATGCGGCGAGCTGTCACCTGAGGGATGATCATCTTTGCAGACTTTTCACGTAATGTCATAGCTAATTCTGTTTGACCAGTTCGATCATAAGCGTCAGCTAGGATATTGAGGGTTTGCGGAATTGGATCAAGTTCGACGGCCTTTTCAAGTGATTCAATCATCTTGCGGTCATGACCTAGTTTTTCCTGAACCTTGGCATACGCAATGTGACGCGAGGCCAGCTCGTTATCCATCGACAGAGCTTGCTCAAAGGCCAGTGCCGCTTTCTCGTAATGACCTGTTTCGAAATAAATTAAACCTACATTGTGAAGGCTGCTAGCGCTAGGTTCAAGTGATTGGGCAATCTCGAAACACTCAACAGCATCCTTGTAGGCCTGCTGTTTGGCGTACAGAATACCTAGGCGGTTATAGGCGCTGGCGTTGCGCTCATCGACGCGTAGGATTGTCAGCAGCGCTTTTTCAGCACGAAGGTACTTCTTGCTCTGAAGGGACTCCTGAGCAATCGACCATAATTGATCAAGTTTGTCGGATAGTTTCGTCGGCAAATCAGCCACGACCTCTGTAATTGTTTGGCGCTGATAAATAGTCCAGCCGCCCAGTAATAAAATAACAATAAGACCTAACATTTCACCTTATTATAACACAAGCCGCGCCAAGCAGAGTCGGATGTTGCCGTTGGCTTGTATCTGTTGATAAGCATAAAGCAGGCTATTGATCTGAGCAATCAGGCTCTCCTGGGGTTTATCGCTAATACTGCGCTTCAAGATACCAGATGCATCAGTCAGTAGCGTAAGCGCACCTTCACGGTTATCTTTGTAGGTACTCGCGACTAGTAGTTTACGGTAAGTCGTACCCTGTAGCAGATCCCTGGCGTCACGAACAATTGCGGCGCGATAATCAAAGTATCGTTCGTCCTCGACTAACCTGGTCAACTCGGCCGGCAAACCGCTGGCCATAAACAACAACTGCGATCTCTTCTTGGCGTCATCAACTCCTAGTCTATCAAGGAATTCATCTGTCTGCTGTTTGGTTACTGGCCGGAGGTCAATCGCCTGCGCACGCGACGTTATAGTCGACAGAAGTTTCGCTGGTGTATGAGTGGCTAATATGAAGTAAACGCCGTCTCCGGGCTCCTCAAGCAGCTTCAGGAAGGCATTTTGAGCTTGATGGCCCATTCTCTCGGCGTAATCAATGGTTATAATCAACTTACCGGTCTGAATCGACCTAGTTTGCGTATAGAGGCGCCGGATACTATCGACACTTATAACGCCTTTTTCGATATCAACCTTTTCGTCCTTTTCTGGCAAAACCGTCAGGGTGACATCGCCAACCGTTGATGCAATATACCGCGCAATAGTGCCTAAGCCAACTCCGACTGGCCCAGTCAGCAGTAACGACTGAGGAATATCTTTTAATAGTAGCGATAATGTTAATTCGCTAGCTGGATGAATAATTGGTTTTTCCATAGTTATTTTGCCTGGGGGAATTTATCGATGAATTCTTGTGGCATTGGCGCTTCAAAGACTCGCCTATCACCCTGTGGAATTGTAATTTCTAGGCTGGCAGCATGCAGATACAGACGGTCGGCAGGTTTACCATATACTCTATCACCCATGATTGGCGTGTTTAAATACTTCATATGAACACGTAACTGATGGGTGCGGCCAGTTTGCGGGTACAAACGAACCAAGGCATTTTTGTCGTTTTCGGCAATAACTTCATATTTAGTGATAGCCGACTTGCCCTTGACATCAACTTTGAACGTGCTGGGTGCCGACGGATTACGGCCAATCGGCAGATCAATTTGAGCCTTTGGTAGTTTAGGGATGCCGTCAACAATCGCCAAATAGGTTTTCTTGGTACGACGATCAGCAAATTGCTTTTGCAAAAGCGTAGCGGTTTCTTGATTACGTGCGCCAATCATAATGCCGCTGGTGTCGCGGTCGAGACGATGAACAATACCAGGACGATTTGTACCGGCATTATACGTACTGTATCTGCCAAAGAACTCGGCCACGGTAAATTCATCGTTCAGTGCGCCCTTGCTGTGCGACAAGACACCGATTGGTTTGTTAATAACGATAACGTTGTCATCGATATAGATAATCGGTAGTGTTGCTTCGCTAAAGTCGGTAGCGTCAGGAATAGCGACGGCGATTGAGTCTGATTTAATAATCTCGTGCTTGGGGGATAGTTGCACTTCACCGTTAACACTAACGTGACCTGCTTTGACGTGCTTTTGCCAAGTACTTCGCGACAAATCAGGAAAGCGCTCGGCTAATTCAGCGTCAAGCCGTGTTTTAGGTGACTTAACCGCAAACAAGTATACTTCCTTGCCATGATATGGCAGTGCGTAACTTGTTGCATTATCAGTCGGGTTTTTGACGACATCGCCCATGGCGTCCTGTTTGGCCGACCGAATCTGCGCGGTCACGAACTCAACATCGTCATTAGCGGTATCGTCGAACAAGATATAATATTGCTTCTTTGCGAAACGAAAGTCAGCCATCGTACTGGTAACGGTCGGATTAGAAATTGTCATCATCGAGACATGACGAGGTACATTCTCGTCACCGGCGACTTCATACTTACGCAATATTGCAATTACGTCGTTACTAGAAATTTTAACCATTTAGTTGACCTTTGGTCGCAGTCCGACAGCAACTTGCGCTTTGAGCAGTGTCGCATTAGCGACTTCACTCATAGCAGCTTCTGAAGCCTGTAGCTTATTCATCAAAGTATCATCATCGATTGCATTGAGCCGTGCCTGGAAGTCTGTCAAAAAGCCAGCGACAGCCTCGGCAACAGCCTTTTTAAACTCACCATACATCGTATTACCTTGCCACTGTGCATTAACTTCGTCTCGAGGGCGACCAGTGATCATAGCCAGAATCTGCAACAGACTGGTAATACCTGGCTGATTGTCCCAGTCAAAGTTAACTGCACCAACGCTATCGGTAGTAGCGCTCATGATCTTTTTGATAGCTTCGTCTGGCGTATCAGATAGCAAGATCTTTGACTTTGGATCCTCGTTACTTTTGCTCATTTTTTTAGTAGGATCGGTCAAGCTGCGAATACGCAGTCCACTGTCGCGTTTGATGAACTTAGTCTGATCCCCGGTAGCGTCTGGAATAGTAAAGATATCACCGAACTTGTTGTTAAACCTGGTTGCAATATCGCGAGTTATTTCGAGGTGCTGGAACTGGTCTTCGCCAACTGGGACATATTTAGCACCATAAAGCAGAATATCTGCCGCCATTAAAACTGGGTAGTTAAATAAACCAACAGTCACACTCTCGCTGTGCTCGTTTGATTTGTCCTTGAACTGAGTCATGCGGCTCATTTCGCCCACATATGTAAAGCAGTCCAAAATCCAGGTCAGTTCACTATGGGCTGGAATGTAACTTTGGCGATAGATAAAGGTATCCTGGTCATTAATATTTAGGCCAGAGGCAATAAAGTACTTCAGATTATTTAAAGTGTTCTGATACAGGGAGCTGTGGTCGACAGGAGTCGTAAAGCTGTGCAGGTCAGGTACAAACATGTTAATTTGATAGTCACCAGCGAATTCTTGCTGCATCTTTACTATCGGCAAGAAAGCACCTAAATAATTACCAAGTGTCGGTTCCTCATTAGATCGAATGCCGGTCAATATTACAGGTTTGCTCATAGTCTTTTTACATTATACATCAGTAGTCATTAGAGTACGACGTTATTTATTACTCTAAACACAAGTTCTGTCCACTCATGTCGAACTGACAATTACCATCCTTTGTCAGAATAATCACTTTCTTGACCGTCGAAAACTGCAGTAGAGTCGCTTTAATAGTTTCCTGGGCCGTGGCGTCGGACATCGTTCCAATCGCATCAAACGTGCGGCAAAACTGGAGCGTCGCCGTGCCGTTTGCTATTGTAAGCTTGAAATCTTGGCCACTACAACTACTAGCATCGTTCCTAACCTTGACGGTACTATATAGGCCTAAAGCCGCCTCGTCACTAGTTGGGCCAGCAATCAATTGGCTAATCGCATAGGTTGCCACAGCCAGAGTCGGTGCTATGCGTTTGACCGGAAATGTCTTGGTTGGGTCATTGTCCGAATCTGGATGTTTCGAAAAGTACACATTAACTGCGTAGCCCTGAGGCACCGTAGTTGGTGGTTGACCAGCATCAGTTTGCTGTGTTGCTGGCGGGCTGGTCTGCTGCGGCTCGGATGGCGCGCTAGTTGGCTTAAAAAAGATAATTGCCGCTAGAATTGCCGAAATCATGACGACAAGCGCGACCGTGACAGTGAGTGTACGTTTATTCATGATAAACCTCCTGTGGTAACCTCATTATACTACCGCACACAAACAAAAACACCACCCTTTCGAGTGGTGCCCTTGTAATTCCAGTAGCAACGATTATCGCTTTGAGAATTGTTCGCGCTTACGAGCTGAACGAAGACCGTACTTCTTGCGTTCTTTTTCGCGTGAGTCGCGTTTTAGGAACTCAGCCTTTTTAAGTGTTGAACGCAGATCAGCGTGACCAACGGTCAATGCTTTTGCGATCGCCAACTTGATGGCATCAACTTGACCAGCAATACCACCACCTTTGACAAGGATAGTAATATCAAAGTCTTTTTGCTTGTTAACAAGCGCAAGTGGGTCGGTGATTTCTGCAACGTGAGTTTTGTTCTCGCTGAAGTATTCGTCAGCTGGTTTGTCGTTAATGGTTACTTTACCTTTGCCGGCGTACAGACGAGCCGAGGCAGTTGCACTCTTGCGGCGTCCAAGTCCGTAAAAATATTTAGAATCAGCCATTATTATTTAACCTCAACTTTCTCTGGTGTTTGAGCTGTGTGAGTGTGAGCCTCGCCAAGGAAGACGCGGAGGCGCTTTAAGCGCTCGGCGGCTAACTTGTTACGTGGAATCATACCTTTAACAGACTCTTCAATAATGCGTTCTGGGAACTTGGCCCGAACTTCACCCAAAGTAGCGTCGCTAATACCACCAGGGAATCCCGAGTGGTGGTAGTACATCTTGTCAGTTTCTTTGTCACCAGTTACAACAACTTTACCGGCGTTGATAACTACAACGTAGTCACCAGCATCAATGTGGGGTGTGTAGGTAGGCTTGTATTTACCGATAAGGTACTTGGCAATCTCGGTTGATACACGGCCAAGTGGCGCGCTTGAAGCATCAATCAAGATCCAACGACGAGTGACTTCGCTTGGTTTTTGTGAATATGTTTTTGCATTAACCATTACGCTGTCTCCTCTTTTGATACGCTCTTTAGCTCATCGACAAAGCCGATTGTAGCCATTTGCGTACCGTCACCGACGCGCAGACGTGTGCGCTCAACACGTACGTGTCCACTTGTGCGGCCTTTTAGCTGTGGTGCGATTTCGTCAACCAACTTGAAGGCGGCAGCTTGTGTAGTTAGAGCCGCAATCACCTGACGGCGGTTGTGAAGATCGCCTTTTTTAGCCTTTGTGATAACTTTTTCGATGTATCGAACAAGTTCTTTGGCTTTTGGAAGCGTCGTTTCGATCTTGCCGTGCTCAACTAGGTTTGTTGCCAAACCTTTGATGAGTGCACGACGTTGATCACGTTCGCGACCGAATTTTCGTCCTTTATAACTGTGTCGGTGCATATCTAAAGTTCCAGTTCTGCTAGTTTATCTTTTACTTCATCTAGCGCTTTTGATCCGAAGCCCTTAAGTTCACGTAGGTCTTGTTCCGTTAAAGTAACAAGGTCGTGGACTGTACGGATGTCGTTATTGATCAATGCATTAGCTGTGCGTGCCGACAAGTTTAGCTCTTCGATTGGAGTGTTTAATTCACTTGTGTCATCTTCGTTGTCTTGTCCAAGAGCTGGTGCAGCTTCAACTGTAGTTGAACCGGCAAGAGCAGTATATTGGTTAACGAGGATAGCAGCGGCTTCTTCAAACGCCTCACGAGGAGTAATTGAACCGTCGGTTTCGATTGTAACGGCAAGCTTGTCTAGGTTGGTCTCTTGACCGACACGTGTGCTATCAACTTTGAAACGCACACGAAGAACTGGACTAAAGACGGCGTCAAGAGCGATCATGTCGCTGTGAACACGGCCCAAGCTTGACTCTTCGATAGTGCGGTATCCGCGACCGGCTTCAACAACAAGATCCATAACAACAGACTTCTTTGGGTCGTCGATTGTAGCAATAACCTGGTCTTTGTTGATGATTTCTACGTCACCGGTAGTTTTGATGTCACCAGCTGTAATAACGCCTGCGCCTTTTTTCTCTAGGCGAAGCTCAACTGGCTCGTCAGAGTGAACGTTTAAACAAACGTTCTTGAGGTTTAGCATGATATCAACAACATCTTCTTTGACACCAGGTACGGTTGTGAATTCGTGACTTGCGCCTTCGATACGGAAAGCTACAATGGCACCACCAAGGATGCTCGAAAGTAGAACACGACGTAAGCTATTGCCTAGGGTGTTACCGTAACCAGCGTGTAGAGGCTCGATTGAAAAAGTTGCATTAGTAGCTGAATGCTCATCAATGTTTGCAAGTGCGGGGTTGTGAATTACTTTTGTCATAATGTAGGCTCCTTACCCTTAACGTGAGTAGTACTCGACGATTAGCTGTTCGTTGATATCTGGTTCTGCCTCTGTACGCATTGGTAAACCTGTTACTGAGACTGTAAGTTTCTTGTGATCACTCTTGATCCAACTAAGTGGTGGTTGAACGGAATTTTTAACAACATCGTCAATTTGGCTAAAGTAACCAGATTTGGCGCTTTTTGGTCGAATTGCAATCTCGTCACCTGGTTTCAAGCGAATTGATGGAATGTCGACACGACGGCCATTCAGCATAAAGTGTCCGTGACCGACAAGCTGGCGAGCAGCTCGGCGAGAAACAGCAAATCCTGCGCGGTAAATAGCGTTGTCTAACCTTAGTTCTAGAAGTTGTAGTAAGTTCTCACCAGCTAATCCTTCGCGACGTCCAGCTTCGACCATTAGTCGAGCAAATTGCTTTTCAAGCAGGCCGTAAGTACGACGCACTTTTTGCTTTTCACGTAGCTGTGTCAGGTACAGGCTAGCCTTACCCTGACGTCCACCAGCGTGCTGACCAGGAATACCGGTCTTTTTTGCCATGATCTTGTGAGCCTTTGGATGTAGGGCGTAACCCTCGCGACGACTCTGTTTAACAATAGGAGAAGTATCTCGTGCCATAACCTATGCCCTTCTCGCTTTACGTGGACGAACACCACCATGTGGTACGCCTGTAACATCTTTAATACTATCAACAGAAATGTCAAAGCTTCCCATTGCGCGAATCGCAGCGTCTCGTCCAAGGCCAACGCCCTTTACGAAAACATCAACGGCTTTCACGCCATGAAGCCCCTTAACGGTTTCAGCGGCTTTTTCAGCAGCAACTTGTGCAGCATATGCTGTACCTTTTTTGCTACCACGAAAACCAGTTGCACCAGCACTTGAGGCGGCTAGTACGTTACCTTTTTTGTCAGTAAACGTAACAATCGTGTTGTTAAACGTTGCCTGAATGTGCAGCTGACCAGAAGGAACTGATCGGCGCTGCTTCTTACGAGTTGTAGTTTTTGCTTCTGCCATAATCTTATTCCTTTCTACGTCTTAGACGCTGCCTTCTTTTGAGTTCCGCCTACAGCGACGCCCTTACCCTTACGAGTTCGTGCATTCGTACGGGTACGTTGGCCGTTTACAGGAAGTCCCGCTTTGTGGCGTAAACCACGGTACGAGTTAACATCCTTTAGACGTTTGATATTATTTGTTACCTGACGCTGTAAATCGCCTTCGACAGTATAACCGGTATCGATTAACTCTCGTAGACGTTGTTCTTCAGCCTCGGTGAGATCTTTCACCCGAGTGGTCGGCTCAATATTGGCCGCCGCAAGGATGGTCGATGCGAAATGTGGACCGATGCCGTAAATATACGTCAAAGCGA
>JAJYAA010000029.1 GCA_021779755.1 bacterium | reverse complement strand
CGATCTAGGATTTAGATGTTGATGAACTAGGGCTTGCCACCGATGGTACGTCAGCTGTTGAGAACGTGTCTTTTTATAAGAACGGTAACTTTGTGGACCTATGTCGCGGTCCACACGTCGCGAATACCAAAGATGTCGGTGTATTTAAGTTGTTGCGCGTCGCTGGGGCGTACTGGCGCGGTAATGAAAAGAATCCTCAGATGCAGCGCCTATATGGAGTAGCCTTTGCAACTCAAGCAGAGCTTGATCAACACCTGGAACGCTTAGAGCAGGCTAAACTACGCGACCACCGTAGGCTAGGCAAAGAACTTGATATTTATACTGTTTCACCACTGGTCGGTGCTGGTTTGCCGTTGTTTACTCCCAGGGGTACGATTCTTCGTGATATCTTTGCACAGTATTCTAATCAGCTACGACAAAATTACGGTTTTGAAAAAGTGTGGACGCCGCATATTACGAAAACCAACCTGTACGAGACGTCTGGCCACTGGGCTAAATTTGGCGATGAGTTGTTCCTAGTTACCAGCCAAGAAACAGACGACAAAATGGCCTTAAAGCCGATGAATTGCCCGCATCATACGCAGATTTATGCCAGCAAGCCGCGCAGCTATCGTGACCTACCGGTTCGTTATCTCGAAACTACAACTGATTATCGTGACGAGAAGACTGGCGAACTTGGTGGACTCAACCGTGTTCGATCGCTAACTCAGGACGATAGCCATGTCTTCTGCCGTAGCGACCAGATTGGTGCTGAAATCAATAATTTATTAGCAAGTGCACGCGAACTCTACGGTTCAATCAAAATGCCGCTTAGGGTTAGATTATCATACCGCGATGACAGTGACGGCTACCTTGGTGATAAAGCTCTGTGGGCATCGGCGCAGGCTCAATTGAAGGCTGCGGTTATGACGAATGAGATTGAGTACTTTGAACAAGACGGTGAAGCTGCCTTTTACGGTCCAAAAATAGACTTCATGGCAACTGACGCTATTGGTCGCGAACATCAGGTTGCTACGATTCAGCTGGACTTCGTGCAGCCTGGTCGTTTTGGGCTGGAATATACTGACAACGAAGGCAACGCACAAGTGCCAGTTATGATCCACTGCGCGCTGCTCGGTTCGATTGAGCGTTTCATGAGTGTATTGATTGAGCATACTGCTGGCTGGTTTCCGTTTTGGTCTGCCCCAGAACAGGTTAGGGTCCTTACGATTAATGATACTGTTCTAGATTATGTCAGCGATATACGTACCGTGCTTGGTGGTCTGGTCTTGATGAAGCCGGTCAAATATAACGAGCTTCGGTATACTGTCGATGACCGTAATGAGTCGCTTGGTAAAAAGATTCGCGAAGCTACTAACTTCAAAATACCAGTTCAGATTATTGTTGGACCTCAAGACCGAGATGCTCGTGAGGTTAGCATAAGAAGTCAAACTGGTGAAGAAAAGATAGCGCTTGACGAACTCGCGCAGTATTTAACCAGTCTATAAAGGTCGCTTATGTCAGATGCTAAGAGCAATGATAGTTTCAAGGCTAGGGTGTACGCGATCGTAGCTCAGATTCCCGAAGGCAGATTGATGACCTATGGCGATATCGCTGGATATTGTGGGCAGGCATATGCGGCACGAGTGGTTGGCGGTCTGGCACATTTTGGCCCGTCAGAGCTACCGTGGCACCGTGTCGTTAATCGATTTGGCGGGCTGGCGTCTGGGTTCCATGGCGGTAGAGAAGTTCAGGCACAATTACTAAAGAACGAAAGTGTAGCTTGTACAGATTATATAGTTGATGACTTCAAGGAGTTAAGATGGCGACCAACCCTTTAGAACAACCGCTTATTGTAATCGTGGGTCCGACCGCTAGTGGCAAAACGTCACTAGCTATTGATCTGGCATTCAGATTTAATGGAGAGATTATCTGTGCAGACTCCAGGACGATCTACGAGTACATGAATATAGGAACCGCCAAGCCGACTCGCGAAGAGCAATCCGTTGTGCCCCACTGGGGGTTGGATTTAATCGAGCCTGGTCAAAGGTTTTCAGCTGCAGACTTTAAACAGTATGCATTGCAAAAAATTCGTGAAATTCGCGCACGTGGACACATTCCGTTTTTGGTTGGCGGTACTGGTCTATATATTGATTCGGTAGTCCTAGATTACAACTTCGGCACAAAATCTGATTTGTTAACTAGAACTAAATTAGAGGGTCTGTCGATCGACGAATTGCATGAATATTGTTATAAAAACAACGTTAAACTACCAGAGAACCATAAAAACAAGCGTTATGTGATTCGGGCGATTGAGCGCCGCGACACGGACATAAGCAGAAGATTTACACCTATAAAAAATACTATAGTTGTTGGAATTGCAACAGATAAAGATACATTAATCAAAAAAATTGCACAACGTTTTGAACAAATGTTAGCAAATGGAGTAGTCCAGGAGACAATAATGTTGGGCAAGAAATATGGATGGTCCGAAGAGTTAATGAAGTCGAATATCTATCCAATAATTCATAATTTAGTTGATGGTAAGATTACGTCTGATGAGGCAAAAAATGCAATTATTACGGCCGATTGGCGACTTGCAAAACGGCAGCTGACATGGCTTCGTCGACATAAATTTATTCAGTGGTTTGAGTTAAATGATGCAAAGGAATATTTGACCAAGCAACTCGCTATGCGTGATTAATCGTGATATTATAGAACACGAAAGTTATCCGGAGAAAATAAAATGATTGATGCGTTGTTTGGTTCGAAGACAAGAGTGAAATTGCTTCATTTGTTTTTGAATAGCCCTGGACAATCTTTTTATGTACGAGAGATTACGCGTAAGATTGATGAACAAATAAATTCAGTGCGCCGCGAACTATCCAATATGCTTGAAGTAGGGGTTATAACCAGTGATAGTGCTGATAATAAGCTATATTACCAGGTTAATCAGAGATATGATTTTTACATACCGCTGAAGGCTATTTTTGGTGATAAGTCTAGTGAAGTGAAGGTTGCGCCAGATCATAATGAAGACTTGGCGGACGAGTATAGTAGCGCTATTAGGGCTATGCCAGGACTTCGCTTAGCGCTGCTGGCAGGTGTCCTGGTGCGTGGTTCAAATAGTACAGTCGATGTCTTGTTGGTTGGTAACTTGTCACCGCTAAAAGTTAAGTCGGCTATCAAGGTTATAGAAAAAGGTGAGGGTCGAGATATTAACTACACCGTGTTATCATATGATGAGTTCTATTATCGACTGAGTGTTCGAGATAGGTTTATTACAGAAATTCTGAACGGCAAATGTACAGTGTTAGTCGATAAAGACAACGTCCTGAGCCAGAAATAGAGGAGAGAAAATATGTTTGATATTGAATATAAAGGCGGTAATACGGTAGTTATTGCGACAAAAAAGTCGGTTATTGTTACTGATCCTAAACTGTCAATTGTCGGCCTTAAGGACATCGCTATAAAGGATGCCGTAGAAATTGCGACCGAATCCAGGTTTGCAATTAACAGCCAGGACGCCAAGTTGGTAATTGAAGGACCGGGTGAATATGGAGTAGCTGAATTTGATATTCACGGTATTGCCGCGCAACGACATCTTGATACTGCTGATCAGGAGAAAACTTCAACTATGTATCGTATCGAGGTGGGCGAGATGCGTGTAGGGCTAATCGGTAATATATACGAGAACCTGAGTGACGATCAACTTGAGGCACTTGGTATCTTAGATATTTTGATTATACCAATCGGCGGCAACGGCTATACGCTTGATGCTACCGGCGCTGCGAACCTGGTTAGAAAGATTGATCCGAAGGTTGTTATACCCGTCCATTACGCTGATAAAGACCTATCATATGAGGTACCTCAGGATACACTTGAGATTTTTGTTAAGGAGTTAGGGGCTCCTATCGAGTCAGTACCTAAATACAAGGTCAAGAACGCCGCTGCTTTACCGCCAGTATTAACTGTTGTCGAGGTAGCCCGCAATTAAGCTAGAAGGTCTTAGCCTAATAAAATAACCCCTTATTCAAGGGGTTATTTTATTAGGCTAATTTGGCTAGGCTAGGATGCCTTTTTTCTTAAGAGTACGGATAGCTTGTGTGCTAAGAATCATCGTAACCTTTTGTCCATCGACTTCGAAAGTTTTCTTTTGAAGGTTTGGTTTAAATACGCGCTTTGTGCGACGCAAAGAGAAGCTCACATTGTGGCCAAATTGTTTGCCTTTTCCGGTTAGTTCGCATCGTGCTGCCATTTGATTACTTCCACTTATTTTTAACAATCTGTGTCAGTATAGCGTTTTTTGGTGCCTTCGTCAAGTGTTAAGAGGCTTGTGTGTAATAAGAAGGCCGACTGTTATAATAGGGCATATGGGGTTTGATATTACATATATAGTTATTATTATTGGAGTCATTTTGTTATCCATGACTCTTCACGAAGCGATGCATGCCTTTGTCGGCTATTGGCTGGGCGACGACACGGCAAAAGCTCAGGGGCGGTTGACACTCAATCCTATTAAGCATATTGATCCGTTTTTAACCATTATTTTACCTGTCATGTTGGCTATAGCCGGTGCTCCGATATTCGGCGGAGCTAAACCGGTGCCTTTTAATCCGAATAATGTTCGCTGGAATGAGTGGGGTGCGGCGTTAGTAGCAGCGGCTGGCCCGCTTACTAATTTGTTGATAGCTTTCTTGAGTTTTGGACTGTGGGTCATGATCGGTATGCCTGTCGATGGTACGTGGTATCAGATAATACACACAGCAGTTCTTGTTAACCTGGGATTCTTTATATTTAATAGTATTCCTATTACACCGCTGGATGGTTCGAGAGTGCTATATGCGCTCGCACCAGAGTTTGTAAGGCGCGGCATGGAAGTGATGGAGCGTTATGGGATTATAGTGATATTTGCGCTTGTTTTACTCGCTGGACAATCTCTGAGCGTCTTTATGGTGGCCGTTATAAACTTCTTTCTGACGGTCTTTGGCGGCATCTTTCACCTCTAAAAGTGGTATAATAGAAGTGTCCCAGGGTTAGCCTAGGCGCAAATGATTTTCCTGAATATCATATAGATAGGGAGCTCAAATGATTCATTTCCTTGGAAGTGTTTTGCGGGTACCCACCTTTGCCTTACGGCGGGAATATCTAGCGTCAATAGCATAGCCCTGGGGCTTTTTTGTGTCTTTGTGGCGCCTCGTAGGCGTCTATTATCGTCAAATAAATTCCTAGATGCTACACTGATATACATAAGCAAATCGAACACAGAAAGAATTAAAATATAAATATGAAACAGAGGATAGTAGTGCAGGCTGTTCTGCATAGCGGTGATAAGATACTACTGCTTAGGCGCGCTCAGGGCCGACCCGGTATTCTCGGTAAATATGAACTGCCAGGGGGTACATTAGAGGATGGCGAGCAGCCCGATGACGCCGTACGACGTCATCTCCTGAGCAGCGTTGGGTTGACCATTGAAAATGTGAGTTTAAGTGATGTCTTATCGATGAATAATCGAGAAGAGAGCGATACCCAGCATGTCTTTATTGTTTATTCAGTTCAGGGGGTTAGTCAGACTGAGCCAATCACTCTAGGCAGGAGCTATGATAAGTATGAGTGGGTGGCTATATCCCAAATACCTCAAAACAATCTCAGGGACAGCGCGCAGGCTATACTGGGGGTATATAGTCAATTGCCAGCTGACGACGAAGAAAAGGACTATAGAGGTAGAGATGTTAAAAATACAACAGACAGTTCAAGTGTAGTTATCTACTCCGATGGTGGCTCAAGAGGTAATCCTGGTCCATCGGCATCAGCATTTGTAATTATGAACCATGATCGTCAGGTTTTGGATCAAGGGGGTGCCTATCTGGGTATTACGACCAACAACCAAGCCGAATATCATGGTGTGCGCCTTGGGCTTGAACGTGCACTGGAGCTAGGTTACAAAAATGTTGAGTATAGAATTGACAGCATGCTTGTCGTCAACCAGATGAAGGGTATCTATACGATTAAAAATAGGGAACTATGGCCGATTAATGAGCGCATTCGTGAGCTAGTCTCAAAGTTTGACTCGGTCAAATTCAACCATATTCCTCGAGAACTCAATCACGTGGCAGATGCACTTGTAAATAAACTACTTGATGAACATAAAAACGATCAGCCATAACTTTGATATACTGGATTGAGGCAGTATATTAGATGATCGCTTGTACCTTCGGGGGCAAGAGGAAAGTCCGGGCAGCACAGAGTAACGGCAGTCGCTAACGGCGACCGGAGGCAACTCTAGGGAAAGTGCCACAGAAACGAAACTACCTAATTTATTAGGAAAAGATGAAACGAGTGAGGTAAGAGCTCACAGCGTGCCACGGTGACATGGCACGGAGGTAAACCCTGCCGGCTGCAAGGAGATCTGCGTTGAAGGGCGACTCGTCCGCAGGTCGATACCCGCTTGACCAGGTAGGCAACTATTTGGCTAGATAGATGATCATCCTCGACAGAACCCGGCTTATCGATATACTGCCTATTAAAATAATCGCCTTCATATGAAAGCGATTATTTTTAATTTCAGTAGTAAAGTCTCTATATTGCTTAGTTTTTTGCGGCCTTCACTATTTCGGCAAAAGCCTTTGGTTCGTTAACGGCAAGTTCAGACAGAACCTTGCGGTCAAGCTCGATATTAGCCGCCTTTAGCCCAGCGATTAATTTGCCGTATGTCGTTCCAAGTTCGCGCGCAGCAGCATTGATCCTTGTGATCCATAGACCGCGGAGGTCACGCTTGCGGTTGCGTCGGTCTCGGTATGCGTATTGCAATGCCCGCGAGACAGCTTGTTTAGCAAGGCGATATGAACGCGTACGGTTGTGCTGCATACCCTTAGCTAGTTTTAAGATTTTTTTGTGTTTTGCTCGTGCGGTGACGCCTCTTTTTACTCGCATAATTAAATTCCTAACACTCGTCTAACGTTTTTAGCCATTGCACCTGTGACAAATGCAGTGGTGTTGATATTGCGCTTGCGACTTTTGCTCTTTTTAGAAAGCATGTGGCCACCAAATGCTCGACGGCGGGTCAACTTACCTGTACTGGTAACCTTGATCCGCTTCGCTGTTCCTTTGTGGGTCTTTAACTTTGGCATTATTTACTCCTTACTACTATGCTCAGATTGCGACCAGCCATCTGAGGCTTTTGCTCCAGTATTGCATCTGCTTCAAGCAGAGAAACTATCTTATCAATCATGACGTATCCTAGGTCTTGATGCGCCATCTCTCTTCCGCGAAAGACAACAAGAATTTTAACTTTGTGTCCATCACTTAGAAATTCGCGAATCTTGCGTAGTTTAATCTCTAGATCATTAGCGCCTATTTTGAGGCCAAGACGCATCTGCTTCAGTTCAGCAGTTTTGGCGTTCTTGCGATTCTTCTGCAGCTCTTTCATCTTCTGGTATTGGTATTTACCCCAGTCAACGACTTTTACGACAGGTGGATCAGCATTAGGTGAGATTTCAACTAGGTCAACTCCTGCTTCCTCGGCAACCTTAAGCGCCTCACTTCGGCTAAGGATTCCGAGTTGGTCTCCGTTAACTCCAATTACGCGTAATTGTTCTGCACGAATTGCTTCATTGATACGAATTGATGTACTGATTGTTATCTCCTTTTTTGAGAATGCAATTTTGAGCGTTTACTCGCTAGCTATTCTACCAGATATGACCCCATAGTTCAAGCTTATTAACTACGGTATTGTAGGGCCTCGCTAATATGGGCGAGTGTGATGTTGTCTTCGCCTGATAAATCGGCGATTGTGCGAGCCACTTTGATGACTTTTAGATAACTTCGTGCACTAAGCGCCAGACGTTCAGTAGCTTGCGATAGCATCTTTTGAGCGTCTGACGAGATCGGGGCGTATTTAGATATATCGCGGTTGTTCATTGATGAGTTGTATTTAATACAGCGGCTATGTCTGTTCTGTTGTGCTTTCAGGGCGGTATCGATGCTATTTCTTGCTGCCAAATGTTGTGAATTATTTAACGGTTTATTATTTAGTAACATTTCATTTGGCACACGGGAAACGTGAACGACGAGATCGATGCGGTCGAGTAGGGGGCCTGACAAGCGCTTTTGGTAGGCTAGGATTTGCGTACTAGAGCAAGTGCATTCTTTTGATGGATCACCGTAATATCCGCATGGACATGGATTCATAGTGGCGACCAACATGAAGTCAGCTGGGTATGTAGCACGCCCATCCGCTCTACTAACAGATATTAGTTTATCTTCTAGAGGCTGCCTCAGGGCTTCGAGTGTCGCGCGCGGGTATTCGGGCAGCTCATCTAAAAAGAGCACACCAAGGTGAGCCAGGCTAATTTCGCCGGGTTTTGGGTGTGTGCCGCCGCCAACGATTGCGACGCGACTTGCTGTGTGATGCGGCGTTCTAAAGGCGCGTTTTGTGACTATTTCTTCGTTGGCTTCTCCGGCTAGACTATGCAGTTTAGTTGTGGCTACCTGTTCCTCTTGGCTAAGGTCCGGGAGGAGGTTGACAAGTGTTTTTGCTAGCATTGTCTTGCCAGCTCCTGGTGAGCCGGTGAAGAGTATATTGTGATGACCTGCTGCTGCAATAATTAGAGCTCGTTTGGCCTGCTCTTGTCCGTGTACGTCATCGATCAGGGGCGGTTCAAGTGGTGTATTTAATGCGGTAGTCTGCTTAATGCTCTGATAGGGCTCCAGTAACCTCTCTTTTTTTAAATGAAGAAAAATATCTTTCAGTGATGCAACCGGTATTATGTCTATACCCTGTATCAGACTAGCTTGTTCGGCATTGGCCAAAGGTAGGTAGATGCGCTTGTACTGGTGGTGTTTTGCGGTTTCGGCGATACTTATTGCACCCCTGACGGGTCGCAAGCTGCCATCTAAGGCCAGTTCGCCAGCGTAGACGGCTTGATCTAGCTCTTGCTGTCGCAATTGGCCACTGACGCACAATATCGCTAGGGCGATTGGGAGGTCGTAGTGAGCTCCATCCTTCGGTAGTTCGGCTGGTGCAAGGTTGATCGTGATACGCTTTTTTGGAAATTCTAGTAGAGAGTTAGTGATAGCACTGCGAACACGCTCCTTGGCCTCGTCAATCGCCTTGTTGCCGAGCCCGACGATTTGAAAAGAGGGCAGTCCATTCGTCGTATCGCTCTCCACTTCAATCAAAGAGCCGTTAAACCCGATTGGCGCAACTGTCATGACACGAGCAACCATAAGTATTATTAGTTAATCACGACTATCAGAATCGTGCAAATTATGATACAATCTATCTGTTACGTTGGGGCTGACTTTAGCTTTCGACGGAAGGATTTTAACAGATTATTTTGCAAGTCGACCGTGGGCGTAACCCACATATTTTAATTGCAACAGCATTTGAAACAGTAAAAGCTAAGGTAGTTGCGTTTGTTAACTCATTCCAACCCCTTGCTTTTGCGCCAATCGCAGCCTAATACGCTCGATCACTACTTTCTACAGGCGACATAGATAGTTGGTGGTGTTATAAACATGTCGATTATTGCTTTGACGGGCAGCAACGTCTCAGCGAAACACTTTATTGCGCAACAACGACAGCATTTTACGCTTAGCTTTTAGTTGTCGGTGTCGTTAAGAATCAAGCCGAGCTAAACTTGTAGACAAATAATCAGTTACCTTTCGGACCCGGGGGCAGTGCCCGGCAGCTCCACCAACATTATAGTAAAGTATCCACTCATTAGTGGGTATTTTTTTAATTGTGACGCTATATATAGACAAACGGATTCAATAAAAAAACAACCGCCTGCGAGGAACGGTTGTTTTTATGTGGAGTTTTTTGATAGCTGTTTATTTTTGGCTTCTGTATAAGTTTTTTATTCAGAAGCTACCCCTATAATATGACGCCATGCCGC
>JAJYAA010000002.1 GCA_021779755.1 bacterium | reverse complement strand
GTCGTTATTGCACCCGTAACAGCCTGGCTTGTGTCTGGTGTACTGATAATGCCACGTGACGCCATGGCGCTAAGTATCATCGGATACAGCTGAATATCGCCGTTCACATCGCCCGATACATTAGAAGTAAAGCTAACTATGCCACTCCCGCCAGTCGACGAATTGACCGTATTAATTAAGGTGTCGGCCGCCTGTGCGCTACCAGTTGTTGCATCACCGGCGGTCGTATTATTAGTGACGCTCGCATCCCCAGACTGAGCAGATGAGGTCGTACTGGTACTAATTGCACTACTACTAGACATAGTTGAGACAGCCGTTGACGTCGCGGTCGCCGTCGCCTCTGGACCACCCGACGTGGCCTCTGCGGAGGATTGCGCTAGCGGAGGATTGCTGCTGTCATTAGTGGGTGCTGTCACGGCTTCAGCGGTGCTAGTTTTGTCGGGTACTGGCTCATATTTACCGGTGTTACTGTCATAATACCATTGGTCACTATTCCAGTGTTCGGTCGTAGGATCATACGTATAATTTGGACTTGGTGTGGTCGATGTCTCCTGTGCCGTTGTAGTGGCCGAGCTCGTAGCGGTACCGTCGTCTGCCATAGCTATCATTGGATGACTACAGCTTAATACGACGACCAAGCTATATATTAGGGCTGTTCGAATATGAATTCTTGTTAACTTCATGACCACACCTCCTGCTTTATAGTAAGACTACGTATCATTTGGTCGGGAGGGTGTGTCGGGCATCACCCCCTCCCGTTTTACTTGATCGGACATATATTAATGAGCGATCAAGTTAGTTGGAAACGTTAAACGAAACTGTTGTTGTGTTCGTGTTAGAAACGTTACCGCTAGTAGCAGAACCGCCGGTCGTGTTGTCTGTTACTGTTGCATCGCCAGACTTTGCCATCTGACAGTTAGAGTTGTCGACAGATAAGTCGTTGTCGTTGTGAATGTAGACCTTACTCGTTGTCGTGTTCTCGACTTTGTTGGTAGAGTCTGGGCCAGTTTGAGTTATAGCCGACGTTGCATCGTTAACGACATTATTTACGGCAACCGCAGCTACGGCTGGGGCTGTCGTTGCAGCATTGTTAACCGTCGCAGATACACTCAAGGCATTAGCGTTTGAAGCGTTACCTGACGTAGCATTGCCGCCTGTTGTATTGTGTACAACTGTAGCTTCACCAGACCAGGAGTTTTGGTGATTAGTATTGCGAACACCGATGTCATTAGTGTTCCTGACCACTAAGCTCTGTGAGCTGGTATTTTTAACTTTGTTATACGAGTCTGGTCCAGTAGTACCGATTGTGGAACCTGGTGCCGCGCTCGCAAGAGCCGCAAAGCTCACTACAAAACCGAGTGATGCCAATGTTGACCCTAATGCTTTTTTTGCTTTCATATATACCTCCCTCGTTGATTATTAATACCTCTCCGGGTGTTCGCCCGATCTGGGGAGATCTCTATGTATCTCCCCGGATCGACTGACCAGCCTAAGGTGCTTGATGGCTACTTTCAACCGTCGATTCACTAGTGGAACTTAGCTGTACACTAGTCGACGAACTAGTGCTACTGTTGTCTGATGCGTTAGACTGCACTGACACATCAACAACGGTTTTGCCGCCAGAATCCTGAATTACCTGGTGCACTTCACCACTCGCCGGCATGTCGACCGCTTGATTATTAATCTTGATGACCGGTGGTGTATTATCAATACCGCCAGAAGTAGTCTGAACTTGGATATTCGTTGCTGACGGCATCGTCGTATCCAGCAAACTACCCTCAAGGGACGATGCCTGCACATTCGGGCTGTGCTCGGCACTCGATAACTGATAATCCAGATAAGCATAACGCCACCCAACTATGGCGGCGCAAACAACAATTACAGCCAGGATTAAAATTAAGAGTGTCTGGCGTGAAACCCCCCAAGCCCCAATTATTCGCAAGCTCTTCGCTACAGCCATCTAAACCCCCTATCGCAGCCAACTCCACTCGGCCACCCAGGGTGAGCATAATCTAAAATAAATCCTTAGTATATGAAAATTCTCACATAAAAATCATTTTGTGTCGCACAGCCAATATCAACACCGTCGCGTTATCGGCGTATGGTAAGTGGTATCGTCCGGGCTAAATTTGTTACTAGGACGACAATTTGCTGCGCATAGAGCAAAAAGTACATCGATGGCACAAAAAAGCTGAGTCGCAGTTTTTGCCGAATTGTGGCATCGTCTGCCCAAATCACCAACAACAGCCAGACAACGCAAATCAGCCAGCTCACGACTAGCAACTCGCTACTTTGTAACGTAGCGGCAGCGTACATGCAATACGTAGTCGTGATGACGGCCGCAAAAGACAGTATATAATTCATTGCCCCCATGGCCTGTGACGCCTCCGGCTTTATCACACTACCGCCGTAAGTATGCTTAACTTTTTGCCCATGCCTGGCGTGCACCAGGACATCTTTGCGATACATCACGTTTAAGTTACCTACCTGCAGTCTACCCACGTTCAGCTGCGCAAGGCCCTTGCTATAAATATTATGCGTTAACTTCCGGACGTGAGCTAAGGTCGCTGCCAAACTTTCGACACCCGGACTAAGTTCCGCCATAGACACAGCCTTAATCTCTGGACTTATCATCAAACGCGCCGCTAAGTTTTTGATTAATGTCGGCGCAACTATACTATCAGCCGTCAGAGCCAAGACCATTGCGCCTTTTTGGCTCCTGGCGTAACCATGCCCGAGCGACGACAATCGATCACTTGGTTTGACTTTTGCGTACAGGTAGATGGCGACGTGCGGGTGTTTTGATATAAAATCACGAACAAGCCGCTTGGTGTTATCGCTAGATACATTGTCGACAACCACAATATCGTATTCGTAATAACGACTGTGAATGACACTCTTCAGACAAGCCTCGATTGACCCGGCATTATTCTTTGCATAAATTAGCACCGTTACGTGCGGCTGACGCGGACAACGTAGTTTACGTACAAACGAACTTAGAATATAGCGTTGCCTGACTGTCCGCATATCGTAAACACTAGCCATCACAACCAACAGTAGCCCCATACTGACTATCGCCAACAAGATGATCTCTATGAGTTGCGTAATGATCTGCTGATTCATACTTTATTTAGCGCCTCAAATTTAAAGTAATACATCGTACGATAGGCGTCCCAATTACCAGAACACGTTTGTAAAACTAGTGTCGGTGGCCCACTAGCGCTAAAGATTGTTGTATCGGTCGGCACAACATCAGTTCTAGACTGATAACTGTAATGAAATTCATATCCACTATCCGTATACACAATGGCTTCGGCTTGCGGCCTAATATCCGGTAGGTTGCCAAAGACCTGCCACTGCGCGTGGCCATATATCAAAGTTCGACCGTTACTATTGTTGGCGGGCAACGAAATATCGGCATAGAATGCTCTACTAGCATCAATCGTCCAGCTACGGCTGGCGGCGTTGAACGATCCGACACCAACGACCAAATCAATTTTTAGACTCGGAATTACAATGCGCGTCGGTACGCCAGTTGTCGCCGGAACAACCCGCACCTTGGGCAGCTGAGGCTTGTGGACAACCGCTGTGATAGTCGCCAACTGAGCTGGTTGTGGCTGCAAGTTAACAGCATAAAACATCACCCCAACAGCGATATTTAAGATACCCGCGAGTACATAGAGCCATCGACCATCAACCAGCTTTTTCATATGCCACAAACAGCTATGAGTTGCTAAGACTTTAAGCGACTATAGGATTTTGCAGCAAGCACCGACAAGGCACCGCCCACACCGAGAGCTCCGACCAAGCCAAACAATAGGCCCATCGTTGAATCGCTACTGGTGTCGGGTAGGACGGTAGCTACCTCTTGCGCCGGCGCCTGAACAGCCTGAACTGTCTCGACTGGGGTCACAACCTCAGGAGTTGGCTCGATTGGCGCAACCGTTGCGACGACCGTACAGGTTTCGTTTTTGACCGTCGCGTTAAACGTTACGCCGTTGCTGTTTGTAGCTGATCCGGACGAACCATTAATCGCATCGCCCGTCACGGCAACCTGGAAGTTCTCATTGATAATACTAACCATATTATTGTTGATAACAGAACAATCATAGGTCGTCACAGACACGCATTGATTGTTTGAATTTGGCCCCGTATACCCGGTCGGGCAAGTACCGACCGCAAAAGCGCTGCCACTCGCCAATAAAGGCGCCAAGATGACAGTACCCACCGCTATGACCTGTGATAGTTTTTTCATAATTCCTCCTTATGATATTGCCTATTACTTTGTCAACGAAGAGTGTCTGTGTTTGTATGCTCATCATATTCTTAATAAATATATTTGTAAATATACTAAATAAGTTGCCCTTTAGAAAAAGGTCCAGTAACATTTAAGCATTATCTAAATAACCAAGAAAATAGCTTGGCGGTAATTGATTAAAGCTGCTCAACCGAAGCGAGGGCCGACTTTAGGTCAGCCAAGCTTTGAGTAACAGTTTGCTGGCGAGTGTCGACCTGCTTTTGGGAGCAGTATTCTTGTGGGGTTGAGTACGCAATATAAAACGTCGGAAATTGCTTAACTAAAGTGGCCGAATATGCGGCCTTAAATTGGCCATCTTGCCTGCTCAACACGCCCAGGGCCGCTGTTTGCGAACTACAGACATTATCCTGAAACAAATCTGTAATTGTTTTTGTTGAAAGGTTTGCATTCTCGATTTTCGTCGATGTCGCGCCGTCTTTGACTGTTGCTGAGGTGTAGCTATATGTCAGGTCGCTAAGTGAATCTGGCACAGTCAGCTTAATCCCCAACTCTTTTATTGCAATAACATTATTGCTCGTCGTTGCTGTGGCTTTTTGTGCATTTGCTACACTTGCAGTCAAGCTGCTGACTTTGTTGTTAAGGTCTTGTATTTGGGTGTTATTAGCATCAATAGTAGACGCCAGTGACCGATTGTGTTTCCAGCTGTACGCAGAAAAGCCGATGCCGACAAGAGCGATTAGCATCAGGACAATAACGCCGCCCGCACCAAGCCAGCTATAACTCTTTTTTGCCTTTATGCTTTTGTCAGACGTAGTTGTAGGATTTTCATTCATAATACCAGATTAGCATAAACAATTTCGCTGCGACATATGTTTCGCATAAGCATACATTCACGAACCCCACGAACTATCATTGACATAAGTTTTTCAATTAATTATCAGATAAACACTCGGCTGCGTGCCCCAGTAAGTCCTGACCCGTAACAAATATAGAAAATTTTTAATAATTATCAAGCGGGTAGCGGCATCAATGAGAATGCTCCACGTCGTTGACGCAGAGCATTGCTCGTCGTCTGACGTGGAGCTGAGCTCCGATCAGTCAGGGTTAAATGCTGGTGATCTTGATGTCGGAACTGCCGGGGCCGAGAGTCTCATCGACAAGGCCCGACAAGATGACCGTCCCAAACCAGAAGTTCGGATAGCCACCCTCATTGGCCGCCACGACTTCCTCGCAGCGCTTGTTCCAGTCGTCCCTAGACGTCGACTCACTCATGTGAGCGACGACACCTTCGGGTGTAGCGAGATCGCGCATCTGTTCTCCTGGGATTGGTATCGGAGTATGATAACTTACTTTTGTAAGTTATGTATTATTTTATCATAAATATAATATTAAGTCAACGTTAGCTTTGACGGCTGGACAGCAGCCAAGGCATCCTTCGCTTGTTCGTGAAAAAATGTAAACACCTTTTCACTTCAGTCGCTGCACCGACCAGCAACTACCGCCAGACAAGCTGGCGTGTTGCTGAATCGAGCCAAACAACGGAGCCAAGAAAAAAAGAGCCACAAGGACTCTTCTTTTCATGGCTCAGCTTGTCGGTCTCGAAAAACAACAAACGAAACGGCCCCTCAACCAATTGAGCTAAAGAGTCAATCCACCCCTTAATCTAACCGCCTCAATGGACAGACCAGCTACTATCTCCCCGATGTTATCAACATTCTCCTGAGTCAATAGGATGCGCGGTGCAAGATACTGTCCAATGTCAAATCCCGAGTCACAAGTATACAGCCTGCCGTAGGAAGTGCGAGTGCCGGCAATCAATGCTGTAGAACTATTGTATAAGCCATACGGAAGCACAAAACTAGGCGAGGCATTGGAAATTATGCTTTCAAGTAATCTTGCAGATTCGCGCAGCTGATATAACACCTCATTTTCACACAAGACCCTTGTTCTTCCGCGTTCAACGTTTTTGTATTTACCACCGCTAGGCGTCTCCCGAAGGACATCATCCCGGAATGTCGCAAGTGCAGCATGTGAAACACTGTGTGAGTCAACCGAAAAACCTGCTTGATCGAGCTCGACAATATCGGACACACTTAGCCTGTCCGGCTTGCCTAACTGCTGAGTAATGATCGCAACATGCACTTTAGCGTTGGTCACACCGAAGTCAAAAGATCGCGCAAGCGTCAAAAACGACCGATACCCATCATCGAAAAACAGCTCGTACTCATCAATGACACCGCCCTCGAGGTGTTTTTTTAGCGCAACGATTAATGTGCCCAGTTGTGCAATAGTAATGTCGTAAATAGAGTCAACGTCCGAGTCCTTGTCAACGACATTATGTAAACAAATGTTTATCTTTTTATGAACCATAGACGTAAGTCTCTAGTGTCTTTTGTAGTGTCTCCGGGCTATCTATAAGCACCCTATCAAAGCCGAGTTTTTGATACTTCCCGCTTTTGTCCGGAGAATCGTCAAGAAGAATAACATCAGCGTATCCTAGCCCATTTCTTGCAAGAAAATCGTCGAAAAAAGAAATGCTATCGGCCGGCTCATCGTCATCTTTTAAACATTTAATGTCATAAGAATTAATATACCCGTCAAAAATCTGGTCAATTTTTAGCGCCGGAACAGTGAATCGCGTAAATGTATCCATGTTATCCGTCGCGATGATGACCCTAATGCCACGATTCCGTATCTCACGCACAAGCTCCTCCAACCCCACAATACAGTACCGCATCACTTCACAACTGTGGCGCAACTCCTGTAGGATTACTTCCGCAGGAATCTTGATATCTTTTGACATACGCGCGACAACATCTTCAACCGATACGTCTCCTCGCATCCAAGGTCCAATTAATGCACGATTCTCGACAAACAGCCACTCCTCAATTGGTGCCAGGTGGCGATGGTTGGGATGCTCTGGGTCCTTGAGGTGGCCCCAAAACAGATCAAAAGACAGGGTCCGATTCCAATCAATAAATATAACCTTCTTCACTACACCTCCTCCATGAGAAACACATTATTATAAAAAGCGTGCTTTTCTTTAAATATTTTATCCTTTTCCGTACGCGATACATTTACTGCTTCGTCGTCGATATGGAGACCTCCCCCAGCCACACACGGTATCACGACGTTCGCCCTTTCTGCCACCAACCTTGTCACAGCCGACGTCTCGGTAAATCCATACCCCTTGAACCTAGCATCAAAACCTCCAATTGCAAGAATCTCATCTCTCCACACTGAGAACGCACCGCCCAATACCATATTAGGCAGCATCCACGCCTTGTACTTACCCCGCCAGCTCCTAAACTGATTCGTTTCTTCAACCAGCTTAATATGCTGGCCAATAAAACGCTTATCATCTTCACATCCTATCCATGTCGCGCCATAAGTACAATCAAGACGGAAATCATTCAAGCGCAAATTCGCTCCGACCTCACCCTCTTCAAAGATCCTCGAGTCATTCTTGTCCGTAAACTCAAAAAAACTCACCACTATGGCCCGTCGACCTCTCGAGAGAGCCTCAGCCTGAAGCCTCACATGATTAAATATGAGTAGGTCATCGATAAGTATATCGCTGTCTAAAAAGAGTACGATATCATTCGTTGTGGCCCTCATACCTCTATTGCGAGCTTCCGTTCTACCCATGTTCTCAGGAAGAAAAATAGGCTTAAGCCACGTACCGCCAGCCTTCATGTAATCTACAAGAGGTCTTTTTACTGAACCGTCATCAACGACTATGACCTCTACATCCCCTCCGTATCTATCTATCGCAGCCCGCAAGGATACGAGCACCGCTTCAAAAACTTTTCCAGTCTCAAAATATGGAATAACGACAGAAACAGAAGGAGAATAGGCCAACTGAGTCCCGTGATCCAGCACCTCTCGTGGGTCAAATCCGTAATCGTTATCGTGTTCCTCGAGTCTCTCGCGACGTGTTGCCATAATAAAACTATACCCCATCCCGGCCGGCCATAGCCACAAGCCTATCGGCGAGCTCTTCTGCCCCCATCTCGTCAACATCAATGAGGCAAGTCTCGTCTGGGCCAACGTATTGAGTAGCGTAAGCCAAGGCCCTATCTGCAACATAACGCTGCACACCATAGTTCGAGAGCTCCTCCACAGCCGTCACGCCTCGACCTTCAACCCTTCGACGAAAGAGTGCCTCGCTCGCAACCCGTAGCACTGCAACCCTATCGGGAATCACGATGTTTCCGGCAGACACTTCTTGGTCTACTCTCTCCACCGCATAGTCCTTAACCGCCAGGTGAAGCGCGAATGCCTCGGCGTTGCGGGCAGTGCGCATTCTCATGTCTTCAAAAGTCAAAAAAGAAATTGGGGTCCTGTCGGAGAAGGCATAACCCACGAATGCCGCGCGAGACACCGCTTCGGTCCTCCTTAACTCCCGGAAAATCAACTCATCGATAACCGCTTTGTGACCCTCTAAGCTTCCGTCAGAAGCAGGAAACGGCCCCTGGGCATCATACTCAGGAACGACATAATACCCCCTCTGTTCGAGGGCTATTCCTACAGTCGTTTTACCAACATAACTAGATCCTTCTATACCAACGTACGTCATAGCGCCTCCGTCTTTGGCTTGTCCGGCGCGACATGCAATAGACGCGCCCTCCCCCATCTCATCACCGACCATATTGGACCGATGGAGTGACTCAGCACGTAAACCACACCCCATCCTATTGACCAAAACGAATTAGTACCACCATTATCAAGCCGTCTCCTATAAAGAGTCACTATCGCAGCCGGAATGAACCAATATACAGAGATTGCGACACACCACATGGCAACGTACCACGGACCAGCAAGAACACAAAACAACAATCCGCCAAGTAGGATTATGCTGTGAAGCAACCAAATGAAGAGTGGTATGTACGCCTGAACGACAAGATAACCCAGCTCAAACTTCGACTTGTAAAGCCTCCTGGCGCTCAGCTGTCTTCCAAACGATAAGAATTCAAAAAAGGGATTAAACCATACACTCTTTTGTCTGTACACCATACTTAATCTAGCCGGCGTAGACGCGAGCTCAAGTGAGGGAATAGGCAGAATCGATTCACGAATTGCACACGCCTGTAGGCCGTACGGCAAATCCTCATTGAGTATGTCGCTGGAAAATGGATGATCTAAGTAATAACGTCCGTGCACAAATAAGCCATGCCCCACACAGTGAGCGATTCGGCTATATAGCAATATCGATAGCCGGCGCCTAGAGTCACCAAGTCTTTCCAATCCAGAGGACTGGCTGCGTATCTTTGGCACCTCATGCATCAGCGTCCACAGAGTCTGATGAAGACCCGCCCCTTCCGCAATCCTATCGCGGCCCTGATATTGATAGAGTGCAGACTGCTGAAGAAGCCCCGGATACCTCCCTGTTCGCTTTTTAGCTAACGCAATTTGAGCGTCTGTGCGAGAAAGCGTATTTGGCAAAATATGCGAGTCCGCATTATAAATCACAAAATATACATTCTCACGCGTCAGGCTGCTCGTCAGTCTCTGGGCCAAATAGTTGATTTGATGTGCCATCCGCCCATCTCTCTTGGGGTAGTTCACAACGTTTATCAGCTTCGCTTTCTCCTTAGAAAGGCGACCGCGATAGGCTTCAACAACCTCAGCCGTTGAAGGCCGGGCGGCGTTGCGACGCTCTCTTGACGTCGTCACCACGTAGACAGAATAGAGAGAACGGGGGTACTCCTGATCGAGAAACTTATCAAGCGTCGCCTCTATTGTGTTTTGCTCATTAAGCGCAGGAATACATATAATAAATCTCGTCCCGGCGTCCTCCTTTTGTCGAGATAATGAATTTGAAGATAGCCACCTCAGACTTCTCAGTAAGTTATAGAGGTTACGAATAGCCCTCAAAAGAATAATCAGGCAGAGTATTGACGCAATAACAGCCGCACTCATTACACGCCAATCCCCATGTACTTAGCCTTTTTGAGAAGCGCCGGACGAACGCTCCGTCCTGCGTCAAACACTAAAGTAATACTACTAAAATTATTAATGCGCTCCTCTATACCGGAGAATTCTTCATGGGCGGTCGCAATAACCACCGTCTCCGCCCCCGCAAGCGCGTCTTCAACATTCTCAACGTCAGACTCTACTAAAGGGTCATATGCAATAACACTATAGCCTTTTTCGACAAGAGCATTACGCAGTCTCATTGCTTGGCTCTCGCGCAGATCAGCAACGCCCGGCTTATAGGTAAGCCCCAAAAGTGCGACCACACTCCCGCTTGCGCTCTTTTGTATTTTATTCACAACAAAATCTACCATACTATCGTTAACCTTGCGCGCATTAATAATAAGGTCATGCCGAAACCCACGAGCACGTGCGGCGTCAATAAGATACTCAGGATCCACAGGAATGCAATGGCCCCCCACCCCAAGACCTGGGCGAAATGGCATATAGCCGAAGGGTTTTGTCGAAGCGGCATCAATGACACTCACCAAGCTGACATTCGTGCCATCGAACGACTTCGCAAGCTCATTTACGAACGCGATGTTTATATCCCTAAAGGTATTCTCGACCATCTTTGCTGCTTCCGCCTCATCCATATTGCGCGTCACAAACACTCCGCCATCGGTAATATCGGCATAGAAACGCTTGCCAACCACGGCAGACTCTTCGTTTACCGCACCTAGCACGCGCGGAATATTGCCGACATGCCAAACACTGTCGCCTGGATTAACCCTCTCTGGGCAATGTACGAGATAGAAATCGCTTCCAGCGACCAGACCGGATTCACTCTCTAGGATATGGCGCCCTGTCGTTGCACAATAACCAGGGAAGACCGTCGATTCAATACTTACCAGCTGGCCCTTGTGGAGCCGCTTACCAACCTGCATTAACGCACTATTAATATGGCTCAGATCAGGAGATTTATCTTCGTGAATTGGCGTTGGCACACATACGACAACAATATCTACCATCTTAACGCTATTGTAGGAATTAGATAAGGAAGAGAACACCGCCTCAGTATGACCAAGGTGATTTATCACTTTGTCGCTACTGTCTACACCCGAAACAAGATAGCCCGCGGCAGTCGCACGGTGTGCAAGCGGAAGGCCAACATATCCCAAACCGACGATAGCAACCTTTTTCATAATACATTCATAACATAAAATACATTATTTTTCAAGATACTAGTCGGTCACAAACCATTGATGCTGTTTATAGAGCGGGCACAGCGGTCTCGAATTTAATACACAGAGGTAATTCGGAGTGCCTGGTCATGCCCTAAAACGCCCTCATCGTAGTAGGTTCCAACGAAACACGAATAGTGCTTACTGTCAGAGGGTAAACAAAGACCAGCCACAATAACTGGTCTCGAACTTATAGATATCTAATTTGGCTCCCCATACAGGTCACGGACCATCTAACGGGGGTAAAACGAGACAAATGAGACACTACACGCCTTAGTGAGAAGTGTCTCGTTTTATAATGGACAAAGGAGGTCTTTTATGGCAAAAGAAGCGGAAACAGACATTGAAGAACGGCGAAAGGCCGATGCTCTGGCATTAGCCCAGCTTATATACGATATCTACAAAAGGAAGCAACGAGAGGAGAAAGAAGATGAAGTATCATAACATTTCAGACAAAAGTTTAGCAGAATTTAAGAAGATTAGTGACGAGAAAGGCATCAAGTACGAATCCGATCTTGAGATGAAGGAATCGGCACAAAATCTCGTTAGTTTTGTGGACCTGCTCATCGAGATGGATATGGCGCAACGAGCACTCAAAAAGCGACTCGAAACTGAGCCGAAGGGTTTTTCGATGGAGGGTGAAGGAAGAAATTGTTCCCTTTGTGGGCAGATGGTCTATGGTACAGCGGGTTGGTACGACAAATGGGGCTTTAAATGCATGAATTGCCAGGATGCCGTTAACAAGAAAAAGATTCCAGGGTCTTTGTGTGGTGACTACGACCACAAGAAATACGTAACAGACTCTACCCTATCATGGAAATCTGGGCTCCATATCCAGACGATTCGTAAGCTAACTCGCCAAGGTAAAATAAAAGCCCGTCGGATACCTAGGGGGCCTTTTCTTATTCTGCGGAAAGATAACCCGAAGCTAATATCGGTTGTCGAGGAAGAAATTGCTAGAAAACTGGGGCCTCAACCACAAGCTCAAGGTTGATAACCTGAATCCACATAGCCTGTTCGCTGACATTGTACTTCTTAGCCAGGCTAGTGATTGACGACGGACTACCGTCAAAATCTTTCTTCAATAATCTGCTGGGCATCAGTAACTCTGCGGCAAACTCATCCGCTTCCTGTTCAACCTGGAAGCTAGGGTCTTGATACCTACGTTCGGGGTCGATGACGATTTGGTCGTGATTATAGCTCTCGTGTCCGCTAAGATAGTGGCCAAGTTCGTGCGCAATTGAAAATCGTTGACGCACCTCCGACTGTTTCTTGTTGACTCCTATTACCTTTTTACCGTCTTCGTAAATACGCACAACCGCCGACATGGTGTCTGGAAATTCAAAAGGTACAACCTGAAAGCCAAGCTTTTGAGCTATTAGTTTGACATCTACAGGAGCATCACCAGCATGGAACATGCTGAGAACACTTGTCGCTCTTCCCCGTGCAGCTGGATATCGAATCACAGCAAATTACTCCGGACATAGTTATCGAAGTCGTTGAGTGATTGCTCCACATCAGCTTTTTGATCAACGGATATAAGTGGTGACATACGACCATATGTGATTGTCGATACCCTTGAGGTCACGGTAGGTGCAAGAAAATCACCGACAGTTACGTCGAGTGCCTTTGCAATGCGCTCCAGAGTATCCGGGCCAGCTTTACGCTCACCATTCTCTATATATGAGACTTGCATAGCACTCTTGTTTATAAAAGTAGCCAAGCCCGTCTGAGATAAACCCTTCTTTTTGCGCAACTGTTTAATTCGTGAACCGATTAAACGTTGGTTTTCCATGTTGACCTCCTCATTCATTCCATGATACCATAAACAAAGGTGGGATGAAAATTAAACAAACTTAAACAAATATACTATAGAACAATAACATAGTAGGACTAGTAAGTCAAGGAGTTAGAGTATGGGATCAAGGGTAAAGGCAGCATTATGAACGAACCACTAAACTGGATCACACAGCGCCAACAAGAATATCAACGCAAGCTCGGTGCCTGGAACAAGGCGCGACCATATATCGGCTACGATGCTGGTATTTGGCGTGTAGATGATTACAACCGCACCATTAAATGGGATGATTACGGTCTTCAGACAGCATATGGTTGGGAAATCGACCACATTCTGCCTCAAGCCCTATTCCCAGCTAAGACTCACCAACCGTCCAACTTGCGCGCACTACACTGGCAAAGCAACCGCACGAAGTCGGACAAAATTGACTATACAGGGCTCAGTGGCCTTTTAAAGGGGCTGCTGTAATGAGTCGCCGATACCATCAATCGCACTCCTTAGCTTGGAGTGCGATTGAATTTGGGGTGGCAATCACCCTTATACTAACTATGCCAGCATGGATGCCGACCTGGGTCTCCTTCTGGACACATTTAATTTAATAGGAGAACTTTTATGTCAACTGTACAAATCACCGGAATCCGCAAAGACCACGGCAACCATTATAACCGTCACGAAGCAGTCAGCCACTACAAGTGGTTTGATCCATCAGACAACACTACGGGCATCGATACACGCCAAGTAATGGTCAGCTACATCGATAGAGGCAACTCTGCATACGTGATTGGCCGCGATGGTACTAAAGTATACTGCTACGTGAACGTCAGTGCCGCCGGAACTCGCTTCCTTCAAACCAAATCTGATGGCAAATGGTCAGACAACTTACTAAATCTACCAGAGGTCTAGGGACAACGACACTTCGACCAGCCATAAAGCGCATACTAAAGGAACCTAGCTATGTACAATTTCATATCCACCAGAATGAACGATAATAAGGATCAGATGCTTGAAGCGTTTCGACAGCTTGATGCATCTGATCCTGTGAGTGGCGACAAGCTTTTTGAAGACTTTGGGCCAGGTAGCAGTGACGCCGCGACTGAACCGTTCGAGCGATACCACGACTACGAACTAATGTTGCTACTTCTGAAGCAAGAGAACGCGGATAAATACGAGCAACTACACAAAGGCACCCCTTTCTTCTTTCTTGGATGGTTAGCATTCCAAATGAGGAATTATGAAGCTGCCAACTTCTATCTTGCCGCTGCTATCAAAGAAGATCAGCGCAAGTCTAACGGTCAACCATTCGAAGTATGGATAGAGAACCCAGCCGGAAAACTAGTTCAACTCAAACAATATGGCCATCCCGCAGATATTGTTGTCATGGTTACGCGAACTTTTATCCAAAATGCCCTCGTAAACTTCGCCGTTAACACATCCTCAGATCTTATTAATACAGACGTATTTGTTGAAAAGTTTGTCAGAGAGTTCTTGAAACAAGAAAATTATGCACTTATCACCGCGCTGTATAGCTTTGTCATGGAGTTCGAAGAACGATATCATTACTTACACCTAACAGGTGCCAATATTGCCTCGGTCGATCCAGTCATTCAGCACCTATTTCGAGGTGGTAGGATATTCGAGACGATCGCCAAACACTATTATCCAAAAAAGGACTCGGGGGGCATGATCGATAATATGGGAGGCCTGCCAATGAGTCGTGAATTCAGGCGTGACTTTCCGGATGTGAAGCAGGAGTCAATGTCCGTTCCCGTAACGAGTCTGGAAGAGATAGTTGCTACGTCAACAAATTTCGACACCGCAACAACTTTTTCAAACATTGCAAAGATAAGGAACTTGAGTGGCCACCACATGCTTTCCGATGAAGCAGCCATGATTGATATCGAAGGATATAAGAAACTATACGAGCAGGAGATTACTGCTATCTTGCAGCTCATCTCTAAGCAATGGTAGAAACAATGATGCTTAAGATCGTACAATAGTGAAATGACAGAAAAAGTTGATAAGCTTACTCAATTAAGAAAACGTGAGGCCGAAAAGGCTTTACGAATTGTTGCTAGTAGGTCATTCCAAGATCGAATTACTGCATTCAAAGAAGCGAAAAAGGCTGGCGCTACCAACTCAGAGCTTGATACTATTCTTGCAGACATTACAAAGACTTTCTTCCCAAACGAGAGATGGCTCAGCGGGCTAAGGCAGTATGCCTCAACTGGAGATAAAGCCGTTCTGATTCCCGATCTCATTGGACCCCGCATTAAATTGAGATTCGATAGTGAAGGCAAAAAAGTTGGCGTAGATCTCGAGCTTGACCCCCAGACCGAACGGGAGGATATAGACGCAGTGTGGGATCTAGTTAAAAACGTGCTTCGTACCATAAAGGACACTCCGTTGAAGAATCAGCCCTACCCTAGGCTTGAGCGTGACAGCAAGATCTTTGCCATGAGGCATGATAAGGGAATGAGCAATAAGGAAATTGCAGCTTATCTTGCAAAGCAAGGCCACGCCATCACGCCTGAATACGTATCGACAATCATCAAACGCTACCAAGAACGAATCGACACAATAGCCCCGTAATGATGTTGTGTATTTAGTTACCATAAGAGCCTATCGTAAGATTACAAACCCGTAATCGAAGGAAAGCATTATGACACTAACTACACTAACCGTTCAGCAGGTAAAAATCAGCGACTTAAAGTCCTCAAAATATAACCCAAGAAAGTGGAGTGACGAAGCAATCACTCAGCTCACCGAGAGTATTCAGAAATATGGGCTTGTCGAACCCCTGCTCGCTAACTCCCAACCTGAGCGCATGAATATAGTTATAGGTGGTCACTTCCGCCTCAAAGTGGCACAAGATCTCGGCTATACCGAAGTTCCAGTTGTATACGTCAGCCTCGATGAAGAGAAAGAAAAGGAACTAAATATACGATTGAATTTGAATCAAGGTGAATGGAATTATGAGCTACTCGCTCAGTTTGACCCTACTCTACTCGACGAGGTTGGTTTTAGTAGTGAAGAACTCGATGACATATTTAATGTTGATATCGACACGCCTGAACAATTCGACCTAGAAAAGGAATTAGAAAAACTCGACATTAAAAAGATTAGTGTCCAAAAGGGTGATGTTTATAAGCTTGGTGATAGCCGCTTAATGTGCGGAGATTCAACCGTACCTGAGGATTTCGCCAAACTTATGAATAGCGAGTTGGCCGACTTAGCACTCACAGACCCCCCTTACCTACTGGACTATTTGCACGCAAAACGTCATGGCAAGCCAACAGAAGGTTTTGGCGCGAAGCGAGACCGTAAATACCTGGAAACCGACGTTCTACCAGGTAATTTCACCGAGCTATGGATGGCGAATGTTGCCGCCCATGCCAAACCGGACTTCTCTATTATTTGTTACGAGAATTGGAAGAACCTCCGCATTATCTGGGCAGAGATGGAAAAGTACTGGAAAGTGAAGAACATGATATGTTGGCACCTCCCAAATCGGCACCAAGGATTTTCCGCAAAGTACAAATTCTTTTCAAAGCACGACATCGCCATGGTTGGGGGTAGTGGTGAGGTTGCATACAATCACGATGAAGAACCCGATGGACTGCAAGAGGAGTACGAGACTGCATTGTATGCGATTGCTGGGAAGCCTACTTGGGAAGGCTACGAGCACGGCAAGCGATACCAACCAACTGATTTCATTGAGTTCAATGCTGATGACGAAAAGAGTTCGGGTCAGGGTGTTATATTTGGCACGAAACCACTAGAAATACTTATCCCCTATATCAAAGTACTCACCAAACGAGGCGACCTAGTCGTGGAACCGTTTTGCGGCAGCGGCTCGACGCTGATTGCAAGCACTAAACTCAAAAGACGATGTAACATCATGGAAAAGTCGCCGATATACGCCGAGGTAGCTTTAAGGAGGTGGGAGAAGTTGACCGGGCTAAAGCGGGAGAAGATCAATGACGAAAAACGTTCGAGCTAAAAAGAAAATTCTTGAGGAGCTTGAAATTGTACCAATCATTGAGCGAGCTTGCCAGAAGACTGGTATATCAAGGGCGACCTTTTACCGATGGATGAAGGATGATAATACGTTTAGGTATAATGTTGACCGAGCAAAATACGAGGGTTGTTCGGCAATCAGTGACATAGCCGAGTCGAGACTCATACAAAAAGTGAATGATGGTGAATGGAAGGCGATAACCTACTGGCTCGAAGCTCACGAAAGGAGTTACCTGAAGCCACGAAAGCCCGTAGATCTTTACAATTGACGGAGTCTGCTAGCTTTTACTACCCCTTACAGATATACTTATAAAGTCTAGATTTTGAACAAGACGCGAAGCATTCGCTAGCGTAGTTAAGCCGCAGAAATGGGCAGCTACGTGAATAGGCTTAACGGCTTGTTCAAGATCTAGACAATCAACGTGGCTGTCCTTTTTATGTCATGACAGCCCTTAAGAAGGATGTGCCATGTCAACACAGAAAAAAGAAGTTATAGCCAACCAACATGACTCATATAGGCAATTCACGACAATCGCAGTGCTCTTGCCATTTGTTGGCATCATCCTCGGTATTATTTACCTCACTAAGGATAGGCTATTAGATAAAAAACTCGGCACACATCTGCTTATCGTATCCGTCATATCGAGCGCAGTCTGTTCATTGATATATATCTTAATCGTTACGTCCGCGGTTAATAGCGCCGTAAACACCAGTTCATCAACATCACAAAGCAAATCCAAGGATAGCAGCGCACAGGTGGATGCGTCGAAGTATGCCTTCGGAAAGTTTGAAGATACACTTAAGATTGGAGGCAATAGCGGACTATCCGTCACACTAACTCGAGTAATCGATCCGGTAACTAGCGCCTACAAAACTCCCGATACTGGGAATCGGCTTCTAGCTGTGGAGTTCACCATTAAAAACAATACTGGCGCTACCTACACGTACCCTATTACCAATGACATTATAATTACTGGATCAGATAAAAAGTATTACACTCCCGTAGGCATGCCTGCGAACGAGTGTACGTACTTTTATTACGATGATTCAGGCACGAAAATCTGGGATGAGATATCTCTAACAGCTGGGTCAAGCTCCACAGGATGCGTGATGTTCCAAATGCCAAGCGACACAACTATTAGCGACGTCATGTATACACCTAGTGGTTTAAGCGATTACGTTGGAGATTGGTCAGCAAAATAGGCTAGACTTCCAAAATCTTTCGAGTATGGTAGTGCTTGATGGATACAAAATCACCTCTGAAATACTGTCTATACGCGCGAAAATCGAGCGAATCCGACGAACGTCAGGCAATGTCAATTGATTCACAGCTCGCTGAAATGCGAGCAATGGCGCAAGCTCAAGGATTAAACGTCGTGTGCGAACTCCAGGAGAGCCACTCAGCGAAAGATTCAGGCCAACGCCCCGTCTATATGCGAATGTTACAAGACTTACGGGATGGCAAATATAACGCCGTACTCACTTGGGCACCAGACCGACTGAGCCGTAACGCTGGCGACCTAGGAGCGATTGTCGACCTGATGGATCAAGGCAAGCTCCTACACATTAAGACGTACTCACAAACCTTCTCAAATAATCCAAACGAGAAATTCCTACTCATGATCCTGTGTTCACAAGCTAAACTCGAAAACGACAACAAGAGTATCAATGTAAAACGAGGTATTCGAGCAAAATGTGAGATGGGCTGGCGACCAGGCACCGCCCCACTTGGCTACATTAATAGAAGCTTCGGTGGCGTTAACGACATCATACCCGACCCTGACCGAGCAGATATTATTACTGAAATATTTTATAAAGCCGCCGATGGCTGGAGTGGACGCAGGCTCAAAGAGTGGCTCGATAAAAAAGGCGTTATCACACGAACAGGTAAACAGGTTCCGGTAAGTAGCGTACTTGCAATGCTCATCAACCCCTTCTACTACGGAGAATTCCAATATCCGGAAGGTCCAGACCAACCTTGGTATAAGGGTGCTCACAAACCACTCATCACGAAAGAACTGTTCGACAAAGTTCAGGAAACTAGGCATGTTTGGAAGGGAGTATGGGGATCAAAAGACTTTGTCTTCAAGGGTAAGTTTAGGTGCGGTAAATGCGGGACGCTCATTATCGGACAAGAGAAATATAAGAAACAGAAAGATGGTAGTTTCAAGCGACACGTTTACTATTGCTGCACGGGGCGGACGAAGCGAACTTGTAGGCAACCCTATATACGAGAGTCGGATATGTGCACAATCCTGAAAGACTTTATAGACATTAACTATAAAAAGCTCAAAACATCAAAAGAATTGTCGGACATAATCTCTCGACATCGAGAAGCCTCGAACATACTAATGGGACATTATGATATAAGCCAACAACTCGATAATCCGGTCGTGGAATATGCTAGGTACGTACTAAAGAAAGGTTCGGAGTCAGAAAAACGTCAGCTGGTTATTGGAATAGTAAGTGAACTCTTGTTAAAAAACGGCGCGCTCAAGATAGTTCGAAAGGCCGCCTAGTCTGGATATCCTATCCTATAAAGCTCAAACTCTTCGCGACCAACAATCGGATTAAACGTACCCCGATCTATCTCTTGTGAAAGATTTGATATGTCAGCATTATCAATAAGACTTCTGTTGATTTTGTATAGCCACTGAGAGTTCCACAACTTAGAATTGTCTTCGTCGCCAAGAGCAACCTTAGTAATCATACTATTAAAGCTATAGCCCCTTATCTCGTCAGCATCCGCTATGCGCTGCAACCAGGCATCAATGAGTTCAGTGTTTGGTATGTCCTTAAACTTTTCGATAATCTTAGATATCACCTTTTTTCTATCCAAGGCTTTCTCTGACTTCTCTATAAGAGTTGTAATGATTGAAGCAACCTGAGCAATATAGCGAGGGCTATAGTAAGCAATCATGGTGACAATTGCCACTACAACCTCGTAGTCGATACTCGCGGATTTCTTTAACCTTTGTACTCTATCGTAGTAATCAGTCAGGTTCTTGGCAACAAGACCAGCATTTGGGTACTTTTCAGATAGCATATATATACGCATGGCGGCCTTTTGATATGACTGCTGAACAGAGCCCGTGTATATCTCCTCCATCTTTTCAGGTTTAATAGAAGAAGCGATAATATTGCTTGTTTCATGCGTTTTGCCGGCATTCATGCTCATATTCCATTTGAAAAGAACGTTATTTAATATCTTCATAATTTCGTGGCCGGTCTGATACTCATTAGCAAAAATTCTATAGTCATCCCTATAACGAAGTATGGAGAAGTCCTTGTCACTTAATTCATTGTTTATCCTGTCAGTTAGTTCGATGTCCGTGGCAGCTAGCACTATCTCTGCTATAAAATCCATAAGTGCGGAGCCTTGTGGGATACCTATAGTCTGATTCTGGTTCATCTGCCTTAGTCTGAAATCAATTTCCGTTCCGAGGTTTTTTGTTTGCTTTCCAGACGACCTATCGGCTTTGACTTTTAACCTTCCGCCCGGTTCTAGCGCCCATTCAAGAGAGTGTGTATACATAGAACCATAACAATTAGTTATGTCCGTCTGAAACATAAATTTATAATCGAGCGCCTTTCGAAGTGATTCCTGCTCTATCTTATCCCACCAGTTGCTCACTTGAACCGCCCTATTCGACTCACCAGTCTTAGATTTAAGGGGTATACTGATACACTCAACCGACGATTTACTCCTATCTTCAAAAAGCTTGGTTATAGCAGACCAGGCTTTTGGTTCAGTCATAATATTAACAAGGTCTACATATAATACGGGATGGATAATTTGAAGAGGTCTCCACGCGAACCCGCCATCTTTGTTACTTAGGACAACATAGTTCACATCGGCATAATTCCCAGGGAATATTGGTTTCCCTTTATTATTCTTCATACACACATCTGACAGATTCTTCTTGATGAGCATTGAGGCAGCATAGACTATGACATCGTCAAACTTAAAGTAGGGCGGCAAATCAAAGTTCACGTAGTGCTTCGACTCGCGAAAATAGGCTTTAGCCTCCTTACTAGACATATCCGTAATTAATTGAAAGTCTGCGTTGTTCGCTGACTTAACAGTCTTGCGCTTTACCTGATTCATACTATAACTATAACAAAAAAGACCGATACGGATATCGGTCAGTTTGGTTAGTGTTTACAATCTGGCTCCGACGGCTGGACTCGAACCAGCAACCTCGAAGTTAACAGCTTCTTGCTCCACCATTGAGCTACGTCGGAATACAGATGATATTATACCCTTACCTCGGTAGGTGCGTCAACGCCTATTCTGCGTTGATTACTCGCCTTACACGTTATTGTGCTCTTAGGGCTTCGATTTGGCTAGTCAGATCGGCTATATTTGACCAGCTTGCGCCGTCGGTCATAATTACCAGCACGTACGTTCCATCGGGCGAATAAACAATCGCAGCATCATGCAACAATCCATCCAGAAACCCAACCTTGTCAGCAACAACACCGGTCGATCCGGCCGGAATTCCCTGCCTATAGATATTACGCTTCATAGCATTAATCAATATGTCGCGGTTGGACTGTTGCTTTAGAATTTGTCCAGATTGTAGCTCGGCCATAAACAGCGCTAGGTCCTGAGGAGTGGTTTTGATGCCGTCGTTACCCATAAATGAAGTGTCCACACAACCGATGTCGTGAGCTTCGTTGGTGATTGCGGCAAAACCAATTTTTGTCAGTAAAGCATAGCCGCAGTCATTATCTGAAACGACAATCATATCGTCTAGGCACGTCGCCAAATCGCGTCCACCCTGAATCTGATCCGACCAACTCCATTCTCCGGACTCAACGCGCAGCAAGGAACTATATGCCACAAACAGCTTGTAGGTACTAGCTGTCGTAAATGAGGCCTCGGCATTGTATGACGCGCGGCGATATTGTCCGGACAGCTCAATTAACGACACCCCATAAGTGCCGGCGTGAGTTTGCGCATAATTACTCATCAACGCCGACAAGCCAGTATCGGTAGCACTGTAGCTACGTGTGTATTTAATGGTCGGCGCGGTAACAGTTGTCGCAACACTAACCGTAGGGCTTGTTCCATCAATAAAATCTTTAATATTAGTTAATGTGCCCGTTATGTCTAACGTCTGTCCGCTTACGCCGGTTTGGCGTGAGATTTCGACAAAGTCGCGAGTCGAAACCGTTGTCACACCAGCCGCAACCAGAACCTTGCTGGCAAAGGTTTGAGTCAAGTATTCACTGGCTCGGTCGGCGTTAAGACTGTATACCAGTTTATTTCCAGTAGTGCTAAAGTCGAGCCAGCTAATTAAAGTAGCGGCCGGTATAGTAATATCTTTGTCACCAACTGTCACCGTGATACCGTTAGCAATTTTAGTATCAATCTGACTAATCAACTTCTGCGCATCAACATCGCGCACGACAGCCGGTACAGCCTCGGCTGATATAGTTATACTATTAGGCGCCGTAATAATCGGCTCAACCTGCAACAAGGCTTGTTTGAGATCGTCAACTTTACAAACACCACCAGGTGAACTATGTTGTAGAACCAGCTTACCGTCCGACACCTCTATAGACGCATCAATAGGCGATACACTACACGAATCACCAAACTCACTTTTTATATAGTCATCAACTGCCGTGCTGTCTCTGGTGTATGTTGGTGCCGCGTGCGGGCCGGTAACTAATGACCCCCATAATAATGACCCTGGTAGTATACGAATGTACCACGGATAGGTTGCGTCGTCGATGCGCGCCGTGTTGTCTATACTCAGACCAATATCGGTTGGGTTGGGACTACGATAGGCCTTCTTGCTATGCCCAAAATGCAAATCAATTGTTGTCTGTAGGTATTTGCTATTTAGCGCCACCACCGCATCCGATTTACTCCAACCCCCCATAGGTAGGCCGTCAATGTAAGCTAGCGGCAATAACCGATCAGCTGGATATAATAATTGAGCCACCACAAGAGCAACAACAAAACCGCCGCCCCCAAATACCAGGACCCGCTTATGGTGAAGCTTGAGCCAGTCGTATAGCCTGGTAAACCACCTGTTAATCATCTGTTTAATATTATAACGTACAAAACATATCGACTATGCTTTTATATCTGTTCTGTATAAACCAGCACTCTCTGCGATAAAGTCTTGCCGTTTTGGACCCACTCTCCAGCACACGTCATTAGATTAAGTCCTCTTAGAGCTTTACCGTACGGCAACAACATGGATTTCATATCGACTTTATCCTTATCAACAACCTCGGTATGCACAACTTTATACGTCAAGCGTGTTCCATCACCCTTCTCAATTTGCAACGTATCGCCAACCGTCAGTTTGTAGAGATTACCGAATAGGCCAAAATGGGTCGGCCCAGAGGCATGCCCATCAATAAACACAGCGCCAATCTGACCTGGCTGAACACTACCGCTATACCAACCAGAATCGTATATGTTAAGTGGTGCCTGAACACTGCCATCAGGATTAACACCCATCGGTAGAACCCGTGCGGCGATACCTAATTTGCTAATATAGAGTGCTCGCGGCAGACTGGCGGCAACATGATAGTCCTTGAGTGATGTATCTGGAAGCGGCTTCTCGTCGGTACCCTCAGCGGCTTGATGCGCTTTTGGGTCAACCGTCGCCTTCGCTAGCGCACTGACAGTTTGTGTTATTTGATGCTCGGCATGGTTATTGATTTGCCAGGTATCAAAGCCTATATATCCAGTAGCCGCAAGAACAATAACAGCCAGAATACCAAACAGTAGACGACCAACTTTATGCTTTTTAAGTTTAGGTTCTCTTTTTCGACTGTCTGTATTACTGCCTGGTCCATTACTAGCTATCGCGCGGTACAAAATATCCGCGCGTCTAGCCGTTTTGGCAAAGCTATAACGTAGAGACACACTCACGACAACAGGAGCTGGCGCCGTACGAACAATATCATCAATAAGTCGAGGCTCGTTGACTGGAGTAGCGATACTATCCGAATTAATAACCGTATTATATTGAACTACACCTGGCTGACGACGCACGTATACAACTTCGCGCGCAACAAAAGGAGCTCTTGGTTCAGAGCGTATACGTCCCCTAGTTGTCGTAAAGTCATTTTTCATGTTTGTTGTTTTATTTTTTGTCTCATACATATAACGAGCGAGCGCCTATACGGCCCCGCTCATTACATATAGTTATTTTAAGTTACGTTTTATTTAATTATTAAATCGGCGACGAGCAAGTGTCAACAGTATACCGGCTGCCATAATACCCAGACCCACCAAGACTATTGGGTTAGCAAGTTTTAAAGGCTTAGCACCGGTGTTTGGTATTACTGGCGCCGCACCAGCGCTAAGGGCTGTTAATACGACATCATTGCCGTCACCGCCAACATAGCTAATACCGAATGTTATACCACCAACCGTAAATTGAGTACCTTCGGACAAGTTAGCAAAAGTACCTGTAACTTTTTGTGTGCTTGGCTGCAGGTTATTGATGATCATAAATTGATCGCCCTTTTTAATATTATATCCGGGATAGAGTGATACATCCAAGACGGCCGTTGGGTCGATATAAACATCATTACCGGTCGTTCGGCTTGGATCGCTAACCTGAATTTGGTCATAGCCGCCCACGGTCGCAGTCTGCAATTGAGCTTGGTAGATCGAGCCGGCCCCAAGGTACAATGTCTGAGTTATTGTTAGTTTTCCTGGCGAGTGTCCAGGGGCGATAATACCGCCATTAGTGATATAGGCGCTCGCGGCGGTTCCGTCACCCATCAAAATACCACCATCCGCTACGTCAACACGTCCTCTTTCACCGTCAAGCGTAGTCGTGTCGTTATGCCCGACCACTATATCAACAGCTGGTTGGCTGTCAGAATACTTGTTCGTCGTTACTGGTGCCTGAACTGTGCCAGTAGGTAGCGTTAAAGTACCGGGTACGCCAGCAGCAACGTTGAATGAGTGTGAGTTATTTGTATATGTACCTGTAATTTTCAAATTATCAGAACCAAACGAAGCATTTGCGGCACCATACGCAAAGTCGCTCTGTAAAGTTACTGGACCTGTTAAAGTCGCCGTATAGGCAGTAGCAGCAGAAGAACCCATACAGCCGTTAGAGCTGCCGTGTTCAGCTAGAATATAGCCACTACCACCCAGGTTAAACGGCTCGGACCAGCTACTGTCAGCACTTGCGTAAAGATTCAACGACCCCGTGCCTGAAATATTAGTCGCGCCAGATGCATCGCCAAGCGCACCGGCTTGTGCATATACAACACCAGAACTGATGTTAATTGCCCCAGAGAAACTAGGGCTTGGCTGTTGAAGTGCAAAGCTTGCGTTAGAACCACTCAAGTTTAAGCTACCGCTCCCAACTAGCTGTGGCAATTCACTACAACTAGAAGCAGATATACTCAATGCATAGCTGGCTGTGTCGATAGTCTGGCTTGCGCTGCTGCCATAATTAACGTTCTGCAGGGCAACAGCAGCGGCTAATACAATATTAGCCTGAATCGTATTGTACATATAGTACGTGGAACCACCACTCGTAGTGGTTGCTGCATTGACTACAGACCCGGTTAATGTAATAGCGTTACCCGTAATCGTGTATGCCGCGTTGCTAGAGTTGGTGCCACTAAAATTGATACCAGCGAGAGATAGGTTAGTCATATCGTTATTAACGGTTGAATTGGCTGTTAGGGACGTAACATCAAAAGCCAACACATCGCCATTAACTGGCGCAACGCCACCCTGCCAGTTAGTAGCCGTACTAAACTTGCCGTCCCCGGCCGTTCCAGTCCAGGTGTCTGTTGTCAAAGCAGATGCAAATTGTACGCCCGAGAATTGTGTTGCGATCACCGCAAACACGAATATAAAAACGCCAGCAAGGCGCTTAAGTCTAATACTTTTCAGTAACTTCATATCGGTGTCCTTTTTTATTTTTGTATTGTATTTATTACTATGTCCTAAGCTTAAGCTTGGTTTAATATTATGTCAAACATATAGCGATGTTATAAATACATCGAATTGTTTATAACTTTGTTAATCCTGCCGTCTTTAGCCTAGCCTTCATCGCAACGTGTGCGTCATTAAGCCCGAGGACTTTTAAGGCTCCGATCAAAACGTAGAGTTCGTCGAGGACTTTGTCGTCATGCGCTTGTTGTAATATGTCGAATCGCTCTGATACGGCGTTAATCAGCCATTTTTCTTGCGCTGGAGTTGGGGCTTTTTTAGTCGGGGCATCGTCCAGGTGAGTAGTGACTACCTCAAGCGACCTGGCTGAATTATCGCGTTTATGCAAATAACCCTTTGCTATCAGACCATTAATATGAATAGCAACTGTCGACACGGACCTGTAACCCAAGGCACGCATAATTTCGCGATAGCTCGGACCGTAACCGTGGCCCTGAATAAAACCATCTACAAAGTTCAGCAACTCTCGCTGGCGCTTCGTTGTTCTGTTGGCTGGCATTATTTCTGGCCCTCTGGGCGCCATGTACCGATTGCTAGGGCAGCCAGCCCCCACCAGATAATTGAAACTGTGTCGTCTACCCATACTGGTAACAACATGCCGATAATCGCCAGGCCGACACCGCTCGCAAACACGCCGAGCGCGACGTAGCTCTGACGTAGGCGCCATAAAGTTGCCATAATTATGCTATAAATGACCACAAACAAACCTAGCCCCAACCACCCGACCTCGTGCGCAATTAATAGATATTGATTCTCGATAATCAGAGGTTTGTTAGTGTACAATGACGCCGAACCGGTGCTACCAACACCGTCACCCAGTGGGTTTGCCGCGGCTAAGGCTATGCCATCCTGAAGTGAAGTAATGTGCCCTTCGTTGGAGTTGACACTACTGGTACTGCCCGGATTCTCGTGAAGTAAAACATTTGACACAAAACTACTGCGATAGCCGAAAGCCAATCCGCCAATTACTGCAAACAGAATCGCCGAGCTGACTATCCAGGTGCGGCGCGATAACCTGGACGACAGACTCACAACCGCGACAAGTCCCGCGCCGATAATAGCCGCAACGACGGCACTGCGCGAATAGCTCGCCCATAACGCAACAACACCGCCAACCAATAAAATCACCGCCATAATTTGCGATTTGCGAATGGGCGGAATTTTACGTTTTAAGTATGCTGCTGTTATGAACGATAGGATAATCACGGCATATGCGCCCAGTGGATTTGGCCCGCGCAGTGTGCTGTTGATACGAATGTAACTTTGATTTAAATCAACTGTTAAATACGGCTCGATAGTCGTCTTGCCATATCCAATGTGCGACAAGATGTCAGCCGGCAAAACAAATACCTGCAAAACCGCAAAGCCCACCACAACTATGCCACCCGCCATAAACGTTAACAAAAACTTACGCTTCAGGTCGGGGTATAGCGTGGCAGCGATATATACCAGCCCAAAGAACAATATATAACGCAAATCAATCATCAGACCAGCCAAGGCAGCCTGCGTGCCGTGCCACATTAATGCCACTAATAATATATGTAGCAGTGCGTAGCCAGCAATTAATAGCATCAACGGCTGACGCAAGATATTAAATTGCTTTTTGCGGTACAGCAAAATTATAGCCAACACACTGGCAATCAATAGCAACACCTCTTTCCAGGATTTAATTAACAGATCAAATTGTGGCCATAGTGTGCCGAAGCCAACGCTTATTGGACCCTGCAAGACAATACCACCGAACACCACCAACAATATGGCGATATATACCCTGTCCAAAAGAGGTAACGGAGTTAGTTTGCTGTTTATGCTTCTCATACCACCTGTCATCTACCATCTAGTGTATCGCAAAAATGATATAATAAAGAAACTTATGATACGTAAAAATACCAAGCTGTACAGTCTCATTCTCATCATCGCCGATACCTTCGTACTACTAGCCGCTTTTACAATTGCCTATATTGCCCGCGTTCAATACGACCCACGACCACTACTGGCAAACATACACGCCTATGACTACCTGCTGGGATTCATAGTCATCATTCCTTTTTGGATCATTGTCTTTGCCGTCCTAGGCCTATATCAACCAAGTACCTACAATCGTCGCCTGGTTGAATGGGGTAAAGTGGCCGTCGGAACTTTCGTCGGCATCCTGCTGGTTATCGGCTGGCAATACGTCAGCGACAAGAATATCATGCCTGCTCGACTTGTGGCCGTTTATGCCTTTGTCGGTTCATTCGTTTTTATTATCCTTGAACGTGAAACTTTGCGATTAATTCGTAGCCTGATGTTCCGCTATGGCAAAGGTACCAGTCGTATTTTAATAATCGGTACATCTGCTGCCACTAGCGACATCGCCCGCAACCTAGCCAATACCGCTAGGAGCGGCTTTGAAGTCGTTGCCATTGCTGGGCCGAAAAAGATTGTCCCCGAAGAGCTCAACACCCATCACTACCCTCTGGTCGAAGCTGCTCTGCGTGATATCCCCGTCAACGCCATTACGACTATCATTCAAACTGATTTGTATGATTCAGACATCCGTAACCAAAAAATCCTTAACGCCGCCCAATCGCATCACATCGATTATCGCTTCATACCAGGCGAAGCCGAGTTCTATTCTGGCAAAAACACCGTCGACGTATTCCTGGGCTATCCGATGATATCAGTTTATCAGACTCCCCTCGTTGGCTGGGGTGCGATCTTGAAACGCATTTTTGATCAAATTGTGAGCACTATATTAATTGTTATCTTGTCGCCAGTTTTCCTAATTCTCTTTATCATCAAGAGGATTGCCGACCCGGGGCCAGCCTTTTATATTAGTAAGCGCCTCAGTCGCTTTTCGCAGCCAATCGGACTAATCAAGTTTCGTAGCATGGACGCTGCTTACGGGGCTCATGATGCCGCCGAGGAATTCCGCCAAATGGGACGCGAAGACCTGGTTGCTGAATATGAAAAAAACCGCAAGGTCCAAAACGATCCCCGCATCACCAAATTTGGCGCATTCTTGCGGGCTACGTCACTCGACGAATTACCGCAACTATTTAATGTCTTTAAGGGCGAGATCAGCCTGGTAGGGCCACGTCCAATCTTGCCCCAGGAGGTCAAACTAGCTCACGGTCGCAGCGCCTTGCTACACAGTGTCAAATCGGGCATGACTGGTATTTGGCAGGTTTCGGGCCGCAGCGAATTATCATTCGACGAACGTATCGAACTAGAATTATTCTATGCCCAGAACTGGACATTCTGGCTAGATATTAAGATTCTGTTCAAGACAATTGGCGTGGTTCTACGTAAACGGGGCGCCAAATAGTGTCAGCCCCAAAAATAGCCATTGTTTGTGAGTTTTTGACAGTGATGGGTGGGGCTGAAAATGTTGTCTTAGAGCTACATACTATGTTTCCCGAGGCACCAATTTACACCGCGCTGTATAACCCAGACAAAGTACCGGCTTTTAATGGCGTCGATGTCCGACCGTCGTATTTGCAAAAGTTGCCGGCTTTTTTGCGAAATACTTATCGATTCTTTCCGACACTCGGGGTAAACGCATTCAAAAAAATGGACTTAAGCGCTTACGACATCATCATTACCAGTGCATACTTAAACGCCAACCAGGTGCAAAAAACTCGGCCAGGGCAAAAAATCATCAGTTATTGCCATACACCAGCCAGATATTATTGGAGCCACTACGACTTATATCGTAAAGAGCCAGGTTTCGGCGCCCTGAATCCGCTCATCAAGCTCATCTACCCACCACTTGTAAAAAAACAGCGCAAGCTAGATTACGCCGCCGCTCAAAATGTCGACGTGTTTATTGCCAACAGCACCGAAACTCAAAAGCGGATTAAGCGGTATTACAATAAACCTTCGACGGTCGTTTATCCCCCTGTGTCAATTGATCGTTTCGAGCCCGCACGCACGCGCGAAGACTACTACGTAACGCTAGGCCGTCAACTACCCAATAAGCGCTTTGACTTGGCTGTGGCAGCCTGTAAACAGCTAGGCGTGCCATTAAAAGTATTCGGTAATGGCCCAATGCACGATGAACTGGTTAGGCTAGCGGCCGGCAGCGATAAAATTAGCTTTTATACCGATAGGTTTGGCGACGCCAGTGACAGCGCGGTTGAATACGCCCTAAATCACGCCAAAGGTTTTATCTTTCCAAGCGACGAAGACTTTGGCATAGTTAGTGTCGAGGCCCTAGCGGCCGGCGCACCCGTGATAGGATTTGCGAGCGCTGGCACCAAGGACATTGTTGAGGACGGCATCAGCGGCGTTTTATTTGCTAGCCAAACCGTTGACGACGTCGCCCTGGCCGTTCAGCAAGCCGAACAAACAAACTTCCTGCCAGCTACCTTGCGTCGTAAAGCCAAGCGCTTCGACAAAAGTCTGTTCCTGACAAAAATCCGCAAAATCGTTAGCGACAACTTGTAATTATTCTATTGTCGCCAGGATAGCCTCGAGCCTGCCGACCGTATCTTCCCAGCCGTCGACTTCAATACTTTCAATCCCCATGGCTTTAACTGGATAGTCATTGCCGCCTTCTTGTAATTTGTCGCCAAAAAATAGAATTTCGTCCTTGCTGATTTCGAGCACATCGATCAGTTTGTGCATACCGTATGCTTTGTCGATTCCAACACGAGTCACGTCAATTGAAGTCGTGCCGCCCACTCGTACCTCTAGGTCGGGTAGTTGTTCAGCAACCAAATTGCGCAATGTCGCTTTTTTACCACCATCAGGATCCCAGGCGTATTTATCGTCAGGTGTCGCCTGCTGACCGAGCGCCGAGTAGGTAATTTGACTTTCACGATCTTCGATAATATCACCGGCAGGATGATCGAGCCACAAACCCAACTGCTTTGCCGACTTCTCTAAAGCAGCTTTAATGTCGCCCTTTTGCTGATCACTCAAATCCTCAGCGTATTGCAGTTCCCAATCGCGATTTATCTCGTCATAACGATAATAACGTGTTCCGCAAGTTGGCATTAAATGCAGCCGACGTAGTTGCATTGGGCTGATATCCAACTTGTCTATTATCTGCTTCTTAAATTGGCTAAATGACCCACCAGATATAACGCAAACGTCAAACTCATCTAAAACCCGAGCAAGAGTCTCGCTCATTTTGTCCGAGATAGGCGATTTCGTGACCGCAAGTGTGTCGTCGAGGTCAAAGGCTAACACTTTTTTCACTATAAATAACGTCCTTGCTGATTCCTAGAATTACATTATAATCTATAAAGCTACTGGTTAATTATAGCACGGGCACAGTGCCTATTTGGCGTGACCGAGAGCCTGATTGATGCGAGTAGACGAGTCGGCTTTTTCGGAGCCGCCGACTCCAAAAACCAACCTGATATTATGCGCCTTACAAACTTCGGTTTCCGGAATTGCATTTTCGGAATCTCTATCCCCACCATTAGCAAAGATCAGCTCATCATTCGGATATTGCCCAGCAACTAGCTCAAGCGTCTGTATCTGAGACGGGTCTTGGTCTATTGATAGGATGACCTCGTCCACATACTTCAGTGCCCGCATTAACCTCATCCTATTATTTTCATTTAGGATAATCTTATCCTTTTTCAAGACTTGCTGTACGTCATTATTAACAATAACAATCAGCCGGTCGCCAAGTTCAGCCGCAGCTTCAATCATATCCAAATGCCCACCGTGTAATGGATTAAAGAAACCGCTAACAATAGCTATCCTCATATCGATTGATTATATCATGTGTAATATATCCACATGTGACCTGAAAATCAGGTCGCTAGACTTTATTATTATCATCCAAGCTACTATACTGACAGTATTATGAAGCTTAAAGTTGTCGCAGGGATTTTAGTTAGCGTGTTTGTAGTTTCAAATCTACAAACCTCTGTTTTTGCAGATGTAACTAGTTTGTCTCCGTATAGCTGGGACCCGGGATTATTTGCGACAACCAGTAGGTATAATGATACGGTACACGCATGGGCACAACGAAAGACATCAGGAGCATGGGGAACTGGATCCGTAAACTATCAAGCCGGTGCCACTATCAATAGCCCCGCGTCATCCTCTGGTACGCTTAATGTAACACTTAATGGCACTTATTGTCCCGGTGGCATCTGTAGCTATGGAAGCGGCACTGGATATAAGGGGTTAGTGCAGTTCTGGAATGATCCCCAGAATTATGTTGCTTTCGGACTTATACACGACCCCGGGGTATCGCCAACAGGTACGACGCTAATGATTGAAGGCGCATCTGGCGGAAAACCAATCGGGGGCTACTGGGGCGCAAACGGCATCACGGGTACATCACATCTATTCACGCTCAGCTGGACGGCGTCCGGGATATCTCTAAAAATAGACAATCAAGTAGCTCTTGGCCCCTATGCTATCGCAATGACACACCCCTCTATCTCGTTTCTAGCGGCAGGTCGCGACACAGGTGACGTGTGCGACACTACATTTACAAATATCTCATTCTCGTCTGGATCGGTCACGGCCGCGCCTGTTATAATACCGGCCGGCAACCCGTATCTGACATACAGTGCCACTTTAACAGAATCTGGGTCTGGGACTGGTCATTCTGCATACATCAACACACACGACGCCAATAATAACGCCCTTTCGATTGGCATCCAAACTGATTCGGCCTCCCCAGAATCAAACGGTAGTCCATATTACATATGGGAGCTGGTTCAAGGTGGTATCTTTACCTATAGCTATCTAGGACCAGCATCGCATGGACCTGAACCTGTTACATTAAAGTGGTGGAAGGCCGATAATACTGCAGTATTTTATGCTGGATCAACGCCAATTGCCGACATATCAGTAAACCTCGTACCTCGCCTATTCTTTAATGCTGAAGGAAATGCGCGCATTAATGGCGACTCCGTCAATGACACCTTCACTAATACGCAAATTAGCGTTGGAGATACGTGTCCGACGTACTGCGGCCTAAATGGATCCTGGAATACTTCGTCGTTCAACTTTTATGGGCTAAGTGCAACAAATACCAACGGGCAAGCGCAAAATGGCGCTAACTTTACCGTAACAGGGACAGTCTCGGGGCTTCCAGCTGGCGGAACATGGGATACCAATGTTGTTGCCGGTATTGGAATGATTGCTCAATATTGGAACGGCCAATAAGTATTTGTCGCAAGTATCTATCCCATATTTTGTTATAATAATAGTATGAATATAGTAGTCACAGGCGGTGCGGGGTTTATTGGATCGAACTTCGTACATTACGTCTACCGTGAGCGTCCAGATTGGCACATAACAGTACTTGACGCGTTGACATACGCTGGTAACCGCGCAAACCTAGAGGGCCTAGACCCCGCCAGAGTTACCTTTGTTGAGGGCAATATTGTTGACGCCGCACTGGTTGACAAACTTGTATCCGAAAACGACGCAATCATACATTACGCCGCTGAGTCGCATAATGACAACTCTTTACAAAACCCTCGTCCCTTCCTAGATACTAATATTATTGGCACCTACACTATCCTTGAAGCTGTTCGTAAATATGGCAAGCGTCTACATCACGTATCAACAGACGAAGTTTATGGTGATTTGGAACTCGATGATCCGAATCGTTTTAACGAGCATACGCCATATAATCCATCTAGCCCCTACTCGTCAACCAAGGCCGGTTCAGACCTGTTGGTACGTGCCTGGGTGCGCAGTTTCGGCGTGCAGGCTACTATTAGCAACTGCTCGAACAACTACGGTCCCTATCAACACGTCGAAAAGTTTATCCCTCGCCAGATAACCGAAATTCTAGAAGGCCGCAGGCCTCGCCTATACGGCACCGGCGAGCAAGTTCGCGATTGGATTCACACCGAAGACCACAGTTCTGCCGTACTAGCTATCTTAGAAAAAGGTCGCCTTGGTGAAACCTATTTAATTGGCGCCGATGGCGAGAAGAATAACAAGGAAGTAATTGAATTAATCCTCAAAAACATGGGCAAAGAAACTACTGACTACGAGCACGTGGCCGACAGACCTGGCCACGACATGCGTTATGCCATCGACAGCACAAAACTACGCAACGAACTCGGCTGGATGCCTAAATTCACCAACTTTGACGAAGGCCTCAAGGCAACTATCGATTGGTACACCAGTAACGAGGCTTGGTGGAAGCCGCAAAAAGCTGAAACAGAAGCAAAATATCAGAAAGCGGGTCATTAAACGTATGTCTCAACAACTAGAGTTCGAGAAACAATTAAACATACAAAAAACTAACATTCCTGGATTACTGGTGGTTGATTTGCCCGTTCATGGCGACAATCGTGGCTGGTTCAAAGAAAACTGGCAACGTGCAAAAATGACAGCCCTAGGCCTACCCGACCTTGGGCCTGTCCAAAACAACATTTCTTTTAATGCCGAGGCTGGCGTCACCCGTGGTATCCACGCCGAACCATGGGACAAATACATCTCGGTTGGGGCTGGCCGTATATTTGGCGCTTGGGTAGACCTGCGTGAGGGCAATACGTTCGGTCAAGTCTTCACAACCGAAGTTGATCCGTCCAGGGCTATTTTTGTGCCTCGCGGCGTCGGCAACTCATTCCAGGCGCTCGAAGACAACACTGTTTATACATACCTAGTTAATGACCACTGGAGTGCCGAGGCGCAGTCACAATACACCTTCTTGAACCTCGGCGACCCAACGGTTAATATTCCGTGGCCAGTACCTCTCGACAAAGCGTCCCTATCCGATAAAGACAAAGTTCACTCTGAACTCGCCGATGTAGTACCAATGAAGCCAAAAAAGATATTTGTCGCTGGCGGCAACGGCCAGCTTGGAAGAGCTTTGCAGCACATTTTACACGATGCCGAATACGTTGACCGCGACACGTTTGACATCAGTGATCCAGCTTCTTACGAGGGACGCAACTGGAAACAATACGATACTATTATCAACGCTGCTGCCTATACTGCCGTTGACACTGCCGAAACCACCGAAGGCCGCGAACAAGCCTGGAACGCAAACGCTACCGCAGTTCAACAACTGGCACGCATCGCCGCGCAAAACGACATCACACTTGTGCACATTTCGTCAGATTACGTTTTTGATGGTACAAAAACACCGCACACCGAAGACGAGAGCTTCAGTCCGTTAAGCGTCTATGGCCAGTCAAAAGCCGCTGGTGATATAGCTGCTAGCCTAGTCCGCAAGCACTACATTCTACGCACCTCATGGGTGGTGGGTGAAGGTAAAAACTTTATTAACACCATGCGAGGCCTCGCTGAAAAAGACGTCACACCAAGTGTCGTAAACGACCAAATAGGTCGCCTGACGTTTACGTCTGACTTAGCTGCCGGCATCAAACATCTCATGGACACCCAGCCCGAATATGGCACATACAACCTAACAAACGACGGTGACGTTGTGTCGTGGGCTGATATTGCCAAGCTGGTATATGAGCATGTCGGTAAAGCTGCCAATATGGTAACCGGCGTCTCTACTGAACAATACTATACGGGCAAAGAAAATATTGCACCACGGCCACTCAACAGCGAGCTAGCACTGGACAAAATCAAGGCAAGCGGCTTTAAGCCTCGCGATTGGCGCCAAGCGCTAGATGAATATATGCAAAGTTTAGACAAGGAGAGTTTATGAAAGGAATAATCTTGGCCGGCGGATCTGGATCTAGACTGTGGCCAATTACAAAAGGTATTAGCAAGCAATTGATGCCTGTATATGATAAGCCGATGATTTACTACCCACTCACGACTTTGATGTCGGCGGGCATTACCGATATTCTAATTATCACCACTCCGGAACAGCAGGACCAGTTCAAAAGCCTACTGGGTGATGGTTCGCAGTGGGGCATACAACTTTCGTATGTAGTGCAACCTTCTCCGGATGGTCTTGCGCAAGCCTTCATACTTGGCGAAGACTTTATTGGCTCCGACAAAGTCGCATTGGTACTAGGCGATAATATTTTTCATGGACACAGGCTAAGCGACTCTCTCAAGCATTGTATTGATCCAGATGGTGGTATTGTTTTCGCCTATCAAGTTTCCGACCCAGAACGCTATGGTGTCGTCGAATTTAATAGTGATATGCATGCAATTTCGATCGAAGAAAAACCAACAGATCCAAAATCGAATTATGCCGTTATCGGACTGTACTTTTATGATAATGACGTTATTGAAATTGCTAAAAGCATCAAACCCAGCGCTCGTGGCGAGCTTGAGATTACATCAGTTAACGAAGAATACTTGCGCAGAGGCAAGCTAAAAGTCACCACACTCGACGACGGCGACGTCTGGCTCGATACCGGCACGATTGATTCAATCACAGAGGCTAGCGACTATGTTCGTGTCATCCAGAAGCGCACCGGACAGATTATCGGCAGCCCAGAGCAAATCGCCAATGAAGAAGGTTTTATCTCATACGAACAACTACAAAAAATAGCCGAGCCGCTCAAAAAATCTGGGTATGGCAATTACCTTGCCCGGAATGATAAATAGTTGGGACCGCGGCGCATATAGCAGCTATCAACAATAACTGTTAAAATAAGTTATATTATGAGTTCGACAGCATCAAAGCTTCGTGTATGTATCGTCATACCAGCCTTTAACGAATCTAGCGTTATAGGTGGCGTCGTCAAAGACGTTGTTAAGACTTTTAAAAATACATCATACTCAACTGAAATAGTCGTCGTGAACGATTCATCAAAAGACGAAACTGCCGATGTGGCAAAAAGGCACGGCGCAACGGTTATTAACCATATTCTGAACACGGGCGCCGGTGGCGCAACCGCGACTGGACTCAGCTATGCACAACAACATAACTACGACATAGCCTGTACAATGGACGCAGATGGCCAACACGATAGCCAAGATGTGCTCGAGGGAGTGCATCAGATAATAGTTCGCAAGTCAGACCTACTAATAGGCAGTCGCCTCATCAATAATCAGGGTATGTCACGAGTAAAAATACTAGGGAACAAAGGCCTTAGCTTCATCACCTATGTCCTATTCGGTATCAACTCAACAGACTCACAATCCGGACTGCGCATCTACTCTCGCAAGGCACTCGAACAGCTTCGATGGAAAACAAGTGGATATGAGTTCTGTAGCGAAATGCTGTGGCGTGCCAAGCAAATTGGCCTAACAATTGACGAATATCCAATCAAGGCTATATATACAGAATATTCAAAATCTAAGGGTCAAAACAACTGGAACGCAGTAAATATAATCAAAAGCCTACTCAAAAGGCGTATCGCGGAGCTACTCGGATGAGCCGATACCTGCTACTCTTCCTTATTAACTTGCCGTTTATTCTCGTGGCTATGTTGGGGGCAATAACTCAATACAAACTGCGTCGCTCAACGCGCCAAAAAATGATTGCACGTATATCGATATGGTTAATAGTTGCTACGGGATTGGCCCTTGCCCAACCTATCTATGACTGGCTATTTAGTCACAGACTGACACAGACTGAACCACTAAGTTTATTTGACGTCGTACAGATAACGGGGATAATCTTGGTATTTTATATAGCCAATCGCACTCGCGCAAAAGTCGAAACACTTGAAAAACGCCTTCAAGACTTACATCAAGAACTGTCTATCAAACTATCGACTACAAGAGACGCAAATGTCAAACGTTGATGTGCTATTGCCATATTGGGGTGAGTTTAATCTTTTCAAAAAGACCGTGGATTCTGTGATAGCACAAACCCATAAGAACTGGCGTCTATTTATATTTGACGACTGCTATCCGTCTGACGAGGCGAAAAAATACATAGCTGGCCTGGACGACAACAGAATAACGTACTACCGACACAAAGAGAACATCGGAATAACCAACAACTTCAACTATGCGCTACAGTCGGCTACGGCGCCCCATTGTGTAATAATTGGCTGCGACGACATGATGTTGCCTAATTATTTAGAAGAGGCTATAGAAAATATCGGGGATACCGATTTTTACCAACCGGGCGTTGAAGTCATAGACGAGCATGATCGAATTTATTTTCCTCTAGCAGACAAGATAAAACGATACTTACAGCCCAAAAAAACTGGTATATATGCTGGTGAGAAACTGGCGCAATCTATTTGCATGGGCAACTGGTTGTATTTCCCGTCAATTATGTGGAAGACCAAAACCATCAAGAAGTACGGGTTTGATGCAAAATATAAAATTGTCGAAGATTTAGTATTAGAGCTAAGCATTATTAGAGACGGAGGTAGTCTGTCGTACGATAAAACTGTCACATTCCAATACCGCAGATTTGCTAATTCGTTATCAAGCCGAGAGAAATCAAAAGGAGGCGTACGTTTTAACGAGGAGGCCGATGTATACAGATACTTCTCTCGTGAGTTTACTAATATTGGTTGGCGAAAAGCATCATTTGCAGCAAGATTGCATATAACATCAGCCATACACAAGCTTTTGTCATAGTTTTGTATTAACGAGCGAACTTACGACGTACGGCTATAATATATAGTCTCATAAAAAGTGGTCTTGGGAGAGCCTTATATAAAGTCCAGTTGATAGTATGCCGGGCTTCCGGCCTCTTGGTATCTCGCCAAGGCGTCATGTCTATATACTTCTTCCATAGAGAGCCTTGCGGATGATTATTACCCAATTCCCATGGTTTGCCTAATATACCAAACAGGGAATGAATAATTTTGGGGCTGTAATACGTCGCCATCAATTCTTCATAACTGTAAAAATATGGGGGTTTCAATTTATTAATTTTAAGGAATTTTTTTAAATCATACGCATAGTATGCACTTGAGAAATTATAGGTTGGTTCGAGTAATTTAATTTTATCTTTGAATAGTACGTTGCATAAATCTTGATCAGCAACCAAATAGTCACTTTTTTCACCTAGGTGGCTTTTTATTAATTTAGTAGTATTTTCTTTTTGCCACTTCTTATGATTTATTAGCATTATTCCACAGTTATAATAGCCGTCTGTTTCGTCTAGTCCAATCGTCTTTTTGTGGTCATTAGTTAGTGCGTCGTAGCTAAGAGCCATGATATTATCATCAAAGTCTAGCTCTATTAGAGCATCGAGAGAACCGTTTATGATAGTATGGCCGTTAATAAATATAATTCTGTCGGTCGTCAACGAAATATCACCAAAAGCCAAAAGCTTCAGCCACGTAACATACACTCCATGCCAGGGTTTAACGCCAAGCTGTTTGAATATCTTATCGTATGGCTGTGCATCAATAAAGTGGAGGCTACTATTCTTATATCCTGCTACTAATCTATTCAGCCTATTTATGTTGATCTTACTGATCTTATAGTCACAGTAATATATATTTATTTCGTCAAGGTGTTTATTATTCTCTAGCAAGGATACAATTGAAATACCACTTACCATGGCATAGTTGTCGTCACTTTGATATAGCACATTGAGTACTTTTTGAGCTTTCCTCATTTACTTGACTACTCCCAGGCCTTCGACATACTCCCTTAAGAGCGGTTCGTAATCATAGCTCTCAAAGCCCGCTCGTTGAATTTTTGATAAATCCATATCACTATAGGTAGGTCGCGGTGCGAACGGATGCTTATTAGCCCTGTACTCATCTGTTGAAATCGGCGTCACTCGATCTCGGTCATGTCCAGCTAGCTCAAATACGTCTTTTGCAATTGCCGCCCATGACTTAATCTCACCAGAATTAGATAGGTTATACGTACCGTACTCCACATTATTATTAATAATGTAGTCAATCGCACGAGCCAACTCTGACGTAAACGTCAGCCTGCCATATTGGTCGTCTACCACTTTCGGGTCAATTCTCATATCAGCCAGGTTCTTCATTGTCTTAACGAAGTTATGCCCATCACCTACGACCCAAGAGGTGCGTATAATATGATGTTTAGGTACTAGACTTACAACTAGGTCACCCGCCGACTTTGTCTGACCATAAACTGATAGTGGCGTGAACGGCTCGTCTTCATGATGATTTTTAATAGTACCGTCAAATACGTATTCCGATGATATGTGGATTAAATGTATGTCATTTTCAATTGCAGCCTTAGCTAAATTACGCGGTCCAACCGCGTTTGATTGCCATGTTCTCTCTCGCCCCTCGTCGGTCTCTGAGTGATCGGCATTTACGTACGCAGCAGCATTAATAATAACGTCGTATTTAGACCAATCAATGCCCTGGACCTGCTTTTCATCTGATATATCAAGGTCGTCTTTACCTAGCGCAGTCGCTTTTGGGTATGCTTTTTGTAAAACTTGGCCTAGCTGACCATTGCAGCCTGTGATTAAATATCTCTCACTCACTATATAGTTCTCCTGCATCTATTCTAACAAACTACTTGCAAAAGTAGCTTTTATTATTCGACCCTTCTACACATCTCCCTATTTAACGAGATCCTGTATGTACTAACTAATAGAAGTGCTTGTATAAAATTAACTATCGCGAACAAGCTAGCTCCTCCTAATATACCGTATTGCTTTACTAATATTGCCGACACCATGACGAGCACTACGTTCGTTGTCAGTAGAACATAAAACTGTGCTTTAAAATAGCGCATAATAGTCAGAACGTTAATATAAACTGTAACAATAGCGTTAGCGATTGCCCCAATAACAATAATCATCAACGGCAACCTATATGCCTCGAAACTAACCCCAAAAACAAACTGCAATAACGGCACTCCAAGGACATATGTCACCAACAGCACAACCAAACCAATGCCGAACGATACAGCGGCAAGTTTCGTCACCATACTATTAAATATAGTAAAACGCTTCTTTTCTAAAATCTGTGACAGCTGTACGATATTTGGCTGCAGTACAAACGTTATAACCAGCGCTATAAGT
>JAJYAA010000001.1 GCA_021779755.1 bacterium | reverse complement strand
ATTTTCATCTGTTATTAGTGTATCAGAAAAACAATGTCCTAAAAAGCAAATAGCCGCACCCCGAAGGGTACGGCTACCTACTACGAACTGTCAGGTGGTGCGACGCTTCGCCGCCGCCTCCTTCTTCGCGATGAGGGCGAGGGCATCGGTCGTCTGCCTCTCGTACTCGCTGATGGCCGACATGCCGAAGATGAATCCGGCAATCGCGAGAATTCCGCTCGACAGCAGGATCGCCGCCTGCCACGGTCCGGCGCTGATGGTCGTTGACCACAGTACCAACACCACGGCCGGCATACGAGCGAACATCCCGAGCTTGCCGATCCACACAACCTGAAGGTCGGCGTGGACTAACTTCTGGTGCAAGTAGGCATGCCAGGCGATGTCCAGCTCCGTGTAGGCGATGATCACCAACAGGATGCAGGCCCATGATGGCCACAGCTTGTAGGCCGCGAGGACCACTACCGTACCCATGAAGAACTTGTCGACGACTGGGTCCATGCGGGCACCAATCTTCGAAGTCTGGTGGAGCCGCCTTGCGACTGCTCCATCCAGCCAGTCGGTCAAACTGGCGATCAGGAGGATGATGACCCCCATCTGCATGTTGCCATGCAGGTAAGTCACCACCCCCCAGATCATGCCAGCGACACGAAGTAGGGTGATTCCGTTGGCCCACGTCCATGGGCTCGTCGTATCGAACTTCTTGACCTCCACGGTGACTTCATCGGTCATGTGGACCACGCTCCTATCCTTACTCGTAGTAGGTGCACAAACGTGCTGAAGCTACAATACAATAAAAAGTGATAAATGTCCATTTATTATTTAAGCTTTTGACGTATAGTGGTGTCGTGGGCGATATCATCAAGTTCAATTGTTTGTAAATTAAATTGCACAACCCCAAATCTTAGAGTAAACTGAACCTATAAACGGGAGCGTACATGAATAAACTAAAATCATGGTTTCACGGTCTTTCATTAACAGGTAAAGTGGCTACGGTCGCGACTGCGTTAATCTTATCATTCGGTGTCATTGGTGCAGCTGCACAACCAGGCAGCGATACAATTACCAACATCCCAGCAACAGCACCAGCTCCAGTCGTAAAGACAGTGCAGAAGACTCCTAAAGTCGAAGTAAGGGCGCTGTCGACAACCGAGGCTATACCGTTCACGTCGTCAACTGTTGACGACTCTTCATTAGATCAAGGAACTATTCAAACTCGTACAAAGGGGGTGGACGGACTACTAACCCATACTTATCAGGTTACATATACCGATGGCGTAGAGACTAGCAGGAGCGAGCCTGTTGATACAGTTACGACGGCCGCGATAAACGAAGTAATTGTTCACGGTACAAAAGCACCAGCTCCAGTCTGTAGTAATGGTACATACGTAAATAGTGCAGGCAATACAGTATGTAGCCCGTACAGTAGTCAATCGGCACCAGCAGGAGCATCGGCACAATGTAGTGACGGCACGTATAGCTTTAGCCAGTCTAGAAGAGGTACCTGTTCACACCATGGCGGTGTTGCGACGTGGCTATAAATAAAAATTATAAAATCCCTAGACTCTAAAAAATCCAATAGAGTTATTGTGTGACTTCTTCAACTAACTTTACGTTTTCCCGAGTAAGCGGGTAGGAGTCTCCTTCATTTTTCGGCGTATACCGATACACACCTAGATGTAATGATTTGAGGAATTGCTCTGCATCATATTTTGTGGTGAATTCAACCGTTTTGTCATTGATCAAAGTTATTCTTAGGTGATACGTTTTCAAATTATCTGACATAGACTACTCCTAATTGTTATAGCTTAGATTATATGCACAATTGTTGCTATAAGTTCTGAACTTGTTAATTAATAGTTATGGAGTTTAACTTATGTCGTCAATATGCTTGCAGTGTTGATATTCTAATACAATAAGTTAATATACGTGTATGAAGAAGGTCTTATATATTAGCGGGTCGATCGCGGTACTACTCGTAGCTATGGCAGTTTGTTACTATCTTATAGTTATTGCCCCGCAGATTAGCAATGCGAAACTTGAGCAAGCTCGTGCAGCACAAGAACAAAGCAATGCTATTGAAAAGGAAAAATTAAAGCAGCAGTGCCTGGCATTGAAGTATAGTAACGAAACAGTAGTAGGCGGTTCATATACAACACATGCCCAGGCCTACGCGAAATCTCAATTAAGCTGCAATTAATAACAACTGAATGTCATCTTAAGATCAGTCATTCGTTGCATTAGTGACTATCGACCGCAAGTTTTTATAGTATCGAGCCAAGGCCGAGCAGTACACATAATCAGATCGTCGTCTTGCTATACTAATCACATGAATAATCTAAAAAACATGATTGAAAGTGCCCGCTTGGCTGGACGGTTTATGCTCGGGTCGACCGATACGGATAGTACTGATAAATTGAATACCAAAGACTTTGTTACGGTTGCCGATATTAAGTCGCAGGCAATATTGCGCGATAAGTTATTAGAAATAGAACCAACCGCCGTTGTTTTGTCCGAAGAAGACCCCGAAGAGCAGCGCCGGGCAATGTACGCACCTGACTTTACCGGGTATGTATTGGATCCAATCGACGGAACATATAACTTCAAACGCGGTATGCTGGAATCTGCTATATCAATTGGCTATATCGAAAACGGCCAGGCAATTAGGGGTGTTGTATACGACCCATACAAAGACGAAATGTATTCTGCCGAAAGAGGAATGGGCGCATTCCGTAACGGCGAGGCAATTCATGTAAGTTCACAAACCGACATCGCTGGCGCAAGTATTGCGACTAGCAATAGTTATGACGACGAAGCAATGGCGCGCAACTTGCGACGACATTTGTCGATTTATGAGTCTACCGGTACGATGCCATGGACTAACTGTCCAGGTAGCGGTGTTCTGATTATGACCAACATTGCGTGCGGTAGGTTTGACGCCTATCATCACAATGGGCTAAAGCCATGGGACAACGCAGCTGCTTTCTTGATAGTTACTGAAGCTGGAGGGGAGGTCTGTCGATTGGATGGCGGCGCAGCCAAGTTTACCGACAATGCCGTAATAATAGGTAACCCGTCGATGGTGTCTCAGCTGAAGAGTATTTTTAGCGCCGGCGATGTTGAACTTTTGCATTAAAAACTGAAATCATAAAAGGGCAGCAAACAGCCCCGAACGAATCGGTGGCTGGATGCCAGCGAATGTTCGGGGCTTGTGACCCTGTCGTGTCAATGTAGGTTATAATAACCCCATGGCTAATATCCGAACAATCGTCAAGAAATTAATTCCAACAACTTTATTTAAAACTATCGAACCATATGGCCACCTGGCCGAAGCCGTGCTGGCAAATGTGCGTTATGGATTTCCGTCGCGCAACATGCACGTTATTGGCGTAACTGGCACTAACGGTAAGACTACGACGTCGTTTATGATTCAAAAGATGCTCAGCCAGGCTGGGTTAAAGACCGCCTTGATGACAACAGTGGCATATGGTGTGGATAACGAGATTATTCCACAGATTGCCCACATGACGACAGCTTCCGCGCCACTACTGCAAAAGCGTCTGCGTGAATTTAAAAAGCAAGGTGTGCAGTGGGTTGTGTTAGAAACTACCAGCCACGCCCTGGCGCAGCACCGCACATGGGGGATTCCTTACGAAATCGCGGTAATGACCAATATTACACACGAACACCTGGATTATCACGGGACGTTTGCTAATTATTTGGCGGCTAAATTACGTTTGTTTAAAATCGCCGCTAGGCATGGCAAAAAGTTCGGTATAGCTAATGCCGATGATCCTAACGCCAAGGCCTTTTTGAAAGCAGCGCCGCGATCAGTGTCATATGGTATTAAATCCGGTAAGTTGACGGCCAAAAACGTCAAACTAGAATCAGATGGTTGTCGTTATGACGCCGTGATTGGCAAGGACGATTACAAAATTCACTGTAATATACCAGGCGAGTTTAATGTCTATAACAGTTTGGCGGCTGTGGCGGTTGGCCGCGAGCTGGGATTAACCAAAGCCCAAATCGAGCAGGGGATTGAAGCCCTAGCTGGCGTCGAGGGTCGCATGACAGTGGTTGACGAGGGTCAAGCTTTTACAGTGATCGTTGACTTTGCCCACACGCCGGATTCATTTGAGCGTTTGCTGGGCGATTTGCGTAAAGCTACAAAGGGCAAATTAGTGACGGTATTTGGGTCAGCCGGACGCCGTGATGAATCGAAGCGGGCTATCCAGGGTGAAATCGCTGGACGCTACAGCGACGAAGTTATTCTAACCGAAGAGGACGATCGTGATATCGATGGCAATGAAATATTGAACCAAATTGCTGGCGGCGCCAAAAAAGCCGGTAAGGTTGTTGGCAAGGACGCCTTCTTGGTGCTGAACCGCGAAGAGGCAATTGGCTTTGCGATGACCCGCGTCAAAAAAGCCAGCGATACAGTAATATTGCTAGGCAAAGGCCACGAAAAAACTATCGAACGGGCTGACGGAACTTATCCGTGGAATGAAGTCGAAGTTGCTAGGATTGCGCTGCAATCTCAGGTTATCGAAACGTCAAAGAAGTAGCCGCACACTAGGCGGCAGCTTGAACCTGTTCTTCGACGGGTTTGAGTGTGGCTCGAACAGACAGCACGCGACGGCTATCTCTGAGTAGTGAGTGAAGGTCATTTTGCCAAGGATGCCAATTCTTGATAGCCTTTTTTGCGTCTACCTCGTCCATATTAAGTACGACATCATACGACAAGCTAGCAAAGTAGAGAAATTCCGTCAGCTCACTATCGAACTTTTCGTTGACGGCGGCATCGTCGCCGCCTTGGCGATGTATAGAGTCTATAATTGCAAAGACCAGTTCATTGTAATCTATAGTACTAGTGGGTTTGTCGCGCTCGAGCTCATCATCCGGTATATCACCTAGGCTAATTTCGCCACCGCTGGCCATAAAGTCTAGGGTTGCTTGATCTGGCGATGGCATTTCTCGAGTATTGATGCGATCTATGACTTCGGTCATTTTTATTTCCCTGTTTGTTAGATAACCATAACCGAATCGTACACCCACGATAGTGGACGCGTCAATATGAATGTTATGCACTTTTAGAGAATTGTTAGGCTGGTGCAGCGAATAAAGCCGCCGCCTTTGGCGAGTTCGGTAATGTCGGGACTAGGGGATAGTACGTTTAGTCCGCGGCTACGTAGGTCTGCGGCCAGCTTGGGCGCGCGGCCGCTCATGACGACAGTTTCGCCAGTTGAGACTAGGTTGGTCGCAAAGGCGTACTCGGCTTCATTAATCGAAACTTCAATTTTGTCGATATCGCTCATAGATTCCAGCAGGGCTCGGCTTTCAGGCATAAAGGCCTCGGGGCAGTAGGCAATTAGGCCTTTATGGTTGTCACTCGGCGCTTTAATAACAGCGAGAGCCAGGTCGATATCGTAAAAGAAACTATCCGCCCAACCGGATGCCATATTAGTGACCGGGTTACCTAGGGCATCGAGTTGCGGTATGGTTTGCAATTGGATGCGTTTGTAGCCAAGCGCCTCGGCCGCAAAAGCCTGAGCTTCGACGTCGCTACGGTAGCCGCTGCCACAAAACAGATAATCTCCGCAAGCTAAAGCGTCGCCCTGACCGCTGAACTTCAATTCACCTGGAACACGAATGACAGTTTTGCCAAGGTTAGTTAAAACTTCTTCGGCGTAATCTTCTTCGGTTTTGCGTGCATCCGGCAGGCGTGCCAGAATGGCTTTGTCGCCGCGCACCAATGCCCAGTTGGCTGTATAGACGCCATCTTGGCTATCGCCAGGCGAAGCAACTTTGGTGACGTTAATACCTGCCTGAATTAGTAAATCATGAATTGCCGTGTGCTCGGTCGCTGCAACGGCCAGATCGAGCGGTTCGTGGTGATAATACGGGTTAATCGGTTGTTCGGTGCTAAAGTTATTGGCATCTGACATGAGGACGCTAGTATTAATTAGTGGCATTAAGTGACTCCTTGAAAGTTCTAATAATATGAATCGTGATGTTTGTAATAATGCAGTCGCTTGGCGACACGTTCGCCTAGTTTTGACCAAATGGCATATTTAGTTGGCTGCAGCACCATGTCGTAACAACCGACATAATCGGTGACGGTTTTATTGAAGGCGGTTTTGAATTGCCCGACGCCGTAATGTTTGTGCTGGGCATTGTTAATTTGGTCACTTGGCGGCGAGCCGCAAAAGTCATGCAGGGTTGAGCCTTGTGATTTGGCCCATCTAATGACGTGCCATTGTAATAGGTGACTAGCGCCGTAAGCCGTTCGTTTGCGCACGCTGGCGCCGTCTTTGTAGGTGCTTTTATTGCCGTAAGTCATAGCATAGGCGCCGGCGACAACTTTGTCATCGAAGTAGGCAAAGAATAGTTGGCCTGAACCGGCCGCTTCGAATCTTTGCCAAAAAGTACGGAAGTAGTCATAACTACGAATACCGAATTGGCCCTCAGCGGTTTCGGTTAATAGTTGATACATAATTTTACAGTTCTTGTTGGTTGCTTTGACAGCCTCGATTGTGACGCCGTCGCGTTGAGCACGCCTGATAGCGTGACGACCTTTTTGCGGTAAACCGGTCAAGATGTCATCGAGGCTCGGACTAACGTCGAGTGTAATTGTCGACGGGTTGGGGATAATCGGTTGAGTTTTGACCAGGCCATGGCGCGCCAGGGTTGGCTCGACCGAACGGCTCAGTTCTGGCTCGGTGCGAATTGCAAAAACATTGTGTTCCATAGCCAAGGCCTGCAACGGCTTGAGAATATCAAAAAGGTCTTTTGACGATGTTACTTCAGGGCCTTTTGGTAGGTACCACAACTTACCTAGGACAGGAACGGTCTTTTCAAGTACTGTAATTGCCACGTTGCCGACAAATACGAAATGCGCTTTGTAGCCGCCAGTTTCTTTTTGCATGGCAAATTCGTAACTGGCAAAGACGTTACCGCCGTCTGGATTAGCAATAATATGCTTATTCCAGTCGGCAATTTCTTGTTGAGTAGCGAATCGCGCAATCATTACATTCTATTGTACCGCAAGATTGTTTTTGTAAGTATGAGGACGTGTATTTTTGGCACTCGGGCCTTGCAAGTGCTAATTTTATTGTCTACAATAGTATTACAAAAACAAGGAGGATTACTAAATGACTTCACCAGTTAAACCTCTGGCAGATCGTGTTGTTGCGGTGCGCGAAGAGGCGCAGACAAAGACTGCAAGCGGCATTTTTTTGCCAGATAACGCCAAAGAGAAACCAGTTTTAGCGCAAGTTGTCGCTGTCGGACCAAAAGTTACACAACTGAAAGTTGGTGACAAGATTGTCTATAAAGAATATTCAACCACCGAGCTAAAAATTGATAGCAAAGAGTACTTAATCGTAAAAGAAGAAGACGTCTTGGCGACGGTATAGGAGTATAGTATGGCAAAGAAAGTTTTTTATGATGATGACGCTCGTACGCGTGTACTTGGCGGGGCGAAAGTACTGTATGATGCAGTAAAAGTAACATTTGGACCAAAAGGACGCAATGTTGTGATTGCCAAGGGCTACGGTGGACCAACTGTGACTCACGATGGGGTTACGGTGGCCGAATCGTTGGACTTGCCTGAGATTGATGATGAAACTTTGGGTTATAAAGTCGGCGCTGAATTAATCAAACAAGCCGCTAGTAAACTTAACAAGGTAGTTGGCGACGGTACGACCACGGTCACAGTCCTAACTTACAATATATTAAAAGAAGCTAATAAGTTAATCGCAGCCGGACACAATCCGCAAGAGCTACGCAAGGGTATCGAGGCAGCTGGTGCGGAAGTTATCGCCAAACTCGATAGCTTGAGTGAGAGTATCGAAGGCAAGTCTGACCGCGTGGCCGAAGTGGCGACGATTAGTGCTGGCGATGCGGCCATCGGTAAATTAATTGCCGACGTGATCGAAAAGGTCGGCAAGGACGGCGTCGTAACGGTCGAGGCTAGCCAAGGTCTGGAACTAGAGGCCGAAGTAGTTGAGGGTTTCACATTTGATCGAGGCTTTGTTAGTCAATTCTTTATTACCGACGTGAACCGCCAAGAGGCAGTTTATGAGAAACCAGCAATCCTAATTACTGACAAAAAAATCAACAACGTTCAGGAGCTGTTGCCGATCCTTGAAAAGTTAGCTGCAGCTGGCAAAAAAGACGTCGTGCTGATTGCTGACGAGGTTGAGGGTGAGGCGCTCAGTATACTGGTGCTCAACAAGCTAAAGGGTGTATTTAATACTGTCGCTATTAAGGCACCAGCCTTTGGTGATCGCCGCAAGGATATATTAAATGACATTGCAGTGCTGACTGGTGCGACTGTAGTGAGCGCCGATCAAGGCCTGACATTTGAAACAGCTGAACTTGATGTAGTCGGTACGGCGCGCAAGGTGATTGTTGACAAGGATTCAACCACGATTATCGAGGGTGCGGGCTTGGCCAAGGACGTCAAGGCACGCATCGCACAAATCGCCGCTCAGGCTGATAATGCTAGCAGCGAGTATGACAAAGAGCAGCTAAACAAGCGCTCGGCGGCACTTAGCGGTAAGGTTGCGGTTATTAAAGTCGGTGGTGCCACCGAAACCGAGATTGACGAAAAGAAATACCGCGTTGACGATGCCGTAGCAGCTACCAAAGCGGCGCTGGCTGGCGGGATTGTTCCTGGCGGTGGCGTGACGCTTGTAAACTTGTCAGCTGGAATTGTGGCCGACGGTAGTGATTCGATTAATGCCGGACGTCAAATTCTAAAGAATGCTCTGAGACAGCCATTTTTGCAGATTACCGAAAATGCTGGTCTGAAGAGCGAAGCATTACTGGCGCAAGTCGAGGCTGGCAAAACCGGCTTTGGTGTGGATGTTAATCATCCCGAACTGGGTCTAATTGATGTTAAAAAAGCTGGCGTAATCGACCCAACTCGCGTTACCAAAGAGGCTGTCCAGAGCGCAGTATCGATTGCGTCGACGGCTGCGACTATGGGCGCTCTCGTAGTCGACATTCCAGAGCCAGAAGCGCCGGCTGTACCCGGCGGCGGCATGGGTTACTAGGAACCTTAAGCTACAACAAAATACCCGCGATTAGGCGGGTATTTTGTTGTAAGTGGAGGTTATTACTTCTGAGCGGACAGATAATCGATTTCTTTGATGATGTCTAGCAAGGCTTGGGCACGACGAGTTTCGTCAGGAATAGCCTGAGCAGCGGCGTGGGCTGGAGCAATCAGGGCTTTATCATCAGTGCTACGGATTAACAGCAGGTAAGTATCAAACTTTTCATCTGGTGCAAGGTCGAGCTTGTCGACAAGCGGACGTAATTCAGTCAGAGCATCCTTTTTGATACCCTCTAGGTTACTGTCGGCGGCTGGCATTGAGGCGGCAGCAGTAGGTGTCGGTAGGCTTGGCGCGACTGGATCAGCAGCAGGTTCAGCTGGCGCAGCGGGTTGTGACGATACTATCGTAGGGGTAGCTGGTGTTTCTTCGAACTGTAAAGTCTCATCAGCTTGTTGGCTGACTCCGGCCAGAACTTTAGCAAGCTCCTGGTCGTCGCTAATTGATTGTGTTGCTGCTTGCGGTTGAATATCCATGCCCACCCCCGAGATTAATACTTATGCTTCTTTAATAAATACTGTATCATAGACGTATATAGGTGAGCAATACTAGTAAGGGGATAGATGACATGTTGGATGACAAAAATGTACTAAAACAAAGAGACCCTGCCGGGGCCTTGGCGGTCGCGGCCGCTGAATGTGATCAGGCTGAGTTTGATGTTGATGTTTGGAATGGCGACAACGACCATCGGCCAATTGTTAACGTCGTCGTGGCTGGCATGGGTGGATCGGCCTTGGCGGCGCTTATCGTCAAAGCTTGGCTCAAAGAACAGCTCAAAATACCATTTGAGGTTCTGAGAAGCTATGACGTACCGGCGTATATCGGCGAGAACACATTATTTATTGCCAGCAGCTACTCTGGTAACACCGAAGAGGCGTTAAGTGCACTGGAGCAAGCCGAACTAAAAGGGGCGCAGATTGGGATTATCGCATCGGGTGGACAACTAATTGATACAGCGGCAAGTTATCGTATCGCACATGTTGCGTTACCAGCTGAACTACAGCCGCGCATGGCTGTTATCTATAACCTGCGGGCATTGGTTGGTTTGCTGGTTAACTTCGATATAGTTGGCCGTGAGCAGCTAGATGTTATTCAAATGAACACAAGTTGGCTGCGGGACGAAAGTGCTAAGTGGGGTGCTGATGTACCGACTGACCGAAATTATGCCAAGCAGCTGGCATTAGAAGCTGTTGGCAAGACGCCAGTATTTTATGGCGGTGCTTTAACAGCGCCGGTGGCTTACAAGTGGAAGATTAGCTGGAATGAAAACGCCAAGAACGTGTCATTTTGGAATGAGTATTCGGAATTTAACCACAATGAATTTATAGGCTGGACATCACATCCGGTTGAAAAGCCGTTTGCTATCTTTGACCTGGTGAGTAGTTTTGAACACCCTCAGATCCTGAAACGTTTTGAGATATCGGATAGACTGTTGAGTGGTATGAGGCCAAAGTCGACGGTCATTAATTTGGCTGGTGACTCAGTGATTGCGCAATTATTATGGGCCAGTATTTTGGCCGACTTTGCCAGTATCTATGTAGCAATTCTCAATAACGTCGATCCAACACCAGTAAACTTGATCGAGAAACTCAAACAAGAATTGGTTTAACTATATTCGCGTAGCGATTCAATAGGGTCTTTGTGGGCAGCACGGAGTGCTGGGTATATGCCAAACACCGTCCCCATGACAACTGATATAAAGGCGGCCGTTGCAGCAATTTGCCAGGTAATAACGGGTTCAAAAGGCAGGAATGAACAAATACCATATGATATTAGATAGCCAACCAAATAGCCGGTTATGCCACCACCCAGTCCTATAGCCATCGATTCGATCATAAATTGAGACATGATGTCCTGATTGTTAGCCCCAAGAGCCTTGCGGATACCAATTTCGCGCGTTCGTTCGGCAACGCTAACAAGCATAATATTCATAATTCCGATACCTCCAACCAGTAGTGAAATGGCGGCGATAGCTGTCGTCACACCGGCCATCGCGAAGAATAATTGACTTGTCGGCTGGGCAATTTGACTACCGCTTAGTACCGTAAAATCGTTTTCGCCATTGTGGCTAGTCGACAGAACTTTATTGATATCGATGATTGCCTGCCCTAGGTTGTTAACGGAATCGCTGCGAACGTCAATTTGTTGAATCTGAGGCGTAATTTGTCCTAGCTGCTTACCGCTTTCGTAATTAATAATTACGGAGTTATCGAAATCGACGGCGTTATAGTTTATCGGGTTATTCAGGCGCTTGAGAATACCTACGATTGTAAATGGTTGGCCTCGAATAGTTAAAGCTCTACCTAGTGACCGATCTGTGCCAAAGACATTAATCGATAGCTGATCACCTATAACTACCGTGTTTTGGTTGATATCATCTGATAAAAATTGGCCATCTGCAACAACCAGCTTGCTAATAGTAGCTAGCTCTGGTGTTGTCGCGACTATCGTGCTGTTGGCGGGAGCTAGCTTCTCGCCTTTAATAGCTCCACCTAGGACCATGAGTGGAGCAGCTTGGTCAACGTGCTGGATGGCCTTTATTAGCTTGAGGTCGTGCTCGGTCAAGGTACTGGCCGAAAAATCTCGCTGTGAAGTAATTTGTGTCAGATTGGGCACGGTGTTTTTCTGCGCGGCTTCGGGACGAATGACGGCAATGTTACCGCCGAGTGCGTCAACTTGACTACTAACGACCTGGCTGGCGCCACCGCTGAGAGACAAAATAACCGTCACACTAGCCACGCCAATCGTAACGCCAAGCATAGTAAGGTAGCTGCGCAGGCGATTACTGCGAAGTGATTGTCTGGCGTTTTGGATGTGATTAATCATCAGGGAGCGCATTATTTTTTCCTCCGGCCAATGTGTATTCGATAGCGGGACTTACTGTGGTGACCTTTTGTTTTTTTATGCTTTTTAGGGCTATGTGCTGGCGCAGCCGCTTCGGATATCGGCGCCTTTATCTCGTCGATTAGGGTGTTTGTATCACTATCTATGCGCCCATCGAGCATGGTAATCACTCGGCTGGCGTAACTAGTTAAGCGAGGGTTGTGAGTCACCATGATAATTGTATTGCCGCGCCTATGTAGGTCAGACAGTTCCTCCATAATGACGTGACTAGAGCGTGAATCCAGGTTGCCGGTTGGTTCATCGGCCAGGATAATTGACGGTTCATTAACGAGGGCACGAGCTATGGCGACGCGCTGTGTCTGGCCACCCGATAGCTGGTGTGGCATATAATACTCACGCTCTTCTAGGTGAAAGGTTCGTAGGATTTTACTAGCGGCGATTAATCGTTTAGTGCGTGTTATGCCCTTATATGTTAGCGGAAGGGCTACGTTTTCTATGACGTTTAAGCGTGATATTAAATTAAAACTCTGAAAAATAAAACCAATTTGATGACTTCTGATTCTGGCCTGGCGGTGCGCGCTAATGGTGCTAACTTCTATGCCATCAAGTTTGTAATCGCCGTCTGTCGAGCGATCAAGTAGTCCAATTATATTCAAAAGTGTTGTTTTGCCGCAACCGCTTGGGCCCATGACAGCAACGAACTCTCCTCGCTCGATCCTGAGGTCTACTCCATCAAGTGCGTAATGCTCGGCATCGCCAATACCAAACCTCTTTTTGAGGCTGCGGAGTTCAATAACTGGCGTTTGAGTATCTGGCATTGTCTTGATATATATTATGATGTGGCGTCCGCTATCCGACAACCTCATTAGTGGCGTGTTTTATACAACCTCTGTTAAAATAAAGTATTGAATGGAGCGATAGGCGCACGCCCTAGCTACACCTGGTAGAATAATATATATTACGGAGAGATGGCCGAGTGGTTGAAGGCGCACGCTTGGAAAGCGTGTATGGCGGCAACGTTATCGCAGGTTCGAATCCTGTTCTCTCCGCCATAAAAATATGCTAGCCATTTGGCTGGCATATTTTTATAACGTAGAACAGTACCCGAACCTGCGGCTTTTGCGGAGCAAAAGTGTCGCAAGGTTCGGCGAAGTGAGTGAAGTGAAAAAGTGTTTACATTTTTTCACGAATGAGCGGAGGAGCGGAGCGTTATCCTGTTCTCTCCGCCAATTTAAAAAGCGACCATTCGGTCGCCTTTTAAATTGACTGCGATTTTAGGATACAAGCCTGTGGGATTCTGGAGGGCTCGATGTGCAAGTAGACCATTTAACAACAATCTGATATAACTAAATTACACCATGACAGATACAGCAGGAGATATTACACCCCACGACCACCTGTCAGAATTCGACGTCGTCGAAGCACTAATGACCGGAGCTGTTACTGCTGAGGCGTTGGATCCGAGTATGCACGCAGAGGCCATCGGTCAATTAGCTGAGTTAGCTGCACGATTGGCAGTCCAAAACAAAGAATTACAAGAGAAAGTTTACACCGAGCCGATGACAGGTCTCTTGAACAGGCGCGGCTTTGAAAAAAAGTTTATTACGTGGCGGGAACAGAACAAAGATAACACCGATGCTAAAATCGGTATTATCTACGTCGATATCGATAACTTGAAGCACGACTTTAATGATGAATTTTCACATAAAGTGGGCGACCAGGCGATCAGGTACTTGGCTGATGCCCTGCGTCATGTGACGCGCACGGATGATCTCGTTGCTCGTTTCGGCGGCGATGAGTTTGTGCTGGCCATCCCTGGCGACAGGCGTGTTACTCTGGGGGATAGTGAGTCGGTATTTGACATTCATGCATATATACAAGATCTACCTGATCGTATAAAAGCCTGGTTGCATGAATCGGTAAAGATTGGTCCCGATAATGAAGGGGCCATTAATAGATTAAATAGGGCGTTATCTAATATGCAGTTCTCTTTTGGAGGTGTTGTATATGGTTATCGTGAGGCGACTACCGTACCCCTGAAGGACTTGTTACACGGACCGGATGCACTAATGTATGCCCAGAAACAGCAAAAGAAAAAGGCTGGTGATGGCGGTACTATAGAGTACTCGATATAATTTATGAACTACACGCTATATATAGCGTTGTAAAAAACAAACACAGCGCTACAAGGTGTAAAATGATCTAGATCACGTTTGTGGTTAAAAATACACTCCAGAAACCTTGAAAGTCCATATATAGGGGCGTATAGTTTTGATTAGACACTACATATACAGTAGTTCAATTAAAACAGACATTTTGCAAGGGGAATAGCTCGCCGCTATGACGGTGCTTTTCTTGCACTAGTAAAATGTCGATCAATTAACGATAGCTAGCCTAGGGGAATAAACGATGAGTGAGATACATGTAGTAAAGCGCGACGGCACCCGTGAACTGTTTGACGCCAACAAAATTAACTTGGCGCTCGTCAAGGCTAGTGAAGGTTTAGCTGACCAAATTAGTAAAGTTGTTCAGGTGGCAACCGAATTACAGCTGACATTATTTGATGGTATTACTAGTGAGCAGCTGGATGAAGCCGTGATCCAAACCGCTCTGCAGAACGTAAAAGATGACCCAGACTTTGATGTCATTGCGGCTAGGCTGCTTTTGAAGAATATTTATAAAAATATTTTAGGTGATTACAAAGACGAGGCCGAGCTGAAGAAACTGCATGAGCAGAAGTTCGCTGACTTTTTGAAGAAGGGTATCGCCGATGGTCTGTTGGATGGACGCATGAACTCAAAAGTCTTCGATATTAAGAGGCTAGCTAAAGCGTTGGATCCGTCGCGTGATAACCTGAGTAAATACTTGGGTGTAGTCACTAACAAGAATCGCTATGCGCTGCGCCGACAGAGCGGCGAACCGGTTGAAGTGCCGCAATTTACTCACATGCGTATTGCGATGGGCCTTAGTTTTAATGCTGAAGATCCGACTGCTAGCGCCTTGGACTTTTATGAGCACATGAGCAAGCTGGATTATGTTCCTGGTGGATCGACTCGGGTTAACGCCGGTGGGTCATTCCCGCAACTATCTAACTGCTTTTTGATTGAAGTTCAGGACGACATGGAGTCAATCGCTAAGGGCGTCCGTGATGTTATGTGGATAGCCAAGGGTACGGGCGGCATTGGTATTAGTCTAAACAAACTACGCGCCGCCGGTAGTCCAGTTAAAACCACTAATACCGAGTCAACTGGCCCAATTCCTTTTATGAAAATGATTGATACGGCATTATTTGCAGTTAGTCGCAAAGGCAAAAAGGCTGGCGCAGCAGCATTATATATGGAAAACTGGCATTTGAATTTCCCTCAATTTTTAGACTTGAAACAAAACTCTGGTGATCCGTACTTGCGTACACGACTAGCAAACACGGCCGTATTTATAAGCGACGAGTTTATGAAGCGTGTCCAAAAGGATCAGGACTGGTACCTATTCGACCCAGCCGAAGTTCAAGACCTACCAGAATTATATGGTGCTGAGTTTAGCGCTCGTTATGCTGAATATATTAAGAAAGCCGAAAAAGGTGAGATGCGTGAGTTTATCAAGACAAAGGCGCGCGAGCAGTTTCGTCAGATTTTGATTACCTTGCAAGCGACGAGCCACCCTTGGTTAACCTGGAAAGATACAATTAATGTTCGTGCTCTGAACAATAATACCAGCACGATTCACCTGTCTAATCTGTGTACTGAGATTACTTTGCCGCAAGACAAAGATAATACGGCTGTTTGCAATCTGGTCAGTATCAACCTATCGGCTTTTCTAAACGCCGACAAGACGTGGGACTGGGACCGCCTAGACAATAGTTCGCGCAGTGCTATTCGTCAGCTAGATAACTTGGTTGATATCACTAATACGCCGGTGCCGGAAGCGATGAATAGTAACAAGCAAAACCGGGCCCTTGGCCTGGGTATCATGGGTTTTTCAGATGTAATTGAGAAGCTTGGCTATAGCTATGAATCAGAAGAGGCTTATGACCTGATGGATCAATTGACGGAATTTATTAGCTATCACGCAATTGATGAGTCGACGGTTCTCGCCAAAAAGCTTGGCTCTTACCCAACGTTTAAGGGTAGTGGTTGGAGTAAGGGCATTCTGCCGATTGATACAATCGACCAATTGGCAGATGATCGCAGGGTTAAGGTGGAGGTGACACGTAAAACTCGCCTGGATTGGGAGAAATTGCGCGCCAAGGTCAAGAAGGGTATGCGCAATGCTACCCTGATGGCAATTGCACCAACGGCGAACATTGCTCACATCGCCGGTACAACACCGGGAATTGATCCACAGTTTGCACAAATCTTTAGTCGCGCAACCCTGAACGGTAAATTCCTAGAAGTGAATACTAACCTCGTTAATGACCTTAAGAAACTTAATTTGTGGGACGAAGTCAAAGACGACCTATTGCGTTTGCAGGGCGATGTACAACAAATCGATGTTATTCCACAGCGAATAAAAGATGTATACAAGACCAGCTTCCAGCTGAGTCCGTATGCCTTTATCGAAGTGGCCGCTAGGGCGCAGAAGTGGGTTGACCAAGCAATCAGCCGCAATATGTACCTCGAGACCCGCGACATCGACGAGATGGTCAAAATCTATACGGCAGCATGGCAGCGCGGGCTCAAAACAACCTATTATTTGCATGTAAAGCCGCGCCACTCTGCTGAACAAAGTACAGTAAAGGTTAACAAGGCCGAAACGACATCTGGTCCACGTAAAGCCGGTTTTGGGTTCGCGAAAGCGGGAGTATAGTTATGGTAAGTTGTTGTTAATTTTTTCAAACATTGAGCAAAAGTAAAACATAGGGGGAAATTCATGAACGCATCATCAATCATCAATGACGAAATGACATTAGAAGAAAAGTTAGCGGCTATTGATCAGGCAATGGCCAACGCTCAGGCGCAAGCTGACGAGGATGCCGCCTCTCGTGGCGCCATAGCTGCGCCACTGGACCCAGCTGACTTAACAATGTGTGACGGCTGCCAATAAGGTTTTTATGGAACAGAGCGATGCACGGACGGAACAGTTTTTTAATAATCGGGAAGAGACTAGTGAGCGGCTAGACGGTTTGCTCGCGTGGTATGACGAATTAGGCACCAATTTGATGGAGCCAAGCACCACACGAACAGCGGAGAACATAGCCGAGTTGCGCGAATGGCGGAAGGTTGCTGTGCGCGATATGGGAATATTGGCGGCCCGCTTAGCGGAATTCGATGATGTCGACGTAGCCGCAGAGTTGGACGTCATGATGACTAATAGTGAAATTTTAGCGGAGGTAAATTAATATGCCAGGAATCTTAGGCACGGGTATACAGGACGGACTATTATTAAAACCAGTTAAATACCAGTGGGCGATGGATCTGTACGATCAGGCTGTAGCCAATACGTGGTTTCCGAATGAAATTCAGCTAGGTCAGGATTTGTCTGACTGGAAGAAGATGAGCGAAGAAGAGCGTCATGCCATTACTTTCTTGATGAGCTATTTTAACCCGAATGAGCTGTTAGTTAACAAGGCGCTGGCTTTTGGTGTTTATCCATACGTCAATGCGGCTGAATGTCACCTGTATCTTGCAAAGCAAATGTGGGAAGAAGCTAATCACTGTATGAGCTTTGAGTACGTGCTTGAAACTTTTCCGATTGACCGCGATCAGGCATATGCTGCCCATGTCGATACGCCATCAATGGCACGCAAGGAAGAGTTTGAAACCAAGTACATTAAGCGCATGACCGAAGAGACGCTTGATATTACGACTACTGAGGGCAAGAAAGACTTTGTACGCAACCTGATTGCTTACAATGTAATTCTAGAAGGCATCTGGTTTTATAGCGGTTTTATGGTTGCTTTGTCATTCCGTCAGCGTAATTTGCTGCGTAACTTTGGTAGTTTGATCGACTGGGTCGTACGCGATGAAAGCTTGCACCTCAAATTCGGTATTAACCTGATCTTGACAGTCCTAGAAGAGAACGAAGATTTGCAGACCGAAGAGTTTGCCGCCGAAATTAAACAAATGATACTTGATGGTGTCGACATGGAAGAAGAATATAACCGCGACCTACTGCCAAATGGTATTTTGGGTCTAAACAGCGATTATATTAACCAGTATGTTAAATACTTGGCCGACCGCCGCCTGGAAGAGCTTGGTTTCGATGCCCACTACAAAGTATCTAATCCAGCCAAATGGATGGCAGCAGCTAATGACACGTTGCAGCTAGTGAACTTCTTTGAAAGTACTAACACTAGTTACGAAGTCAATTCCGGCGGGGATTCTAAGAAAGATAGTTAACTTGCGACTGGCACAATTCCGTGCGCCCGCCGAAAGCTTTAAATAGTATACTAAGTAGAGTATGAAAACAAAATTAGTTATATTCGGCATCACGGGTGACCTTGGTCATCGCAAACTATTACCAGCTATTAGTCGTATCATTCGGACAGGTGACTTCAATAACCTAGAGGTTATTGGCGTGTCTCGTCATGAGGCTGACATTAGGCAGTTATTAGAGTCGTCGCTCGGTAATGTCGATGACATTGTTGATAAGTTTAGTATGTTCACGATGGATTTGTCTGAGGTCGGAGAATATACGAGGCTCAAAGACAAACTGGCGCTTGAAGCTGATGAGCAGGTAATCGCGTATCTGTCTGTGCCGCCACTGTCGGCGACGCAGATAGTCGATTTCATGGGTCAGGCTGGTTTGAATTCGTCGAATGTCAAGATTATGTACGAAAAACCGTTTGGCATGGATTATGCGTCGGCGGTTGATCTAATTGATCGAACAGCTCACCACTTCTCTGATGACCAAATCTATCGTATCGATCACTACCTAGCAAAAGAGATGGCGCAGAATATTGTAGCTTTTCGCGGCGGTAACGCCTTCTTTTCGCATATCTGGAACGGAGGTGTGATTGAAAAGATTGAAGTTCTGGCGCTGGAAAAAATTGGCATCGAAGGCCGTGCGCATTTCTACGAGCAAACAGGTGCCCTGAGAGACTTGGTTCAAGGGCACTTGATGCAGCTGCTGTCGTTAACCTTGATGCACATACCCGAGGACTTTGAGTGGTCTAAATTGCCAGACATGCGCTTGGCCGCACTGGAGCAGCTTGACATTGCTAACCCCGAAATGGCTATTCGTGGACAATATAATACTTATCGTGAAGAAGTCGGCAATCCGGGCAGTGCGATCGAGACGTTTGTGTCGCTGCAGCTACGTTCGCACGCTCCAGAATGGGAAGGAGTGCCGCTGATTTTAACAACAGGCAAGGGCCTGGGTCAGAAAACCACCGAGATTAAAGTGCATTTACGCAAGACGCATGAAGCTCAAAGTAACTGTATTAAATTTAAAATACAGCCAGATGAAGGTGTTGAAATGGAGTTCTTTGTCAAGAAGCCTGGCTATGATCGTGAGTTTGAGCGCCAGCAGCTGAAATTCAGTTATCCCGAAGATGCCGACCTCCCAGACGCTTACGAGCAAGTTATTGTTGATGCGATCAAGTCGCGCAAGAGTCTGTTCACGGGTAGCAAAGAAGTCTTGCGTTCGTGGGAGATACTGCGTCCGGTTCAGGAAGAGTGGCAGATCAGTGACGATGACATGCGTATCTATGAACTCGGCGCCCAGCCAGAAGATATTATTGGCGATAATATAATTTAACACTGTATTATGATTCAATATCGCCTATATGGTGTAATGCAAATAGCACAACATCCTACATGTAGCGTCCCGGCAAATTGAATGCTATAATGAAATCCCATGGGAGACAAAACTAACATGGGTAAAAAACAGAAATTTATATTTGTAACCGGGGGTGTATTGTCTGGAGTAGGTAAGGGTATTACCGCTGCCAGTATGGGTGCTATCTTGCAGGCAAAGGGTATGTCTGTGTCAATTCAAAAATGTGATCCGTATCTGAATGTAGATGCGGGTCTTTTGAATCCAAAGGAACATGGTGAGTGTTTCGTAACAAAAGACGGCGCCGAAACAGACTTAGATTTAGGACATTATGAACGATTTCTAGATGTCGAGATGACTCAGAAGAGTGCGACACTAGCTGGGCGTCTGCTGTCTAATCTGATTGCAGACGAACGTGCCGGTAAGTTCGGCGGTAAGACAGTGCAGCTGGTACCGCATTTAACTGGCGCAATTCAGGACGCAATTCAAGCAGCGGCAGGTGATAGCGATGTGCACTTAGTTGAAGTTGGCGGTACGGTTGGAGATTATGAAGGGTTGAGTTTTATTGAAGCAATTCGCGAGTTTGCTGGACGAGTTGGCCGTGAAAATTGCTTGTATGTACACGTCGTGTATGTGCCATTTATCGGAACTAGTAAAGAGTTCAAAACTAAACCTGCTCAAAATGCTTTAAACGATTTGCGTGGATTTGGAATTGTACCTGATTGCGTGGGTGTCCGCACCGACGATCCGGCGCCGGACTTTATTGGTGATAAGATCAGTCAATTTAGTGGCGTTTCAAGGGACGCAGTCGTCTTGTTGCCGAATGTCGACACGGTTTATCGCGTGCCTTTGACGATTGCAAAGAGTGGTATTTACGACGTGCTAACACGCTTTACTGGCAATAAGGTAAAGGCAGATTTATCGAAATGGTCGGATATTATCGCTAGCCAATCGGCCACTTATGACAAAAATATTACGGTCGGACTGGTAGCCAAATATATGGACAACGAAGACACCTACATATCGGTCCTAGAGGCCCTAAAAGCTGCTGCTTGGCAGGTTGGTGTGGGTCTAAAAATTAAGTGGATTAATGCCGAATCGGCGCAAGCCAAAGACTTCGATAAAGTCGATGGACTGTTAGTCCCTGGTGGTTTCGGGCCGCGCGGTATTGAAGGCAAGGTTGCGGCCGCTGATTATGCGTTATCGAACAACAAGCCTTATTTAGGTTTGTGTCTGGGCCTCCAGGTGGCTGTGATTGCGGCTGCCAGGCGAGCTGGTCTGCGGTCGGCCAACAGCACAGAGTTTCAGCCTGATGCGGTTGAGGACGTAATTTATTTAATGGACGGGCAGGCTGGCAAAGAGTCGACTGGTGGCACGCTGCGTCTGGGTGACTACCCGGCTAAATTGACTAGCAAATCTGTTGTTTCGAAACTATACGGTAAGACTAGTGTTGTTGAACGTCATAGACACCGTTATGAAGTGAATAAAAAATTTATCAAACAAATTGAAAAAGGTGGTTTGGTCGTCAGCGGGACTTCGCCAGATGGAGCGTTAGTGGAATTTGTTGAATCACCGGTAGCCAGGTTTTTTGTTGCTACACAGGCTCACCCTGAATTCAAATCGCGTCCATTTGCAGCTCATCCACTCTTCGTTGGATTTATTCAGGCAATCAAAGATAACACCTAGTCGGGATTATTGCTGACCGTTGATGTTGTGGCCGCCAAATTTGTTACGCATGGCCGCAAGCAACTTTGTGGCAAAGTTGATCTCGCCGGCTTGAGAAGCTAGTCGCACGTCGAATGCGGACTGGATGGCTGGTAGTTTAATGCCAAGTTGGTTGGCGGTTTCAAGTGTCCATCTGGTTTCGCCAGACTCAGCTACAATACCGCTAATCTCATTTAGTTCTGGGTTCTCGTGCAAGGCTTGACGCGTTAGGTCATTGAGCCAAGAAGTAACGACGCTACTTTCTTGCCAGACGTCGCCAGCAACGGCTAGATCCAAATCCTTGTACGGACCCTCTTTGAGCATACGATAACCCTCGGCAAGCGATTCCATCATGCCATATTCGATAGCGTTGTGGACCATTTTGACGTAGTGGCCGCTGCCGCTTGGACCAAAGTAACGATGACCGCCACTGGGCTGAGATAATGTATCGAGGGCAGGTTTAACCGTTTGGTAGGCCGTCTCATCGCCACCGACCATCATTGAAAAGCCATTGGCCATTCCCCAAACACCACCGCTAGTGCCAATGTCTAGCATAGCGATGCCTTTTGCTTTTGCGCGATCGGCACGCGCCATGTCGCCCCTAAAGTCGCTATTACCACCATCAATAACGATACTTCCAGCAGGCAGAACTGCCAGCCAGCTGTCTAATTGAGCGTCGATAATCTCGGCTGGCAGCATAATCCAAAGGACAACTGGTGTGTCGGTAAAGTTGTTAATTACATCTTGTTGATCGTAGGCGGCAATTGCGCCATGTGCGGCGGCTTCGTCAATTGGTTCGTGACTGCGGTTATGGGCGATGACTTCGTGGCCGTTTTCGGCGAGCTTCTGGGCGATTTGTCCGCCCATGCGACCTAGTCCAGTGATTGCTATTTTCATGATTGTGCCTCCTCTATTTTTTGGTCAGTATACAAACTAGATAATTTAACAGATTTAAGAATTTGCGCTGGCTGAGTATCGACAGGATAGTTATCGTTAAGCAACCGCTTAACTGCGGCTAATTTGTCGTTGCCAGATGCCTGAATCACGGCTTCATTTAGGCGCTTAATCGCTAGAGTACTGATTGTAAGACGTTCAAAATCCTCGCCAGTAAAAGAGTAGGCGTAATCCTGTATATCCGCTGGTTCCGAACTGGGTTTTATGCCCGCCGTGTGATTATCGGTACCAATACCAAAGATGCCAACCTTATAATCAGCAGCGCTAAACTGTTCACCGAGCCAGTTATTGAACAGGCTGGTTGTTGTTGCAATGTCTTGTCCGGACAGGGGACGATAGAGCTGCGCGCCCGGCAGGTCAAACCCGGCACTGATTAGTTGAGTCCAGTTCTCGTCGGCGTGATTTAATGCGCCAAAGCGTTCGTCGGTTAAGCTAACATACAGATTTGTCAGGTCGAGGTCGGGGGTCAAGAGTGCCTGGGTCTTGATGGCGATATCAATACCAGAACCGCCAGATAGCAACCATAATACGCGCTTACCTAGGCTTAACTTATCGGTGATGCTAGCCGCTAGAGCGCTGGCCGCTTGATCAGTCGGATGATCGGAGTAAATATATTGCATTCACTATTAATTATACGTGATTTTGGACTAAATAATTCGTACAACCTACTAGTAATACCAGTTTTAAGGTATGACTGGTATAATTTAACTAATGGATTCAAGAATTTCTCAAATAGTTAACAAGTTATTTGCCGTAGAGGCGGTCGTGCATTTGACGCGCCCTAATCCGGTGTTCGGTGATTATGCGACAAACGTGGCGCTTGGCCTAGCTAGTCAGCTTGGTATGAGCCCTAGAATTATTGCCGAAAAGATTGCCGACGAATTACGGAAGTCCGATGGCTCTATTACAGCTGAAGTAGCTGGCCCGGGTTTTATTAACCTGCGTGTTTCCGCTAAATATTTGGCTGATTCGCTGCAGTCGGCATGGAGCGACAACTATGGTTCAAGCAACAGTGGCAACGGCAAGACCGTGGTTGTTGAATACCCAAGTCCGAATATGGCCAAACCGTACAGCGTTGGTCACCTGCGCCCCGGTAATCAAGGCTGGGCCGTTAAGCGCCTGATGGAAGTGACTGGCTGGAAGGTTATTACTGACAATCACTTGGGTGATTACGGCGCACCGTTTGGTATTTGGGTTACCGGCTTTTTGCATTTTAGTAGCGAAGAAGCACTCGTCAAAGACGGTGTTTATGAGCTTGGCCGGGTTTATATTGTTACAAAAAAAGCCCTCAAGGATGAACAAGGACGCGGTGAAACAGCCCTAGCTGATGAAGTCCAGGATTGGCTAATCAAGTTAGAGCAGGGTGATGAGCAAGCCAAAGATTTTAGTTTGCGCTTTAACAAGATTTCACTCGAACATATCCATCGTGTTATGGATCGACTCAAAATCTCGACCGACTACGAATTGGGCGAAGCCTTCTTTGCGGCTCGTGGCAAGGAGGCTGTGCAGCGCTTGCTTGATGATGGCGTGGCGATTAAAAATGACGATAACTCAATCATTGTGCCACTTGAGGAATATGGTTTTGAGGTGCCGCTGTTGGTTCAAAAAAGTAATGGTGCGGCGCTTTATGCGACAACTGATTTAGCAACTATTTTGTACCGCGAAGAGAATTGGCATCCTGACAAGGTAATTTATTGCGTTGGCGCTGAACAACAATTTTATTTCACACAGCTATTTGCTATGGCCAAGAAACTTGGTATCAAAACCGACCTTTATCACCTGTGGTTTGGCACGATTGATCAGAAGAACGACGACGGTACGCGCGAAAAGATGAGCAGTCGCAAGGGTGTAGTGCTAATGGAAGAGCTACTTGATAAAGCCGAGGTAAAGGCGCGACAGGTCGTTGGCGAACGAGCCGTATCAGACGATGATATTACTAAAATTGCGCTCGGTGCGATTAAGTTTAGTGACTTTACGTCAGACCGCCGAACAAATATTTTATTTGACTGGGATAGTATATTTGCACTAACTGGATTTAGTGGGCCGTACGTACAGTATGCTGCTGTGCGTGTTAATAAAATCTTGCAGGATATTGCAGCTGGTGATGGCGACGCGTCAGACTACGATTACGCATCAGAAAAAGTAGTGATCGCGAAACTGCTAGATTACCCAGAGGTAGTGCAGCTAGCGGCACGTGATCTGGAACCCCATAAAGTTGCCACTTACCTGTATGAACTGGCGCGTGAGCTAAATCGCTATTATGAAACGACGCGAATTGATGAATCACACGCCAGCGAACGACAGGCGCGCCTCGGATTGCTGCGCAAAGTCAGCCAAGTTTTTGAACACGGCCTTGGCCTATTGGGTATTGAGGTGCCGAGTCAAATGTAATCGTAATGGTTAGGAGATTATTATGGTAGCATCTAAAAAAGCAGATAAAAAAACAAGTGTACTCGCAAAGTTAAGTCGTGCCGAGAGGGCGGCTGTCGTGAAAGAAATTGCTGCGTCAAAGCTACATGGTAAGGATATCGTCAAAGTAGGCAAGTCGCATATCGGCGGATATCTGGACTTTATTCGAGAACAGGGCGTTGTCGGGCTAGCAGTTGGTTTGGCACTTGGTACGGCGGCCGGCGCATCGGTTAAGCAAATTGTCGACGGCTTCATTAACCCAATTGTCGGTTTCTTGATCGGTGGAATTGATCTAGCACAACTGAAATGGGTAGTTGTTGGACCTGGATTAAACGGTAAAGGTGGTCTGGTGCTGAGCTGGGGTGCGATTTTATCGTCGCTGATTACACTATTGGCGACGGCTCTGGTGATTTACTGGTTAGTTAAAATCGCGCGCCTAGACCGCATCGATAAAAAGAAGGAGGATTGATGGCCGAAAGCAAGCCAATGGCAGCTGAAGCATCTGCTAATCGTATTTTGTGGGTAGACTTAGAGATGACCGGACTTGACGAGGATAAAGACGTTATTTTAGAGGTAGCGGCAATTGTAACTGACTGGAAGTTTAATGAAATCGCTACGTACGAGACGGTTATTCATCAGTCTGACGAGGTGCTGGAGAACATGAATCCGTGGTGCATCGACCAACACGGTGCTAGCGGGTTAACCGAACGTTCACGCGAGAGTGATATGAGTCAGAAAAAGGCCGAAACACAGCTTGTTGCGTTTATTAACAAGCATTTTGTGGCTGACCAGCCAGTCTTGCTAGCTGGTAATTCAATTCACATGGATCGTCGCTTTATTAGTGCGCAGTGGCCGCGGGTTGAAGCTAAACTGCACTACAGAATGCTAGACGTTAGCGCCTGGAAAGTTGTTTTTGAAGGTAAGTATAAAAAGAAGTTTGCTAAACCCCAGGACCACCGAGCGCTTGGCGATATACGGGGCAGTATTATGGAACTTCAATATTATTTGAGTAAAATAAAGTCATGACGCATAAAGAACTACACGATTACATGCTAACTTTTCCAAACAGCTGGCTAGACTTTCCGTTTGGTGGGGACACGTCAGTTTATAAAGTCGGTCACAGCGAAGCTGGTGGCGGCAAGATGTTCGCTCTGATTGCCGATGAGGCCAAACCTCTACGTCTGAGTTTGAAGTGCGATCCATTGTTATCGGAGCGCCTGCGAGAAGTCTATGAAACGGTCTTGCCCGGTTATCATTTGAGCAAAAAGCATTGGAATACAATTCTGTTGACCGGTCAGGTACCAGACGATGAGCTGCGTAGCCTGATCCAAATGAGCTATAATTTGGCGGTTGGTACCGTCAAGGATTAGCCATTGGCGGCATTAAAGTCTGAAAAGGCTTTCTGAGTAGGTTGTAGGTTGTCGGTGGTGGTTTGCAAGAAGGCCTTTAAGTCCTTGTCGCTAGTTGATGCTTGAATCTGGTCGATTAAGGCCGCAATTGTCTCGAGTTGGTATGACATCTCGCGCGCGTAGGTGCGGTCGTAAATTGCATTCAGGCGCGCGTCCTCTAGGCGCTTTGTCATTGCCGAACCGTCCTCGCTAGCGACTATAGTCTTGTCTAGGGTTTTTAGGCTCAGATTTTGTTTAGCTAGCTGAGAAACAATGTCGCGATTAGTATTTGTAAGATTGATACTGAGGGTGCTGTTGAGGCTACGTAGCTCGGTGCTCTTAAGTTTACTCTGGGCGTCGCTAGCAATTGTTGCGGTTGTCTGCAGGCGTGCAGCTAGCCGTTGAATTGGATCTTTTGATGAACCGAGAGCGGAGTTTACGATCGATACGATAATCAATAACAGCAGAACACCACCAATAATACCCGCTAGCATAAACTGCCTATTGCCGAGTAAGCGTTTCTTCGGGGCCTTTGGTGTAATCTGGTTAAGATAGTCGACCGAGAGGGGTGCGTTTGGTTGATTTGGATTCATAGCTATTGCTATTTAAGCACAAACACTAACAGAGGTAAAGAAATGGTATACTAAAAGCATGCAGGACGCAAAAGAGGAAGTACGGGCTCGACTGAATATCGAGGATGTGATTGGCGAATACGTTCAGCTTAAGCGTGCCGGTCGAAATTTCAAGGGCCTAAGCCCATTTAGCGGCGAAAAGACACCAAGTTTTTATGTTAGTCCCGATAAACACATTTGGCATGATTTCTCGTCTAATAAGGGTGGCGACGTCTTTACATTTGTTATGGAAGTCGAGGGGATGGACTTTCGTCAAGCACTTGAACACCTGGCGCGTAAGGCGGGCGTTGACTTGTCGATATATGACACAAAAGGTAGTCAAGAGATTGCCAAACGCAAGAAACGATTGCTCGAGGCCAACGACCTAGCGGCCAATTATTACCAACATTGCTTGATTAATAATCAGCATGCAATCGATTATGTTTTTAAGAAACGCGGTTTGAGCAAGCGCATTGTGCAAGATTTTCGGATTGGTTATGCGCCAACGAGCGGCGATGCCTTAACGCAGTTTCTATCAAAAAAAGGCTTTAGCCCGCAGGAATTATCGCAAGCCGGCTTAGTGAATCGTTATGGTGGCGACATGTTCCGCGGCCGTATGATGGTGCCATTAATGGATGGTGTCGGTCAGGTAATTGGCTTTACGGCCAGGATTATTGTTGACGACCCACAGGCGCCAAAATACCTAAATACACCACAAACCCTACTTTATGATAAAGGTCGTCATGTGTTCGGTCTGTCTCAGGCCAAAGAGGCGATCCGCAACAACGATTACGCTGTGATTGTTGAAGGTAATTTGGATGTTATTAGCAGTCACCAGGTCGGTATAACTCAGGTCGTTGCAACAGCCGGTACGGCGATGACCGAGCATCATCTGCGTGCTCTGGTGCGTTTGAGCGGACATGCTAGACTGGCGTTCGATGGCGACAAGGCTGGGCTAGCGGCTACTGAGCGGGCAATACCGATTGCCCAAGCAGTTGGAATTGATTTAACGATCATCTCGTTACCTGATAACGCAAAGGATCCCGATGAGCTAATCAAACAGGATGAACAGCTTTGGCAAAAGGCAATTAATGATGCCAAGCCAGTGGTTGACTGGGTGTTAAAACAATACTCACTGAGGGAAGATTTGTCATCGGCGGCTGGCAAAAAGAGCTTCACGACGCAAGCACTGAATGTCATTAGGGCGCTGCGTGACGCGGTCGAGCAGGAACATTATTTACAAAAGATTGCTGCTTATACCAACTCATCGCTAGAGGTGCTCAAGAGCAAACTGGCATCTGGCGACGGACCGAGCGAGCAACCGCTACGTCGAATTGCGCACCAGCCAGTTATCGAGCAGGATTCATTGATATATCAAGACAATCTGTTGGCAGCGGCTTTGATTGATGGCGCGACGCATGATTTGTTTCGTGAAGTTGACCTAGAGACGTTTATTGGACCCGAAAGGCAAGCGGTGGCTAAATATTTAGCAGAGCAAGGTGGCCGGGCTGTCAAGGATACGCCAGTTGACTTGCAAAATTACGACACCTATGTAAAAATACTACTATTAAAGGCCGACGCTCGCTATGCCGATTGGAACGATCAAGATCGTTACTTTGAAACGGCTCGATTGCTCCGCCAGGTTGCCAAAGAATACAAGAAAAAACAAAAGGATATATTAACTGAACAGTTACGTGAGGCCGAGGCTTTGGGTGATGACACCAGAGCGGCCGAAATTCGTGGCCAAATAAATAATCTTATTAAGGAGATACAAAGTGGTCAAAGATAAAACAGACGACATTATTGATGATGAGGCAGCGGCCAACGATGATATCATCATCGGGGATATTGTCGCACCATTGTCTGACATCGACGAACCAGCTCTCGAAGAATTAGAGGATGAAGAAGACAGCGACGAAGATGTTCTGAGCCAGGGTCAATACTTTGATGATGCTAGTGACGACAGCGTTCGATTGTATTTACGTGAGATTGGTAAAATACCACTTTTAAATTCAGAAGAAGAGTTAGCGCTAGCTCATCGCGTCGTTGCCGGTGACAAGAAAGCCAAAGACAAGATGGCCGAAGCTAATATGCGCCTGGTGGTCTCGATCGCCAAGCGCTATAGCGGTCGCGGACTCGACTTTTTAGACTTAATCCAAGAGGGCAATACTGGCTTGTTGCGTGCTGTCGAGAAATTCGATCCAGACAAGGGATTTAAGTTTAGCACCTATGCTACTTGGTGGATTCGCCAGGCTATTACGCGTGCAATTGCCGACCAGGCCCGTACGATTCGTATTCCGGTACATATGGTTGAAACTATCAACAAGTTACTACGTACTCAGCGACGCATGACACAGGAACTCAACCGCGAGCCAACTATTGAAGAACTGGCCAAAGAACTCGAGATGGAACCAGACAAGGTTGAATATGTTATCAAGATCAAGCAGGATATTACATCACTTGATGCTGGTGTTGGTCGTGACGGTGAAGAGGACGACTCAATCCTGCAGGACTTTATCGAAGACGAAGACGGTACAACGCCGGAAGAGTCAGCCACTTCGCAGTTGCTCAAAGAACAAGTTCAAGCTATCCTATCGACACTAAGCGATCGTGAACAAAAGATCGTCAAAATGCGTTTTGGACTAGAAAACGGCAAGTCGCACACATTAGAGGAGGTTGGCCAAGAATTTGCAGTTACGCGTGAACGTATCCGTCAAATTGAAGCCAAAGCACTGGCCAAGTTGCGCAAGCATAAAGACGCCAAGAAATTGCACGAATACTTAGGCTAAGGCTTTAAAAACGCCCCAACGGGGCGTTTTTAAAATTGGTCAATAATGCTAAAAATTAATTGATTCCATAATTTTATCAATCTGCATAGTTAAGTTATTGCGGTCTTTATCGTTGATGACAAAGTGATCGGCGATTGCGATTGGTCCGCCTTTTTGGATATCTTCAATTTCTCGCCAGTCACGTTCATTAGCCTCTGCCTCGGTTAATGGCCGTTCGGGGCGAGTAAGTAAACGGTGATGGCGGATGTGTTTAGGCGCTACGATGGCGATAACATTCATTTCACCTGGAAAGTCTCGCTTCATAGTTTTGTACTCGTCCCACGAATACAGGCCATCAACTATAATGCGACGCTGACCAGCGTTAATGAGATCATTAATTTCCTTATCTATTCGAACCGCAATATAATCCGCTCCCTCTTGTTCGCGTGATTCTAGTCTAAATCTATTCTCGTTCTCTTGAGTGCGCTCTATACCAGCTGCTGCCATGGCAGCATATAGGACTCTGCCGCCATATACTTTTGGGTATCCCTTGTTTGTCATATAGTCAACTGCAGATGTTTTACCAGATCCGGAAAGTCCGACGAATGCGACTATTTTTATGTTTTCATGATAACTCATTCTTATAGTTTAGCAGAGTATCGTGCGCATCGCGCAGTAGTAGTTATCTGCAGGGGTGCGCTATACTGGTATCATGACTAAACGACTGGCGATTATTGACGGCAAATCTGTATTTTATCGCGGTTATTATGCGATGCCCGGGCTGGCACTTAGCGACGGCACGCCGACTGGCGGTGTTTACGGCTTCGCCTCACTCGCCATTGAACTTATCAAGAAGCTTGAACCAGACTATGTGGCTGTGGCCTGGGATAAAAAAGACACCAATATTCGCAAGCGTCGTGCGATCTATCCCGAGTACAAGGCTGGTCGTAAAAAAGCACCCGATGACTTTTATGCGCAAATGCCAATTTTATTTGAGTTATTGGATGCGTTTGGCTGGCCGCTTTATGAACTCGACGACTATGAGGCTGATGATATTCTGGGGGCATTTGCCAAAGAGGCAACTGAAAAGGGGATTGAAACATGCTTACTGACGAGCGATCTGGACGCACTACAGCTAGTGGGGCCTTTGACTAAAGTCTACGCTCTAAAAAACGGACTATCGAACCTCGAAGAGTTCGATGTTGATTACTTTGAAAAGAAATACGGCATAGCTGTCGAACAGTTTTTGGACCTAAAATCGCTCAAGGGTGATTCATCAGATAACCTGCCGGGTGTACCCGGAATTGGTGAGAAAACCGCTATACAATTACTGCAGCAGTATCAAACTCTGGATAATATATATGACCACTTGGACGATATAAAGCCGACTATTGCCAAGAAACTCATTGCCGGTAAGGACCTGGCCTACATAAGCAAAGAGGTTGGACGAATATGGGTAGATGCACCGGTCAAGCTTGACTGGGGTGTGGCTGATATTAATGACATTGATCTAGATAAAGTCGCCGACATCTTAAAACGTCTCGAGTTCTCGTCGCTGATCAGGCGCCTGCCACGACATATGCAGGCACACTCGACCATGCCAGATACAGCTAGTCAGGTCGCTACTACTAATCTCGAGGAAGTGCCTTGGCCTAGCGTTATTAGTATTGATGGCCCGGTCATTCTGTACGTCGACGAAGACACTATTTGGTTATCGATGGATAATAAAACTGTCTCTAGAGCTGATATTGCCAGCCTGGATCGCAGCGTCTGGCGGGTTTTTGAGTTAGCGACGGTAATTAGTTATGATAGCAAGAACTTGTATCACCAGCTTGCCGACAGGGGTGTGCTGGTACGTTTCGGCGATCTCCACGATATTCATCAAGCGGCATTCTTGATTAACCCATTACAACGCGACCGCTCGCTAACTGGACTGATGGGCAGCGAGGTTACGGATCAGCCAACGGCGGTTATAGCTGCAATTTGGAGTATTTATGAACTGCAATTGGTGTCCTTTGGAGACAACCCTAAATTGGCCGACATCGCTCATCGCTTCGATTTTCCGCTGACGTACATTCTATTTCTGATGGAATATAGGGGAGTGAGGATTGATCCAGATATTCTGGCAAAGATGAGCATTTCTCTGGGGAGCGAACATGCAAAGCTTGAACAAGAAATGTATTCGATGGTGGGTTACGAGTTTAACATTGCGAGCCCAGCCCAGTTATCGGAAGTGTTATTTACTAAGCTGCAACTGCCGACCGCCGGCATCAAGAAAGGTAAAACTGGGTATAGTACTGGTCAAAAAGAACTTGATAAACTACGCGGCCAACATCCGATTATTGAGTTGATTGAGCGAACGCGCGAACTGGCGAAGCTCAAGAATACCTATATTGACGCCTTGCCAAAATTGGTCGATTCTAATAATCGAATCCACACCACTTTTAACCAAGACGTTGCTAGCACCGGTCGGCTCAGTAGCACTAACCCGAACCTACAGAATATACCGATTCGTAGTGAATTGGGCCGTCAAATCAGGTCGGCATTTGTGCCGGATGGCGATAAGGTTTTTGTGAGCGCCGATTATTCACAATTTGAGCTGCGTCTAGCTGCAGTGCTAGCGGATGACAAAGAAATGATCAATGACTTTAACGGTGACGTGGACATTCACACCAAGACGGCCAGCGAGGTTTACGGCGTACCTATGGACGATGTGACAAAGCGTCAGCGACGTGATGCCAAGGTAATTAACTTCGGTATTTTATATGGCATGAGTCCTCACGGACTTAGCGCGGCGACTGGCATGAGTTTTACAGAAGCCAAAAAGTTTATCGACCGTTATTTTGAACTGCGTGCACCGATTCGTGAGTATCTAGACCAGACGCTGCATAGAGCCCGCATTGATGGTTATGTGGAAACGTATTTTGGTCGTCGCCGGCCGACGCCGGACATTCACAGTAGCAACTTTATGGTTCGCCAGGCGGCCGAGCGCGCAGCGGCCAACATGCCACTGCAGGGTACTGAGGCTGATCTGATGAAGTTGGCAATGATTGAAGTTGACCGTAAGCTTGACGGTATGGGCGAGCAAATTTTGCAGATACATGACAGCATATTAGTCGAGACGCCAATCGAGAATGCTGACAAAGTCGCCGAACTACTTAAATCGACGATGGAAAACATTGCGCCACAGTTGGGCATTAGTCTGCGGGTGGATGTCAGTATTGGCAAGAACTGGGGCGAACTGTAAGTGCTAGACGTTAAACTGATGCGATTAAAAGAGCAGGCAATTTTGCCCGCCTATCAAACAGATAGCGCAGCCGGTATGGACCTATGTGCTTGTATTGACCAACCGCAAACCATTCAGCCACAGGAGCGTGCGATGATTGCAACTGGCCTTGCGATCGAGCTGCCTGTCGGCTATGAGGCGCAGATCAGGGCGCGTAGTGGCTTGTCGATTAAACACGGTATCACGATGGTGAACGGCGTCGGCACAATTGACGCGGACTACAGGGGAGAGATATTTATTTTGGTTATCAATCTCGGCACCGAGGCGTTTACGATTGAACCGAATATGCGCGTTGCTCAAATGGTGGTGTCTAGATATGAGCATGTGGCGTGGCAACTGGTTGAAACCCTGGGCGTAACTGACCGTGATGACGGAGGTATGGGTAGTACGGGCGCGTTGTCGTAGGTTGACGAAATCTATTAAAGATACTACTATATAGTTATGGCAAACTATAGAAACTCACGCATCTTTCCTATCGCTCTAGTCTTGATCATCATTGCTATTGCGGTTGCGGCGCTTGTATCGCTAACGCGGATTGTGTTCTTTAATAGTAATTCTACTTCTACGGTGTCACAGACCGATGTTAGCCGTCAGGCTCTATTGAACACCGATGCCGATCGGGCGGTTCGCATGACGGTGCGCGGTTCAATTGTAGCGGATGAGCAATTTCGGTCATACCAAATTACGATCACGCCATCTAGTCGCGTACTGACGACCTACACCGGTTATTTGGACAAGAAGGTTGATGAGATTGCGCTTGGCAACAACATACCGGCATATGAGGAATTTGTTTATTCACTAGAGCGAGCTAACTTAGCAAAAGGCGTTGAGCTAACAGGTGACAATAATGACACGAGGGGGATTTGTGCAACTGGACAAGTGTACCAGTTTACGATTATGAAAGCCGGCAAGTCTGTCGAGAGCTTATGGACGTCAACCTGCCGTGGCTCAAAAGGATCCCTAGATGCCAGTGTTGATCAACTGAGTGCTCTATTCCAGAGTCAGATTCCGGGTGCTAGTGATATAGTGCGCAAGATAGATTTATAACAAACATAAACATGGGGGAGGTAGTTCGATGGCGATAAAGGCAATAATATTTGATTGTTTTGGGGTACTGGTCGTGCCCACGACAGACCAGTTAATACGCGACTTTCCTGACAAAAAGGCTGATATCAAGGATATTGCAATGCAGGCAGACTATGGCTACATGACGCGTGATGAGTACAACCAACAGGCTGCCGAAATTACTGGATTAGGTATCAAGCAATTCCAAGCTCGCTATTGGAATAATCGTATGCGCAACCAGGCAGCCTTTGATTGGGTGAGCGAGCTGAAACGACAAGGTGAGCACAAGATTGGCCTCCTGAGTAACGTGAGTGTGTGGCGGATGGACGATTACATTCCAAAACAGGAGCGGACACAGCTGTTTGACGCGGTCGTACTTTCGGGCGAGGAAGGTGTTGTCAAGCCGGCAATCGAAATATTCGAGATCGCAGCTCATCGTTTAGGCGTGGATGTTTCAGAATGTATCATGATTGATGACGTACTCGAAAACGTCGAAGGAGCAAGCAGGGCTGGTATGAAGTCGATTTTATTTACCGATACAACCGAAGCGCGGGCTGATTTGGCAAAGTTATTGAAAGATGATAATGCCTGAGCTGCCAGAAGTCGAGACGGTTCGTAGAGGCCTCCACCGGCTTATTATTGGCCGCGTCGTTAAAGCTGTTGATAGTGATAATCCAAAGAGCTTCCCTAATGCCAAGCATGATGTCGAGGCCTTTTTGGTTGGCGCAACCGTAACTAACATACGACGGCGCGCCAAAGTTCTGATGATCGACCTGTCGACCGACTACACGTTAGTTGTTCATCTCAAAATGACAGGTCAGTTGGTGTTTGTGGGGGAACAGCGGTTTGGTGCTGGCCACCCGAATGACAGTTTGATCAATCATTTACCAGACAAATCGACACGCGTCAGTTTGACGTTTACAGACGAGACGAAGTTATTCTTTAACGATCAGCGTAAGTTTGGCTGGATGCGCTTAATGCCGACGGTCGAGGTCCCGAATATCGACTTTATGAAAAAGGTTGGTCCCGAACCGCTCGAAGCCGACTTTACACCTAGCGAGTTTGTCGCTCGGTTTAAGCGGCGCGCCGGCACTAGTATAAAGGCAGCTCTGTTGGACCAATCGGTCGTAGCTGGCGTCGGTAACATTTATGCTGATGAGAGTTTATGGGGTGCAAAGATTCACCCAAAACGCTTAGTGAGAGATATCAGGCCTCGAGAGTTTGATCTGTTATATACCGATTTACGCACAGTTATGAATCTGGCGATTGATAAGGGCGGCAGTAGCAACCAGACTTACATCAATGCCGAAGGTGAAAAGGGTCGCTACATGGACTTTGCGCGCGTGTTCAGGCGCGAAGGCCAGGAATGTCCACGTTGTGGCGCTGTAATAATCAAGTTTAAGGCAGCTGGACGCGGCACGCACATTTGTCCGCACTGCCAAAAACTCTAAGCTATACTATAAATATGATAACGCTACTGACTGGTGATAATGCCTTCGAAATTGAGCGCACTTTAGAGCGCCTGGTGTCCGACTTTGACGGCGAGGCCGAGCGGGTGGACGGCGCGCGGCTGGAACTGCGACAACTACCAGACCTGTTGATGGGCGTCAGTTTATTTGCCGATAAGAGGTTAATCATAGTCAAGGATTTGTCGGAGAGTAGAGAAGTCTGGTCTGGGTTAGGCGACTGGCTAGAACGTGTTTCGAGCGATATCGACCTAGTACTAGTTGAACCAAAACTTGATAAGCGTACGGCGACATATAAGGCGCTAAAAAAAGGTGTCAAGGTTATTGAATGCCTTGAGTGGAGCGATCGCGACACTAGCAAGGCAACCGATTGGATAATCGACGAGGCGCAGAAGCTAGGGCTTAAGCTGGATAAAAAAAGTGCGCAGCTGGTTGTTGCGCGAGTTGGTGTTAATCAGTGGCAGCTATACAATGCGGTCCAGAAGTTATCATTAGTTGACGCAGTAACTCCAACGGTTATTGAATCAGTAATTGACGCTAGTCCAACCGAAAATGTCTTTAATTTGTTCGAAGCTGCTCTAAGTGGTGATCGAGTTAGGCTGCAGGCGATGCTATCGGTGATTGAACAATCCGAGGATCCGTTTAGACTGTTTGCTCTATTATCTGGTCAAGCTTTTCAGCTGGCGGCGGTTGCCGTATCGGGTCAAGCTGACGACACGGCAAAAGACTTCGGGATTCATCCTTATGCTGTTTCGAAACTTAAATCGAGCGCCAACAAGCTCGGTAGGGGTGGTGCGCGCAAGATTATCAAGATCTTTGCCGCCGCCGATGATGATATGAAGTTATCGCGGGCCGATCCATGGTTGCTGATTGAGCGTGCTTTGCAACAGGTCGCCTCGATCTGACACTGTAGTATTCCTTGTAATAAAATAACCTCCGCTACGGGAGGTTATTAATTTGGCTGACTAAAAACTATTTAGTAGTTTTCTTGGCTGGGGCTTTTTTAGCAACTGGCTTTTTAGTGGCAGGTTTAGCTGCGGCTGGCTTTGCGGCTGCTTTAGGAGCAGTCTTTACTACTGCTGCGGCCTTAGGAGCTGACTTAGGGGCTGTAGGGGCTTTAGGAGCGGTTTTCTTGCCAGTAGCAAGCTTTACACCGGCGTCTTTGGCGATTTTTGCCAATTGAGCCTTGCGGCGAGCAGCGGTGTTTTTCTTTAGAAGGTTCTTTTTGACAGCAGTGTCGATTTCGCTGTGAGCAGCGCTCAGAGTTTCAGCTGATGGCTTGGCGTTAAAGGCCTTAACAGCGGTCTTGATATCGTGCTTTATGCCAACATTGCGCTCACGACGTTTGATCGTTTGCTTGGCTCGTTTAATGGCTGATTTGATGATTGGCATAATTTTCCTTTACCTCTTTAAAATAATAGATACAATCAACGGGTAATTATAGAGGAAAACCGGCAACTTGTAAAGAGGTGAGTTAGTTATTGACGCAGCCAAAATACTTATGGTATAGTGACATCAAACTCTAGCACTCTAGAATAAAACCAAAAACCCTAGGAAAAAATATGAACGACGTTAAAATCAAGCAGCAAGTTGTCGAAAAGATAAAGAGCTCAACCAATATATTGGTTACAGTTAGTAGCGACCCGTCGGTTGACGCTTTGTCGGCAGCGCTTGGCTTGACGCTGATGCTTAATAAGTTAGATAAACACGCAACAGCGGTCTTTAGTGGTGCAATTCCGCCAGCGATTACTTTTCTAGACCCAGAGAAGACATTTGAAGCAACAACTGATAGCTTGCGCGACTTTATCATCGCCCTCGACAAGGAAAAGGCCGACCATTTACGTTATAAAGTCGAAGGCGATGTCGTAAAGATCTTTATTACGCCGTATCGTACAACAATTACGAGTGACGACTTAGAGTTTAGCCAAGGTGATTATAATGTCGACCTCGTGATGGCACTGGGTGTTGATAATCAAGACCACCTAGACCAGGCGCTAGAATCGCATGGCAAAATATTGCACGATGCGGCCGTTGTGACGCTGAGTGCCGGCGAGCAGGCGAGTCAACTTGGTAGTATTGACTGGCGCGACGAGCAGGCGAGTAGTCTGTGTGAGATGTTGGTTAGCGTCGTGGAGGCTCTTAAATCAGACAAAGACAAACCGTTACTCGACAAGCAAACAGCTACGGCATTATTGACCGGTATTGTGGCTTCGACAGATCGATTCAGCAACACCAAGACTTCATCAAAGGTTATGACGGTTGCTGCGCAGTTGATGGCAGCCGGCGCCGATCAGCAGTTGATTGCCGCTAAGCTACAGGAATCGCATGAGATCGGACAACTAGCGACATCTGATAGCGGTGCTGCAATTACGGAATCGCCAACTAAAATCTCATCCGACGAGCCAGCCAAGCCAGCCGATGGTGGTTTAAATATTGCACATGGTCAGGGCGAAACGCTCGAAGACATCGCTAATAGTGTCAAAGTTCAGGATCAGCAGGCAGCTGCCGAGGAGGCCGAACAGGCTCTAGCTGAGCAAGTTAGTCAGGCTAGCCCAACCATAACACCTCAACAGCCAGTCGGTGCATACGCACCAGAACAGCCAGCGAGCGGTGGCATAGATTGGCAACCAACATCATCAACGCCCGTTGCCGAGCCGTCACTAGGCGGCACGTTGAATGCGACAACTGAACAGGCTGCCGATGATTCTCGTCGCGAAGAAGAAGATGATAAAAACAAGACCATTTTGTCTCACTCATATCTCAGCAGTACGCCAACTTACAATGCGCCAATTAATAGCGTCGAGCAAACTGAAGCTGGTAGTGACAGTGTCGACATTTTTTCAGGTACACCAGACAGTCCGACACCATCAGTAGACGATCAGCCAATGTCGACCGCCGAGACGGTTATTCAGCCACTTAGCGGCAGCCCGACCCTTGCCGAATTGGATGCCAACAACCGCGACAGTGCGGCCCGTGATGCCGCCGTAGCTGCTCTGGGCGCAGCCCCACAGCCAGTGGCGCCTAATGTAGCCGTGACGCTACCGCAACCACCACCACTACCGGATTTTTCGCAGTTGCCGCCGCCAACGATTTCACCAGCTTACGCCCTTGACCCTGTACAGCCGCCGCCAGAGCGATTAGGTGATATTTTGGCGCCCGAAGCACCAGTCGCACCTACGACTCCGTCGGTGCCCCCAGTCGATGCACCTGCTGCCGACCCGGGTCAATTCAAAATACCCGGACAGTAGGGTTTTAGAAGGTAGTAGATAGAATATAGCTGCTTACCAACAGCTACTCTCTATCTTCTACCTTCTACTCGCTATATTCTAACTGCTAACTGCTAGGTCTTGATTGTGAAGTAATTCATACCCAGGCTGTCGCCGCGTCGTTCGATATGTCCTTCGCCGTCGCCACGTTGAGTATGATGTGTGCGCATGATTTCGATAATTTCTTTGCGTAGATGACGAGCATCGACGGTTTCGCCGATTTCGTCGTCAGTTCGGCCTGGTTCCATGTACAGCCAATTGATATTAGACTCTGGCAGCATCGTACGCGGTATGCAGGTTAGGCGGATGCGCGTCACGCGCTTGTCGTTAGCCTTGAGGCTATAAAAAGCCCAAGTAGCGGCCCTGGCGGCTACGATGTGGTCGATATGGCCTGATATGCCGTTTAGATCGCTGGTCATGAATTCAATTTCGGTATCTTGACCGGCTTTGGCTATTATTTGTTGAGCAATTTCGACAATTTTGTGCCCGGCTTCAATCAGCACTTGATTATTGAGCTGACCGTCTTTGTAGCCCAGAAAGTGCATGCTAGTAGCGCCAATTAACTTGCCAGCTGCTTGCCATTCTTGTAGACGCACAGCTCCGAGGTCCGCGTGGTTATCTGGATTAGTGCCGGCATCGCCGACGGTTAGCGTTATTAAGTGTAGTTCAGTGCCGGCTTTTGTCTCCATCAACAGTGTGCCGCTAGGTCCGAAAGCTTCATCGTCTGGATGGGCGAAAACGCCAAAAATTATTTTCTTCATAATCTTTAGTATAATCGATTGAATGAACGACGACATTCTTTTGATTGATAAACCAGCCGGCTGGACTAGTTTTGATGTAGTAGCCAAAATTCGTAGTGGCATTCGGGCGGAATATCGCGCGAGAGGAGAAAAGCCGACTAAAAAGCAACTACGAGTTGGTCATGCTGGTACGCTTGATCCATTCGCCACGGGTTTATTAATAATTCTAAAAGGTGATGCCTGTAAAAAAGCTGGTGAATTTTTAAAACTCGACAAAGTTTACGAGGCCACGATTCGTCTAGGCCGAACCAGCACGACCGGTGATCCTGAAGGGGAAATTACAGAAGTATCCAGTAAAGTACCGAGTATTGGCGAGGTTACGGCTGTCCTTGAGCAATTCAAGGGCGAAATAACCCAGCGCCCACCAATCTATAGCGCAGTTAAAGTCAATGGACAGCGCGCCTATAAGCTTGCGCGCGAGGGCAAGGAGTTCGAAGTTCCCGAGCGTACGGTGCAAGTGTACTCAATTGATTTATTGAGTTATGCTTATCCCGAACTCAAGATACGGATACATGTTGGGAGCGGAACTTATATACGCAGCCTGGCAGGAGATATCGGGCAAGCTCTTGGTGTCGGTGCCTATTGTGACGAGTTAAGACGTATCTCTATAGCTGACTGGCACCTGTAGCTACATTAATGTTTGGCGTTGGGGTCGAAAGTCGGATCGTCTAGGCGAGCAATTTTTAAGATATGCTCAGTAGCGTTCGTCTTGATGTTAACCTTTTCGTCACCAGTAAGTGCTTCGCGCGCCTTTTGGGAGAACTCATGTATATATTTGTCGAAGCCTGCCTGTAGTTCGGGATCCTTGATTCGAGCCCTAGTTGCAGGTATGTCGTCCATAAGCTCTGCCATAATCTGGACTCCGTAGACGTCCGCTTTGGCAATGTCGGATTCTGATATCTTTCCCTTTGCGATAGCCTCAGCAGCTACGCGCCTAATATCATCCATGCTGCCTATTGAGCCTTGGGCAACATCATCGTACGTTTTGCCGCCACCCCAGATTGTCTTTGCCCCAAACCCGCTGCTAACCATAGCGGCCGAAATACTAGTTTTGAAGTCGGAAAGAGTCGTACCGGACCTAACGATTATCTCAGTTGCTTGTTCGACGGTACCCTGTCCATTGATCTGGTCTTCTATTACGGCTTCGCGAGTAAATACATCACTAGCGCGGAAAGTCCTTCTGTTTCCGTCGGCGTCTTCAACGGAGAACTCTGTGCCCAGTGCGTGCATTTGACGTTGTTTGCCGGATAAGTTGAAGTGCTTATTAATGGCGCGACCTTCAGCGATGCTCTTACCGTAGTCGCTACGCATGGTATCAATTGAGCTAGCAAGCGCCGCATTTGCACCGTTTTCGGCGATACCACCCGCGGCTGCCTGGAGGGCTTCATCTGCAACGAGTGCCTTAGCAAACTGTACGTGTTGGGTGTTTTTGGCGCGCTGGTTGGCCATTGCGCTGATGGCAAGGTCACGCGTTGCGAGCTCTGACCGCTGCGCCAGTGAATTAAGGGCGGCTCCGTGATCGGTGACTTTTCCGGCACGTAGCTCTTCGTGAATTTGATCAAGTCTTGCTTTTTGAAGTGAAGACTCGTCTGCTATAACTCGTAGCTTCATCTCCTTGTTAAGTAACTCTGGGGTTAATTGAATCTTGGCGCTTAGGTCGCGTGACAAACGCTCCTCGATAGTCTTCTTGTTTGTGTCAACTTCATGTTGTGCCTCATGGAGCCTCTCGTTGTCCTTAGACCCAAGAAACCTAGCGTCGGTCATATTTTCATGAAGCTTGCGGCGGCCTTCGCGCAGACGGCGATTATGCTCTGTGCGCTGTGCG
>JAJYAA010000028.1 GCA_021779755.1 bacterium | reverse complement strand
TCTTAAAAAGTACGATCCAATTGCTCGCACGCACGCAACTTACACCGAGACCAAGAAAAGCCTCGGTCGTAACGAAATCAAACCTCGCAAGGGTTAAAAATAGACATCTATTATTAAAAACTCTCCGTTACTGGAGAGTTTTTAGTTTAGCGTAACCGACTGTTCGTCTAGTTGTTTAGCTAGCCACGCGCCATTTTTGAGCATTGTGTCTAACAGGCGAACCGTAACCTGTTGGTTGTCGGCATAGATATACACCGATCCATCACAAACCTCGACCGATAGTGGCCAGAAGTGGGCGGCAATTACCTTTGTAATGCTGGCCGTAAAGTAACGTTCGACTTGAATAAAGTATAGTGCCCTGGCGAACAGGCTGTAGCGACTAGTGAACTCTTGATCGTAGCGCTCAAACGTCCCAAGCGGTACGCGTTGCATGGCTGTGTGTGTGCTAAAGAGTTTTGAGTAGGGCGAATTCTTGTGCTCGTGTGCACCCATGAATATGTGAGGTAGATCAACGCTGTGCTTGAGTTTTAGCTCGAATATAACCCAGGAATGAGAGTGTAATTTGCCGGCGGCATCTTCGGTTGCATCAATTCGGTGAACTAGGCTCACGTCGTAATCTTCGTACGTTCCAACCGCGTAGTGCTCGTCCAGGTGACTAGTCGAGGCAGTTAGCCCTCTAATGATGTGATGGTCGTCATGATGTTGATCAACGGCGCCAAAGTAAACCAGTCCAACCTTTTCGCAAAAATGGACGATTGCACTCCTGCGCTTACGCCCAGTCAGATTATTGCGACTAGCAACATTTTTGTATGCCTTTTTGACCTTGTTATGGATGCGGTGAAGCATGGTGTTAGCTGCGCTCCGTAATCGTATCAAGTAGGGTCGTGATGTATTCGGCATGCGTCCAAGATAGCGGGGCGGGCGAGATGATCTCATTCGTTACTGGGTTAATCTGTTCGGACATCATACCGGTATCTAGTGAGCTGGCCTTAACCCAGTCTAGAATCTGCATTGCCTGGCTGCTGTTGTTATCCTCGATGTAATACTGCGCTAACCACATCGATGTGATGAACCACAGGTTGCCAGTAATGCTGCTGTTCGTACGACGATAATCATCGTTTTCGTAACGAGGTAGCCCTAGAGCGCCATTGTTAATGCCGAAGACATCCTTGACGGTATCAATCGACGACTTAATTTCGTTACTAGTTGGCACGAACAAACCAAACATAAAGGCCCCAAAAACACTCGAGCAATCGATTACTGGATCCTTGATGATAATATCGTTCTCGACAGTCACACCTCTATGAAATACTTTTCGCTCTTCGTTATATAAGTATTTATGAGCAGCTGCTTGAATGTCGTCGGCGGCAGCTCGCCACTTGACGGCATTATCTGGGTCATCGGCTTTGTCGGCAATTTCTGAGGCGGCGACCAGGGCAGCGTAAACTACTGAAGTAGTATAGGTTGTAGTTAGAAAGATTTGTTCCCACAGATCATATGAGGGCTTTGGTAAGCCGGTCATTTCATCAACATATTCGGCTAAAAAGTTAGCCATTGGCCTGATCATACTGGCATAAAAATCTTTTATGAGGCTGGCTTCGGGGTGCATATTATAATATTGAGCAAAAACAAACAGTACTAAGGCTGTTTCATCCTCTTGAATTGGTGGCGCAACAACGTCACCATGCACGTATGGGTGCCAGCTACTGCCCTGAGCACCGTCAGCACGGTATTTGTGCATCAAATAACCACTTGGATGTAGAACGCCTTTACAAAACTCAAAGAACCGATAAGGCTCATCTGTATAACCGAGCCGGATTAGTGGCCACAATACATAAGCTCCGTCGCGCGGCCAGCAGTAGGCATAGGCGTCGCGTGAATAATTCAACATTGACGTGTCTGTGCTTGCAATCACGGCGCCACGCTTATCAATCTGGGACTTTAGGATCATGAGACTGTCGAGAAACAGCTTGCGGTGCTCTGGGTGAATCCTGTTCACTACGGCGTAGCCAGGCTTAAGCCACTCTGTCCACCAACGAGCAGTTTGTTCCAGGCGTTCAATTAAACCGTCGTCACAGATTTGTTTATGGACGAATAATGCTTCGCGTGTCGATGTGCCAGCCGCAATCCAATAATGAACGCGACTAGAGCTATGCGCAGCGATATCTAATTTGAAGCGGATCGCTGAATCAACTCGACCATGTTCGACGTTACCAAAGCTAAGCTCACCATCATCAGCGTCGCGGTAGGTGCCTTCATGTCCTTCGATACCAAATAGTCCGATAGTGTGCTGGTCAAATGGCTGACCGTCACGCATACCAGATACGATAAAAGCTCGTCGACCACGGTAATGTAGGATAGCGTTACTATCTGGTAAATACTGGCCGGTGTCGGTGTTACTGCGCGAGTCGCCGATTGCAAAGGCCTGATGCATAAACAATCGAATATCGCGTGGGCGGTCTTGCATGTTGACGATATGAATATTACGCATAAAAGCACTAATTTTGGAGTCAACACAGTCGTCTAGCTCCAGCATGACACCGATGCGCTCGTTTTTGGCGACTGTATGGCCGATCAGGGAGTCATGAGGGTACGAAAAGCTAAATGTCCAATCCGTATCGTCGTCTAGCCAGCTGATGGCACCGTCTGTCCAGATACCAATTTTGTGGCGTAAGTCCTGACCGGCTGCATGGTTTTCAAATCCAACATATGGAAAGTACATATCATGAACAAGGCCATAATTATTCAGGCCGACATGTAACTCACCGTTGCCTAGGACGATGCGCCTAGCCATTCAAACTCCCAGTGCCGTGGTAGTGATGCAAACGCCACCTGATATCACGAACGGCGTTGATAAAATACAGAAAAGCGTCATATGGTGAATCATATGGGCTAAAGTAGGCATGTACGTCGCCGTCTGTGAACCATTTGGTGCACATATAATAAACGTGATCAGACGTCTGTAGCTTGCGCCAGTCGGCAATTAGTTCCAGGTCTCCAGTTCGCATTACGTCATCCTCTAGGGCATAGATATGGCGCAAAGCCTCTTGTTGCATGCTGTTACCCAGCCATGCTGTTAGGTCGCGTTCTGAATCGGCCCAGGTGACAGTTTGCGGCATACTAATTTCGGCTACCGGTGGCACGGCGGCGATTGCTTCAGATACTGTATAGAATGTATTGTCTGAATTCTGGAGCCAATTACCGACAAATCCTTCAAAGAATTCAAAGATACCGGTATCGGCCCATTGATGTTCGCCAAAAGTTTCGTAATCCATAAATAAATTAATCAGCGGCTGGTCGGCAATAGCGGCGTTTGTCCATGCATTGTACTTATCGGCGGTTAGGGGCCACTCTGACCAGTTTTTGTCGCTGAATCGAAACGCCAAGTCGTCGCTTAAGTGGTAGTTCTTCATTAGTAAGCTGATATTTTGCGTGCCGATTGGCCGATAAACCGTGTTTGGGCTGCGCCATTCTAAAATCGGATCCCAGCCTTCGGCTAGTATGCCCTTAAACCCGTAACCTTCGGCCCATTTAGCCAGGTCATTGTTATATGCCAGTTCGGTATTGCGGAATACGCTCGTCTCAACGCCGAACAGTTCACGCACTTTTGTACGGTGCGCTTCAACTTGGCGCTCAAACTCATCGCGACTATAGAAAAAGGCGAGTGAGTGATAATAGGTTTCGGATACTATTTCGACCTGTCCGGTTGCGACTAAGCGCTGAAAGCTCTCGATAACGTCTGGTGCCCACTTTTCGGCCTGTTCGATAAACGTACCTGTGATACTGAGTGACACCTTGAATTCTGGATATTTAGCCAGTAGCTTATCGAGTAAAGCGTTCATCGGTCGATATGACTTGTCGGCAACTTTACGGAGTACTTTTTCGTTATTGCGATCAGTATCAACGCTCATTTCATTAAAGTAGTCGTGCGTTGCGGCCGTATCAAATACACTGTATTGTCGTACTCGGTACGGTTGGTGAACGTGCAGATACAATACTATGCCACGCTTACTCACACTAATACCCCTCGTTGCGTCGTGTGATAGATGTTCAGGCATTTAGTCGCGACATCGTGCCACGAGATACGGTCATATTCACTAAGGATGTCTTGTTTTAACGATTCCTGTAAGGCATTTGAGGTGGCAATACCGACGATCTGATCGGCTAACTTCTCGACGTCCCAGAAATCATAGCGGAAAATGCTATGTAGTATTTCACCAACACCAGATTGCTTGGTGATAATTAGGGCATTGCCATGGTGGGCGGCTTCGAGGGCAGTTAGTCCGAACGGCTCGCTAACAGAACTCATTACAAAGACGTCCGATACACTATAGGCATCGCGCCATTGCTTGCCGCGTACAAAGCCCGTAAAGAATACTTTGTCGGATATACCCAAATCGGCTGCAATTGCAATTAGTTCGTCACGCTGTTCGCCGTCACCAGCTAGTAAAAAGGCTAGTTTGTCGTACTTAGTACAGGCCAGGGCGGCTGCTTTCATGAAGTGCATTAGGCCTTTTTGGATTGTGAAGCGTGTGATTGTTGAAACGATAGTGTAACCCTCGCTTTTGAGGGCTTCTAGGTATTTGTAAGTTCGAACATCGTATTGATAGCCATCGTCAAAGTCAGCTACATCGATAGCATTATGAACGACTTCAATCTTGTCCTCGGCAATGCCGTATTTTTGCATAATAATGCCTTTGGTAATGTTGCTAACTGCAATTATGCGATCGGCCATCATGAGACCTTGATACTCAATCTCGTGAACCAGAGGGTTGCCGCGTTCAGATCCAGAGCGATCAAACTCGGTAGCGTGGACGTGTACGATTAATGGCGCGTCGGTTAGTTCCTTGGCGCGCATACCGGCCTCCATCGTCAACCAGTCATGTGCGTGAATGGCATCAGGGGCAGGGGATAGGCTAACCAAATCTTCGACAAACTGCACATAGCGCTTCTGGACGCCGCGCATATCCTTTAAATCGTTAATATCGGCCTTGGATAAACTAGAGTTAATAACCGTCTTGCTGTCATAGGCGCCCAATCCATAACGCTCTAGTGGCGTCAGGGTTGTTGCGCTGTAAATTTTCATAAAGTCGATCTGAGGATGCTCGGCGTTATACGGTACCACGAAGTCAATCTTTGCGCCTTGCAAAGCTAAAGCCTTCGACATATGGTAGCAAGCCACTCCAAGGCCACCGCTATTGTGTGGAGGAAGCTCCCACCCGAGCATCAGTATGTTCATACAAGCATAGTAACGAATAGCCCAATCAGGGTTAGCCGGCTCTCCTTTTTAATTTTCACATGTTTTCATCCCCAATTATAGACACACGCTTATGCTTTTACAACACTTTGAATGAGCAAAATTTCAGATGTGAGTGAAGTCACAACCTTTGGTCATTTTTTGGTCAAAAAAGCCGTACTAATCACCGTATTTTGAGTACACTTTATAGATAGGGCCGCATCTGGTACAATATTGAAGCTATAGGGGCATAGTACAACGGTTAGTATATGGGTCTCCAAAACCTAAGATCGTGGTTCGATTCCACGTGCCCCTGCCAAGCTCAAGTTACAGATATGGAGATCTGCAAAATTGTAGGTCTCTTTTTGTTGTCTCATGTACTACCTCTGTTGGGTGGGATTCGAGTCCTGTCAGCCGGCATTTGCTCGGTTGCTCTCCCAGTTAATTTGATATTCTAGATGTATGCCTAAAAGAATTGTAGTCATTGGTGGCGGCCTTGCCGGAAGTGCTGCAGCGCATGTGCTTGTCGAGCGCGGCTATGCTGTAACTATTATTGAGCAGCGAGACTATATTGGAGGGCGGATACATAGTGAGCTAGTCGATGGTGCGGCAGTTGAAATGGGCGCCGGCTTTCTCACAAAAAGCTACACGAATCTACTCGGTTTTATGGCTGCAAATGGTCTGGACCGGCGGCTCTATCGGCAACATGGCAGCTCGGCCATTTTTCGTGACGGCGATGTACGCGTGGTGTCGCCTAGCGCCTTAGCGGGCAATAGGTTGCTATCTTGGGCGGCGAAAGCTCACGCTTTGCCGCTGCTTTTTAAGACTTTTGCCAGCTGGCATAACCTTGATGTACATGCGTTTTGGAAAGCGGAGCCATATAACAATCAATCGGTTGCGAATATATTCTCATCTCAAAGTGGTAAAGAGTTCTTAGAATATGCCTTGCAGCCAATGCTCAACGGCTATTTCTACTGGACGCCTGAGCATACCAGTGAAGCTATGCTGCGTATTCTCTGCAAAGCGGCTTTCTCGCATGGAACATACAAAATGAAGGGCGGACTACAGCGAATACCGGAAAAGGCGGCAGAAGGAAGCGAGGTCCTACTCGGACACACTGTTACGCGGATAGAACGAACACCTGCCAGCTATACCATTACTGCAGTGCATAGGGGCAAGGAGCAAACTATCCGAGCGGATGGCATTATCTGCGCTACCACCGCCACTGCCGTTTCTACGATATTCTCTGATTTAACCGAACAACAAAAGAAGTTCTTTGAAGCGGTTCAGTATTCATCAGGCGCTCTTATTGCCCAGACGTATCCACAAGGCCAAACCCGTGGCGATAAAGCCATCGCCTTCCCTCGAATCGAAGGGAACGAGCTTTCAGCCATAACCCTCTCGCCAGAGCCTGGCGCAGGAAATGCAACCTATGCAACCGTTAAAACGTATGCGTCCGGGGCGGTTGCGGCCAAGCTAGGTAGCCTACCTGATCACAAACTGCAAAATAGCCTAATGACAGCCATGAAGCCAGTGCGTAATTCTGTTTTAATTGACAACCCGCGGCCTGTCGCAACTCATATACAGCGATGGCAAGAAGCTTTGCCGTTCTTTGATGTTGGACATTTCGGACGCCTTCGACAATTTCACGACGGAAAGATTGAAGATCAGGATCAGCCGATAGCTTTCGCCGGAGATTATATTGGCGGTCCATTCATGGAGGGCGCGTTTACGAGTGGCCTCCATGCCGCAGAGCGGCTTGATGCTCGACTGCGTAACAAGTAGGTCACTGGGCGTCCTCCGGGTCGAGTACTATAACATTGCCTTTGCTATAGATGAACCGAAGTTTTTCTAGTTTGCGCCCGACCAGAACAAAGTCGGTCAGCAAGGGGTTTACAGCGTTAGACGTATACCCTGCCAAAATGAAAAGCCGAGCATTCATGTTCGACTTTTTATTTTGCCGTGACCCGTGGACCGAACCGTGTCAACTCCGTTGATTGGTTCGAATACTGTCAAATCTATTGATTTGTACAGTATTTAGTATTACGCTTGTTATTCCCCTGGAGTCAGTGCACAATAATATAATATATGGCACACATACATACTAATCCTGGCGAGCATGACCAGACGGCAAGCGCTTTTATTGTTCGAACCGATACCGAAACACCAAAGCTATTGCTACATGTCCACAAAAAACTTGGCGTTCTGCTGCAAGTAGGTGGTCATATTGAAGTTACAGAAACTCCCTGGGATGCGATACGTCATGAGATTATTGAAGAGACCGGTTACGACCTTGACCAGCTGAAAATATTACAACCGCCGGTTCGCATTAAGTCACTCGAGGGAGCAGTCCTACATCCACAGCCGGTAGTGCAAAATACTCATAATTTTGATCCAGAAGGTCAGCATAAGCATACCGACATATCATACGCTTTTGCTACCGATTCCAGTCCAATAAATCAGCCTGCCAGTGGTGAATCGACGATATTTCGTTGGGTTGACCTGGATGACTTGCGGACACTCTAGAAAGGCCAGATATTCGAAAACGTTCGTAAAATTGGTGAATATGTCCTAACCACCACCCTAAACACTTGGGATGTAGTTGATTTATCAGAGTTTAAATAGGACTTGATATACTTGATTGCAATAACTTCCACATAATTATGCCTAGAAAAAATAAATCAATGAAACATCAGCCTTACGCGACAAGTATGTCGTCGTGTACTAAAAGGCAGTTCAAAACCGCCAATGATGCCGAGGAGGCTGCTGAGTTTCAGATGTTAGAGAATATGAGTTTGGAGTTAGCAGTATACCAGTGCGATTCGTGCAGGTACTGGCATTTAACAAGAAACACCGATAACAAAACAATTTAAACGTGGTGCAGTAGTTGTAATAAGTAATTATAGTGCGTAGCTATCAACAGTCCGCTTGCAATTACTAGTCCAGGAAAAACAAGTAATGTCTCTACGGCTTTGCCGGTTGTCATACGCAAAGCTTTGACTGGTGGTAATCCAAATTTCATAGGGAGCGGCAATAACCACGGAACGCCTTCTTTGGTAAAACTATCCATAATCAGGTGCGATATAATGCCAATTATAAATGCCCACCAAACAACGACATTATCGACATTGGACATGATAGGGTGCAGGAAGGTTAGTAACGTCCAGAACAAGAACCCGAACAGCGCAATGCCCAGTAGTGAGTGAGTAATAAAACGATGCCCGCCGATTGACTTGTCAAAGATACGCCCAATAGTCTTGCCGACAGGCAAATTCCGCCATAAAGGTGCTGTCGGTTGATCGATGTCTGGCAAAATTCCACCAATTTGATTAGCCAGAATCGCTATTAATAACGTCGACAAGCTCAGGTTATATATAGGTACAAACAAACAGACCACCGCTAAAAGTGCTGTAATCGCCGCCAAGTCATGTGTACGTCCTGTCATTAGCTATATTATACAGCTTGCGCTTAAAATTAGGGCGCCTTGCATGTTATCATAGACATACTATGACACTCTTATACCTCGTACTTGCAATCATTTTAGGTAGCGCCGTATCGCTCACCGGCGGCATTTTTCTGCTACGTGCAAAGAAACACCGCGAACTCGCAATTTTACTAACCCTACCGTTTGGTGCTGGGGCGCTATTAGCAGCCGCGTTCTTTGACTTACTACCAGAATCATTTAAACTAGGCGACCCGCGCGCATTACTACTATGGACACTTGGCGGCTTTACCTTATTTTTTGTACTAGAACGATCGGCTAGCTGGTTTCATCATCACCACCAGCACCATCATCACGACAGCGAACACTATAAAAACGCCCAACAGCGACGCCTGATTGTCTTTGGTGACATGATGCACAATGCCATCGATGGTTTTGCAATCGGTGCGGCTTTCCTGGTTAGTATACCGACCGGTGTTATCACGACGTTAGCTGTTAGCGCACATGAGATCCCCAAGGAACTTGGTACCTTTGCGTTACTGCTATCTAGAGGTTGGAAGGACAAGATCGTTATCATCGCCAACCTGGCAACAGCTATCGCGACAGTTATTACCGGACTATTAGTATACCTACTAGGTACACACAACCAACTGCCGGTTGGTCCATTACTGGCCGTTACCGCTGGGTTCTTTATCTATGTTGCGGCTAGTGATATTATCCCAGACATTCACGAACAACCGCACCGCACCGGCACAATTCAAGAAATTATGTTAGTTGCCGGAATTATTATCGTTGGTACTGTTATTACAATGCTGGGCGTGTAAGCCTAGATACCACTGATACCAATCAAGCGTCCAATACCAAACGTTACAGCCATCGCAATAATTCCACCGACAACTACTCTAAGTGTTGCGCGTCGTTTGCCAGCTCCACCGGCATGAGCGCTGAGCGATCCTGTAAAAGCTAGGGCAATAACAACCGCTACGAACGTAATGGCTACTTTATACGGAGTTGGGGCGATAATAATCGCTATGATAGGAATAATCGAACCGGCCAGAAACGATAGGGCAGAGGCGACTGCGGCATGCATCGGGTTTGTCAGGTCGTCAGGATTAATGCCCAGTTCGGCATCAACATGTGCGGCAAAGGCATCGCGCTCTGTTAGCTCTTTGGCAACGACCGCTGCTGTTGATTGACTCAAGCCCTTATTGACATAAATCTGCTCGAGTTCTTTTAATTCTTCCTCTGGAAAGTCAATTAGCTCTTGGCTCTCTTTCGCCAGTAGCGCTTTTTCGCTATCTTTTTGGCTACTAACCGACACGTATTCACCAGCTGCCATCGATAACGCACCGGCGACGACACCAGCCACGCCGGCTGTAATAATAGTCAAACTAGAACTAGTCGCTCCAGCGACTCCAACCACAATACCAGCCGTTGATACTATTCCGTCATTAGCGCCCAGTACAGAGGCTCGTAGCCAGTTCAGGCGCTGATTAGTAGCTTGCGAGTGCGGTTCATAATGAGTTTGTTCATCAGATATATT
>JAJYAA010000027.1 GCA_021779755.1 bacterium | reverse complement strand
TTAGAATGGACTTCGGCAAAAAGACCGTTATTAAGGATTTGTCGTTTGATGTTAGAAAAGGTGAAGTTTTTGGTTTTTTGGGTAGTAACGGTTCTGGCAAAACAACGACAATCAGGGCTCTACTGGGCATCTATCAGCCAACTGGTGGTGAGCTGCTGGTTGGCGGTAAGACTTTTTCGGTTTCGTCAGGCATCAAACTAGGTTATTTGCCCGAAGAGCGGGGCTTATATAAAAAAGAATCTGTTATCGATGTGATGATTTACTTCGGTCAACTCAAAGGTTTATCGAAGAAAGACGCTCGCGCGAGCGCCGAAGCGTTCTTGGCCCGCGTCAAGCTGAGTGACAAAGCGACAACCCGTATAGACAAACTGTCGGGCGGTCAACAGCAAAAGGTCCAGCTTGGTATTACTATCATGAACAATCCAGAGCTGTTGATACTAGATGAGCCTACCAAGGGTTTCGATCCAGTTAACCGCCGCTTATTAATGGACATTATCGAAGAGCATCAACGCGGCGGTGCGACAGTGATCTTTGTTACGCACCAGATGGAAGAAGTTGAGCGTCTGTGTGATCGGATTATTTTACTCAAGGACGGTGTGTCGCATGCTTACGGCACTGTTGCGGAGGTCAAGAGTCAGTATGGCGGTATGTCGCTCGACGATATCTTTGTCAAAGTTTACGGTGATGAAAATGAACAAATCGAGGAGGCTGAATAATGTATAACCTGGGAACCGTATTTCGCTTTGAATTCGTGCGTACGCTAAAGAAAAAATCCTTCTGGATTATGGCAATGTCGTTCCCACTAATTATTGGGGCGATTTTTGGGATAGTTTATTTCTCGAACAAAGCTTCGGACAAGGCTGCAGCAGACACTAAAAACCAGAAGTTCTCGCTGGTGGTGACCGATGAGAGTGGCCTACTTAATAAAAATTTACTAGCACAATTTGGCGCGTCTGAATCATCAGACAAACAAGCAGCCATCAACCAAGTAACGAGCGGTAAGCTTGATGCCTATTTTTATTACCCAAAAGACCTGAGTAAAGATAAGGTTGAGGTATACGCCAAGGACGTGGGGCTGTTTGACAACGGTCGCTACGAAGGTGTGGCGAAGGCGCTCCTTCAACAATCAGTTGGCGCAACAGTCGATCCGCAAAAGACGGCAGTTCTGCAGGATAGGGTGGCATTTAACTCTGCAACCTACAAAGACGGTAGGCAGTTCGACGGCTTGAAGGAGGCGATTGTCCCGGGTATATTCCTGGTGCTGTTCTATATATTAATTGCTATGTTTGGTAATCAAATGTTGGTTAGTACAACTGAGGAAAAAGAGAACCGTGTAACCGAAATGATCTTGACTACAATCGAAGCCAGGACGTTAATTATTGGCAAAATTATATCACTGATCGCACTGGCGTTTATCCAAATTGTAATCATACTGGTCCCAATAGTTATTGCCTATACTTTATTCCATAGCCAGCTGGCCCTTCCTAATCTGGATTTGAGTAACTTGCCAATTGACCCATTGCGTATAGCGATCGGAGCAGTAATTTTTATACTCAGCTTTCTGTTATTCACCGGTTTATTGGTTGCGATTGGTTCGATTGCTCCAACTGCCAAGGAAGCTGGTGGATTCTTCGGAGTTGTGATGATATTTATATTCGGCCCACTTTACGCAGTTTCGCTGTTTGTGTCAGCTCCGACATCGCCATTAGTAGTCTTTTTGACGCTATTTCCCCTGACGGCACCGATTCCAATGATGCTGCGCAATGCCGTCGGTAACCTTTCGACAACCGACACGTTGCTTGGTGTGAGTATTCTAGCAGTTAGCGCAGTGATTGCGTTGTCGATTGCAATTAGAATATTTCGATATGGCGTGTTGGAATATTCACGTCGCATGCCGCTGAGCGAAATTTTCAAAAAGTAACTTGGCTATTCGTTGATGTCTTGAATGACGGCAATATCGGCACCGATCGTATTAAGCCTGTTCGCTAGATCTTCGTAGCCACGATTAATTGAGTAAACATCTCGAAGAGTCGAGCGACCAGGTGCGGCTAGCATAGCTAGCAGAACTACGACAGACGGCCGGAGCGCTGGCGGCGCAACAACATCGGCAGGTTTCCATTTGGTCGGTCCAGTGATATAGACGCGGTGTGGGTCGACTAGTTCGATATTTGCATTAAGTTTAGATAGTTCAGTAAAGTAAATTGCGCGGTTTTCGTATGACCAGTCGTGGACAAGCGTGCGGCCGTGCGCTACGGTCGCAATCAGACCCATGAACGGTAGGTTGTCCATATTGATGCCGGGGAACGGTAGGGCATGTAGCTTGTCCTTTGGAGCTCGCAGGTCAGACTTTTTGATGGTTATATCGGTGAGACGCGTATGGCCGTTGCGAGCGCTGTATTCAGGACTCAGCTCATAGCTTAGGCCCATACCCTCGAGCGTAGCCAGCTCAATCTCGAGAAACTCGATTGGTGCACGTTGAATGGTAATTTCGGAACCAGTGACTACAGCAGCAGCAATAAAACTCATCGCTTCAATTGGGTCTTCGGCTGGATAATATTCAACATTCTGTTTGAACGATTTTTGACCGGTGATCGTAAGTGTTGTTGTGCCGATTCCTTCGATTTTGACGCCTAGTTTTTGCAAGAAGAAGCAAACATCCTGGACCATGTAGTTGAAACTGATGTTACGTATCACTGTCGTACCTGGATGCATTGCGGCTGCCATGATGATATTTTCAGATACGGTTTCACCACGCTCAGTTAGCAGGATTGGGCGTGTGATTTCCTTTTTTGTAACCGTCGCATGATAGTAGTCGCTTTTTGCTTCAACACTTAGGCCAAATGGTGCCAGACCGGCTAGATGGGGTTCAACTGTACGTGTGCCTAGGTTACATCCGCCCGCAAAGGGCAATTTAAAGTCGTTATATTGATGCAGTAGAGGACCAAGGAACATAATAACCGTGCGAGTGCGCTTGGCTGCCTCGACGTCCATGTCTTCTAGGCGTAGGCGAGCTGGTGGAGTAATTTCCAGGTCATTGTTAGCATTTAGCCAACGCGTTTTGACGCCGATACTATTCAATACTTCTATGATACGGTTAACTTCCTCAATACGGGCTACGCGCCGCAAGGTAGTTGTGCCTTTGTTAAGCAAGCTTGCGCACAGTAGCCCGACAGCGGCGTTTTTGCTAGTCTTGACTTCTATAGAGCCGCTTAGCTCTCGGCCACCATTGACTCTAAAATTAATTTTACCGTTTGGGTTGATAGAAATAATATTACTTGACAATACCTCGCTAATACGTGCTACCATCTCAAGGCTGATATTTTGTCCACCTTTTTCAATACGGTTAATCGCACTTTGGCTAGTATTTAGTGCCTCTGCCAGATGTGCCTGAGTCATGCCGCGCGCTTGTCTAGTCTCTTGTATTAATATACCGATCTTGGTTTTGTAAGAGTCATTTATCATATAGCTAATGATATACCATCCATGATATAAGGTCAACAATGATATAATATATGATAGATAGTAGTCAGACAATTGTATATGGGAGAATGACGCTGATGACAGATACAAAAATACAGACTTTGATTGCCGATGAAGCAAAACGTCAGCGTGAAGGTTTGGAGCTAATTCCAAGCGAGAATTACGTCAGTCGCGATGTTCTGAATGCCCTTGGAAGTGTTTTTACTAACAAATACGCTGAAGGTTATCCGGGTAAACGTTACTATGGTGGACAGCAGTTTACGGACCAAGTTGAGCAATTGGCGATTGACCGTGCCAAGCAGCTATTTGGCGCTGACCATGCAAACGTTCAGCCACACTCCGGCGCACCAGCCAATGAGGCTGTTTATAGCGCTTGGTTAGAGCCTGGCGACACGGTTCTCGCAATGGACCTGTCCCATGGCGGACATTTAACCCACGGCGCCCCAGTGACTCGTAGCGCGCATTTATATAACTTCATTCGCTACAAAATGAAAGACATTAATACGGGCGAGATTGACTACGATAACTTACGTGAGCTCGCCTTGAAGCACCATCCAAAAATTATTCTGGCCGGATTTAGCGCTTACCCTAGAGAACTTGATTACGCCAAATTTGCTAGTATCGGCAACGAAGTTGGTGCGTTACTGATGGCTGATATGGCTCACATTGCCGGCTTAATCGCCGGTGGGGTTGCGGCTAATCCGTTTGACTACGGCTTTCATGTGATCACGACGACTACTCACAAAACCTTACGCGGTCCCCGCGGAGGTTTAATCTTAAGTCGCGGAATCGTCAGTAACCCACTAAAGGCACCAGCAAAGACACTCGAGAATATTCCGACGTTAATTGATCGAGCGGTTTTTCCGGGGATGCAGGGTGGACCACACATGCACTCAATTGCCGCAAAGGCCGTCGCCTTCGGTGAGGCGTTGCAGCCAGAATTCAAGACTTATGCTGCGCAGGTTGTAAAAAATGCCGCTGTTCTAGCCGATGAACTAACAAAGCGCGGTTTTCAGCTAGTCACGGGCGGTACTAGCAATCATTTAATACTGGCTGATGTGTATAAGAGCTTCGGTATTGATGGCAAAGTAGCAGAGGTCGCTATGGACAAGGTTGGATTGACTTTGAATGCCAATACCGTAGCCGATGACCCGCTGCCACCATTCAGGCCAAGCGGCATACGACTAGGCACGCCAGCCATGACTACTCGCGGATTGCGCGAAGAACATATGGCCCAGATAGCCGAGTGGATGAAGCAGGCGATAGATAATCGTGATGATGCAGTTGTGTTACAAAAACTTGCTGATGAAGTTAAGCGATTTGTGTCTGCCTTTCCATTACCAAGTGACAGTTAGGGCTGTCTGGATGTGTGGCCGTAAATAATAAAATATCCTCCAGCCGGAGGATATTTTATTATTTAGACTTTATTGGCTAAGACGCAGGGGCGACGAATGTTCCGGTTGACGTAGCCGAGCCGACGTATATGTAGTTAACTGCAGGCGTTGACGCTCCAAAGTTCCACCAGGTAATACGGCCACCTGTAGGGTTAGTACATGTAGTAAGACAGGCATAAGCGACTGTTGTTAAGCCGTTACTGGCGCTAATAGGTGTGGTAGTGAGGTTATCTGGGACGACAGTTATTCCCGTAGGAAGCTTAGTCGATGGAGTAGTTCCAAAGCCTGTTGCGAATGAAGCAGCAGTTGGTGGGTAATAGCCAGCATCTGCATTGTATGCCTCAGCTACCTTCTGTGCATTTGCACCGTTTGTCTGTGCTTTTGCGCCATTAGCACGAGCAGTAATACCGCTATAGGCGACAATAGTAATTGCGGCCAAAATACCAATAACAACGATAACGATCAAAAGCTCAACGATCGTGAAACCAGCTCGTCCTTGTTTAATTTTATTGTAGTTACGTACCATATTAATGTTTGCCCCCTATTACTTATATAACACTAGTTTACTAAGTAGCATAAATAAACGCAAGCGTTTTATATGTACGATTTATTGTTCAGCCATGAACGATATAGAGTCGAGCGAGCTCCAACCAGACTGCATGCCGCCATTTTGAATAATATTACCGTTTGGCCAAACATCCACTCGACAATATGTATTGACACCGGCTTCCTCGAATATATGCATTTCTTTCGGTCGATAACCAGTCGGCAGGTTGGCTATTATGAGCCCTGCGGTTGTGTTTCCTCCATACATCAGACCTTTAACTGATACCATACCGTCAGCCGTCTTGGCATACGATGGTGTTGCAAAGCCGGGATAAGCTATCCAGCCACTCTGTAATGTTAGGGCGTTCCACGTTGCATAACCTGGTGATAGGAATGAGATTTGAAGTGACTTATAGGCGTTTAGGGCATTACCCTTTGGTACGATATTGCCACTAGTGTCAACGCCGATGTCATCGAACGTATTATTACTTGTGCTAGCAACGTGTAGATATTGATCCGACGTATAGCTAGTCGGGATGGTTATAATAGGCGTTCCATCGGTTGTAGTACCATTTCCAACAAGGCCCTTGATGAATGTGTGGCCGGCGCTATCGCGCGTATAACCAGCAGTAGCCCAGCCGCCGCCGTAATTCACCCAGCCATTGATTGGCGACAAAAGACTCCAGGTATAGGAGGATCCTGATGGGATAAACATCATTCTATCGAGCGACAGCCAACCGCCAGAGCCAGTGTTGTAAACTATTGCACCAGTAGGATAAATATCAATACGAGCTGTCGCATCAGCGCCGCTGGTGCTGGTGCTGGTGCCAAACATGATCATTTCAGACGGACGGTATCCTACCGGAAGGACGGCAATCGTTTCGCCTGCAGTTGGTGTCCCGGTGCGCTTCACTAGGCCTTTTAGCACCACGACACCAGCACTAGTCTTTGTGTATGCGCCTGTCGCGTAGCCACCGCCGTAATCAGACCAACCATTTTGGTAGGTTAAATTATACCAGTCAGGGATTGTCGCACAACTTGATCCATATGGTGATGAACCTACGCTGTTGTTCGCATACACTGTGACGCAAATAGATTGTCCCCGCTGTGCGGATATCGTATAGGACGTTATGTTTTGGTTTGTTGCACCCGCTACGTATGTACCGCCGGCAATACTGTAATTGATCGTGTATGTGTCAGCGTTAGCTACTCTACCCCAAGAGAATATGTATTGGTCTGGTACCGATAAGGTAGCCGTCACCGATGGCGCAGCTGGTACGGTGGTTATAGGTGCGACTACTGCGATTGTTGATGCGATAGAATCTAGCTTAGTCGCGCGGATTGATCCACTCTGACTAACGCTTCGCCCGGCGATTGTCTGATTCATGTTGATCGAAGCGACGACGGTTGTATCAGCCTGTAGGGCGGCGAATCGCGTAGCGTCATTTTGACTACTGTCGCTAGCTACGCTGTCGGCTGACGTTGCGCTGGCGTTGTTATAATATTGAATATTAAAGTCGCTAGGATTAATACCGTCAATTAATCGCTCGTCTTGTGTTTTGCAAAAAGCACCGGTAATTGCTGGATTACAGCTCGGTTGTTGCCACGGTGTGGCGCAGCCGGCTGTTAGGTAATTTGCCGGAGTCAGAGTACGTCGCCATAGTGTATTATTTTTGACAAAATATACGACGTTCATGGTCATCGGCGTATTTTGATTATACTGTGTGCTGCCACAGCTGTTTGGCATGTTCTGCAGGTAGACGACGCCACTGGTTGATGATAGCGGATTGCCTGTCGTCGCCAATGTGTTGAGTATCAGCATGTTGCCATTGGCTCCAACATTTGTGAAGCTGGCCGTTCCGTCGTCGTAGCCTTGAGGTGATGTTAGGGGAGAGATATTGTTAGTTGACAGGAAGGTTGTGCTGAGTTTGACATCGGCTTCGATACGGTTAAGTGAATCCTGAATGTTATAGGCCAGGGCATTGGCGCCGCGTGTTGTTAAAACCTCTCCAGTCATATTAACAATCACTGCGATAAATGTCCCGATTACGAGGATAACGATTGGCGCAATAATCAATAGCTCGACAATCGTAAAGCCATTTTTTAAATTCTTGGGCAGTCGTTTATTGATTGACATATGTTGAATATTCTACTTTTTGCTGAGGTGTGTTGTACAAGACTACGACGTCAACTTCTGAAACACTTCTGGAATTTGGATAAGGACAAGTTATATTAACCGTGACAGTTGCTGAGCTAAGTCCATCGACTGTAATAGGAGAATTGCTCACCGGTGTTGACGGATTACACGGATTGATGGCAGAGGTCGAGTATCGCCTCAGGTAGTCATAGGCGGTGTTACTGGCGCGTGCCTGCGCGCGGGTTTGGCCACTATCCTTGATAATGATGCTATATAGTTGATAGCCTGTCACTAAAAAAGCGGCTGCTACAAACAGTGTTATTAGAAGTTCGACTGCCGTAAAGCCTGATTCTTTGTGTGGTATTATCATTGGTTCTTGCTCGTTGACATATAAACTAGGCCGTCCGATTCGAGTTTATAGTATAGGTTAAATTTGGAACACATCTGTGATTCACTAGTGCAAAGAGCCCCGTTCTGCTGTAACGGCTGGTAGACGTAGGTCTTGGTAGTTGGCTGCGGGAGGACGCCGCTGGTTGTCTGAACGTTGTTAGTCGCCACTACGAAGCCATCGTTGGCATTAACGGCGCCCGGTGGCGTAAAGGCCTTTAGGTCAGCGTCTCTTAAATATGCCTGGATAGTTGTTGCGCCCGTCATGGCTGTTGATGGATAGCGACCAAAGGTAGTGGTGGCGTCGATTCCTGTCTTATAAAAAGTTTCAAGGTTAAGGCTGATTGAATCTATGTCGGTCTTGCGTTCGGTGTCTCGGGCATTAACTTGTGTACTGCGCAGATTCACGACACCAAGCGTCAAGAGTATGCCCATCAGAGCAATGACAATCAGCAATTCGACAACGGTAAATCCACGACGATTCATATCTATAGCATATGAGTTTTTAGCGTAAACCGCAAGCGTTTTAAATCTCGAGCGGCTCTTGTTCTATTTGAATTTTAAATTTATCACGAACGGCATTTATGATCTCGTCGCGAGCGTTAGCTAAGTCGTGATAACCGGTAGCTGATTGATTGATTAGCACTAATGCATTTTTGTCGTGCACCTTCATTCCGTGTAGCACCTTGCCTTTGAGTCCGGCCTGTTCGATTAACCAACCTGTCGGAACCTTGTAGCGGCCATCGCCCATGTCGTAAGTCGGGATATCAGGGTAGCTGGCCTTTAGGTCTGTTAATTGCCAATCTTCGACGATAGCATTTTTAAAGAAAGAGCCGGTATTCGGTAATAGTTTTGGGTCTGGCAATTTATTTGTACGGATGTCGATAACAGCGTTACGGATAATTTCCTGCGTAAAAATGTGGACGTCATGTTGTTCAAAGTAGGCCTGCAAAGCTTCATAAAATGGTGGCTGGGGTAAGTTTTTAGATAGCTTTAGTGTAATCGAGACGATAATATAGCGACCGATTTGGCTACTGCGAAATATACTTTGGCGGTACGAAAACTCGCAAGTCTCATTCAGCAGCGTGACGAAGTTGTCTTGTTCAGTATCATAGGCAACGAGAGATTCGAGTGTGTCGGCAATTTCTTGACCGTAAGCACCAATATTTTGTACCGGTGCTGCGCCGGCTGTCCCAGGTATGGCCGACATAGCCTCGATGCCGCTCAGGCGCATATCAACAGTACGTTTAACGACCGAATCCCATTCTTCACCAGCGCCCACGCGAATTGTTGTCGAGTTCAGGTCGTCAGCGATAACCTCAAACCCGGGAATACGCATGCGAATTACAATGCCAGCGAAACCTTCATCTTTGGCGATTACATTACTGCCGCCACCCAGAATAAATACTGGCAGCGATTGAGCTTTGGCATTACGGTAGGTTGCGGCAACTTCCTCGGGCGTGCGCACCTCGGTCATAAACCTGGCATTGCCGCCGAGTTTCATAGTTGTAAAGTTTTTTAGAGGGATGTTGGTGTGAATTTCCATATATGACCATTATATCCTATGCATCTGAAGTGTAACATATATTCAGATTCGAACATCATGTATATGTTATAATCTAGATATGGCTTATAAAAATATAGAAGATCAACGTGCGGCGAGTAGACGTCACTACGTAGCCAATAAACAGGATTATTTAGAGAGAAATAAAAAATATCGAAAAGCAATTAATGATTTTGTTATAGATATTAAGGAAAGCTCTCCCTGCATTGACTGTGGGGTAAAATACCCGTATTATATAATGGACTTTGATCATCTAAACGACAAGGAGTTTGGTATTAATTTCTTATCTTCAACAGGCCGAATTGGCGCGTTGAAGAAAGAGATACAAAAATGCGAAATTGTTTGCTCTAATTGTCATCGTAAAAGAACGCATGAACGCGCAATATGCACCCGTAGCTCAGATGGATAGAGCGTTTGGCTTCGAACCAAAAGGCCGGGGGTTCAAGTCCCTCCGGGTGTACCAAATCAAGACATTTTAACTCATCTATTAGATGAGTTTTTTGTTTAAAATGCTACGCGGAAACCGTACTGCGCGTGTGCGTAACTCTGGTTGGTGTACATGTAAAGAGTGAATAATCCCGATGAATTAACGCCGGTCCAAAAACCGCGAATGAATGTATAAACCGTAGATGATCCTGAGGCGTAGGACGAACGCAGGTAACCAAGGCCGTTATTGCGGGACGAATTGATATATGCACCAAGCGTGCTGTTCGCGTAACGCGGATCACCATAGTAATAGCCTGACCCATCCCTCGTGATGCTACCGT
>JAJYAA010000026.1 GCA_021779755.1 bacterium | reverse complement strand
GATGTCTATACCGCGTCGAGTTGATGGATGATTTCAATAAGCTTTTTTGGTGTTATCTCGGCTTTGATTAAGTAAGCATCAGCGTGTTTCTGCATAGCTGTGCGTGATTCATCGTCTTGTTCGAAGTTAGTTAGAACGATAACTTTAGTGTTTGGGATGAGGTCTTCGGCTCCACCGCGCAACGAGTCAAGGATTTCGGTACCTCGGCGTTCTGGCAACATGACGTCTAGTAAAATAACATCGTAGGGCTTGTTACGAGCGGCTATCAGGCCATCATTACCATCAACGACCCAGTCAACTGTAAAGCCGGCTTTTTGCAGGCTACGAACGTACATCTCGCCGATAAAGCGATCGTCTTCGATACATAGAACTGAGTTTATTGCCATGATGCTATCCCCTATACATTGAGTGATTTTTTATCCAGCCGTTGCCGTGTTCAATCAAACCTTCGTTACTATTATCACCTGATTGTAATTTGGCTGCAACAGTAGAATAAATCGGCAGGGCCGCCGTAAAAGTTGAGCCCTTGCCTTCTTCGCTCCTGACACTAATCGTGCCACCGTGTGATTCAATAATACCCTTACTTATGTACAGTCCGATACCGGTGCCAGCGACAGTCTCACGTGAGCGGTGTGATCGATAAAATTTTTGAAACAAGTTACTAACGACGTTGCCCGGCATGCCGATACCGAAGTCCTGGACTGAAACTTCAACAAAGTCGCCCTTGACGGCGGCAGTGACATTGATTGCGCCACCTTCGTTACTATATTTAATGGCATTATCGATTAAATTGCCGAGTACTTCACTGATACTGGCGCGATCGGCGGCAACTGTCGGCAGATCGGCTGGTAAATTAACAGATAATATGCGGTTCTGAGAACTGGCGCGTAGCTCCATATCATCACGGATTGTTTCGTAAATACCGGATAAGGTGTCTTCGTTCAAGTGTACTTTTAGATGGCGGCGATCGTATCGTGAGGTATTGAGGATATTGTTGATGTAACCCGACAAGCGGTTAGCTGATACAGTTAGGCGACGGAACAATTCGCGCTGATCGTCCTGTAAAACGCCGCTTAACTCGTCTTCTAAAACATCGAGGTAGCCGCGGATGACGGTAATTGGTCCACGCAACTCGTGGGCTGCAAAGGCAATGAAATCGAGTTCTTGTTCACCCACCTCGTAAACGGCGGTACGATCGACTAACGTTAATACGGTTTCGTGTTCGGAACCTTTGTCATATGAAGCGATGACATCAAAGAAACGTCTGCCCTCTTCGTCTGGTAGTCTGTCCGGTATGCGCGTCCAAACGTGTTCGGCGTGAACGGCATGTTGCTCACATTCGTTCAGCCAGGCTTCGATTGTGTCTACTCCATTAAACAACAGGCTGAGCGTGTGGGTATTGTCTGGATTAGTACGAATTGGCGCAGGTTTATTGTAGTAGGATATCGATCGATCGCGTCCCAAGACGACGAAGCCACAAGTTGATGCATCGAGGGCGGCCTTGAGTGGATCGGCATCGTCATGAACTTGATTGACGTCACTAGTGTTGACTGGTATAGGCTGGCTACTTTCGTGACCGGCTAGCTCGTATATAGTCTGAAGCGCCTGGTTTAGGCCGTTGCGCGCAAAGCGCTTGTCATTAGGGTTTGGCGGTGTCGATGTGGTGGGCTCGCCGGCAACGTGGATGATTGCAGACATGAGATCTTTGACGGGGCTGGCGACGTAAGCAACTGTCGCGATATTAAAGCTGGTGTTGATTACAAAAAAAGCGCCAACAATCACCCACAACGTCATGGAGTTGGCTGATAGTACCGATAACAGTATTAGTGCGGTTGCTAGCAGGGTCGCCGCTAACATCTGTAGTAAGACAATGCGCCACAAAGTCGCGCGCCGTAATTTTGGCAGAAAATCTCGGATTAATTGAGGGTTGGACTTTATTGCCATGTCACACTGCCGCTTCCATTTGGAATGGCTGCGATCCAGGTCTGTCCACGAACTAATGGAACGTCTTTACCTGTCGCGTCGGTAAACGTTATCTGACTGGTCTTGCTGGTTTTATGCCACGTTACGTCTTGGGCTGTGCCGTTTTGGAAAATCGTAGCGTCGCCGCTACCGATAGTCGTAATAGCTTCGCGGTAGCCGTCTTGAAAAACGGTACTCTCGTTGACTTTCATGGCTATAACTACGGTTGGTGCAATTTGGCCTTCCTCGCGGTCCATGTGGGGGGCACCGGCCTGATCACGTAGATATGTGTTGGTGGCTTTATCGTAAGTGTACGAGCTGTTATAGAGGGCGCTACTGATTGTAATATTGATCTTGGTAGCTGTTGGTGTAGGACTTGGATTAGCGTCGGTGCGGCTAAAGCCTGTAAAGTTAGACGTCGTATAGCCCTTGGCGGCATTGAGGGCGTCGAGTTTGGCGAAACTAGTATAAACATTGTGCGGTGCGTAGCGATCGGTTGAACGCCAGTAACTGTTGCCATTAAAGAATTGATCGATGTCGCGGTAACTGCCATTGCGGACTTCGGCCAGTCCTCCGGCGCTGCCGCCGACGTGTGCGATACTAGCGTTGAAAGCGGCAACCCACTCCACGTCATATAGGCGAATGCTGCGGACTGGACCAATTAATTGAGGTTTTTCTTGCTGATAAATTACCAAAAAGCGCGTGATGCCACCTTCGGCAATAGCCTCAAAGACTACTCCGCTGTTTTTGAGGCCGGATTGCGGACGAGCATCAGGGCTATTCTCGATCATAACAGCGGTAACTGGCTGTTTGGTGGCAGCTTCGTCGGCGACTAACTCGCCCGTGAGTGGTGAATAATATTTAACAGGCGCGGGCGGTGGCGTAACTGTTGCGACGGTTGCCGTGGTTGTTGGCTGTTTGGTGGCAACGGGTCTTTGAAAAAATACCATAAAAACGGCGACTGTGGCGCCAGCAACTAAAATAAAGCCGCCGACAATTAATAGGATGGTTCGATGTTTACGCGCCCACTTAGTTAGTCGAGCTTTTAACTTTGGCTTTTCATCTGTTTCCATAGCTTGGTTGTTATTATAGCAAAGCGGTTAAGCTTTGTAACTAAAGTTTATGGACTATGATTACTATATGGACCCTAGATTAGAGGCAATTAGGATGTGCTTACCCTATGCGACTAGCACCACGCACACCGAGCAGTTGGAGGATATACTCGATGGTGTTATTGATGAGGCCTGTGCTCGGGCAGGGATTACCGTAGAACTTGCTCGCAATGCACTAAACCGGACGACTAGTTTGTCTACAGAGATTACTCGGCAAACGCATCAAGGGCAACTTGCAGACGTCGCGCGACAACTTCCTGACCCAGAGTAGATAATGTGTCGTTGAGCGCAGGACTGAACGGTGCCCACGAGACGGCAAGTCTAATCAAGCTAAATAATATGCCGGGTTTCTGACCAGTTGATTCTAGTAATTGATTCAGGGTTGCTTGAAGTGAGCTAGGGTCAAATGCGCTGCAGGACAAAGCAGTCTTGGCAGCTGTCAGCAAATTAACAATCTCGGCCCGGTCTAATTTAGATAGCTGCTTGTTGCCAGAAATCATCGATAAATCGACATTCGGTTCGCTAAAGAAGTAGTCTGTTAGCATCGGTAGGTCGGCTAGAGTTTTTAGGCGGTCTTGAACTAGCGTAAGGATTTGTCTTTTTTCGTCATCACTCGCCTGTTCGGCGGATTCTGGCCAGAAACTATCAACTCGCGCCATCAGGTCGTCTAGGTCTAGGCGGCGAATCCATTGTCCATTCATCCAGAGCAATCTGGTTTCGTCGAATCTAGCGCCGCTTTTCTGGACACGGTCGAAACTAAATTTATCAATTAATTCTTGAACTGTAAAAAGTTCTTGCTCGGTGCCGTCGTTCCAGCCCATACTGGCTAGGAAATTCAGCATTGCTTCGGGCAAAATACCTTCGTTTTTGTATTCGGTGACACTTTTGGCACCGTCACGTTTACCGAGCTTTTTCTTGCCGTCAGGGGCCATAATATGAGGCAGACACACTAGTACTGGTGGCGTAATCTCGAGCGCTTCGTAAAGTGATAGATATTTCGGAATCGATGGAATGTATTCGAGGCCGCGTACAACATGCGTAATTTCCATATCTTGGTCGTCAACGATGTGGGCAAAGTTATACGTTGGCATGCCGTCGCTCTTGATCAAGATAAAATCATCGAGGGCTTCGGGTCCGGCGCTCAATTCCCCCATTACTGGGTCATGCCAGGTGTATCGTTTGGGCTCACCCACCTTAAAACGTAGTGGCATCGACCCGTCCCAAACCGGTGGGTTTTCTGGTCGGAAATTACGGAACAAAAATGGCTGCTTGGCGGCCTTTGACTCGGCCCTAAAAGCGTCAACTTGCTCTGGTGTGTAAGGATCGGCATAAGCTAATCCTTTGTCGATTAGTTTTTGAGCCCATTGTTTATAGTGATCGACGCGCTGACTCTGAATGTAAGGGCCATACTCACCACCAATTTGGGGACCTTCATCCCAATTGATACCGAGCCATTTGAGTGTATCCAGGATTAGATCTTGGGCGCCTTCAACGTATCTGGCTTGGTCGGTGTCTTCGATACGAACAATAAATTTACCGTTGTTGCCGCGTGCAAATAACCATGGAAAGAGCGCCGCACGGACATTACCGACATGAATATAGCCAGTAGGGCTAGGCGCGAAACGAGTGCGAATTGGTGTTTGATTAGAGTCTGTCATTAGGTTTCATTATAACAGAGCTAGCGCACTAGCTACTACTAACCTGCCTATATACTCATCGCGATACGACGGATCTGATCACTAGATAGCGGTGCGGTGCCGTTGATTGTATATAAGATGCCGCCATTTACCCAAGCGGCGTTGCCGTTGTATGAATAAATAGTAATACCGTGTTCTTGGCTAGTTAAATATTGTTCACCGGCGGCCTTGCGCACGATATTATCTAGGACAGCCGATGAATCCCAGGAGCTTTTTGCTTGCTTTAATGTAAAGCTGTCATTGCCAGTGTTGGCCTTGAATTTGATCGTTACCTGCCCATCGCCAAATGTTACCGGTCCATCCAAACTATAGCCATCTGGGTGATAGTCTGGGTATTTAGCCTCGATGCCCGCCTGAGCTGAGGCAATGCTGACAGATAGGTTTGGCATATTAATATAAGTTATATAGCCACCGATGAGGGCGATTATGATGCTAATTCCCACGATACTGATACCACGAGGATGTTTTCTAAAAAAGTTCTTTTTGTGATGTTTGGTGGTAGGTTTTGCCAGAGCGGCGGCGATAGCTTCGTTTTTGATATCCTGGGCAACTTTTTGAACAGGCGCGGAGACTGGTGCTAAGCTGGCCATGGCTCGACCAACAATTGGGTGCGGTGCTGCTGGAATATCGGGGCTTGACTTGCGATCTTCTGATTTGTTGGACGTCTCGGTGCTGCGCGGCGCAAAACGTGTGATTTTGCTACTGCGTGCAATATCCATCGTACGACCAGCTGCTTTTACTGGTCGTGGAGCTGCGTGGGCGGCTGGCTTTTTAGTGGCACGGCGAATCAAAGTCTGAGATTTTTGGGTCGATGTATGTATAGATGATGATGTACTGGCTTTTTTGGCCAGCAAGGTGGCTTTGTGTGGGGTGATTGGCAACCCGGTCTGAGCGTCATAACGCTGCCCGTTGATGGTAACGATTTTGTTTTGATTCATCTTTAGTATCCTCGCAGCTCCACTATGGTATTTGTCTTCATATTGCAAAGCGTTAACACTATATTAGAAAGCTTATGCTAATTATGCAAGGTTTTGATCAAAAAATGTATACAAGTTGCTATAATATTATAAAGATATGTATCGTCGTCCTTCTAGAAAACGAGAACTGATTAAGCGTACGTTCGTGTATACGGCTATGACTTTACTGGTAGCAATTATTGTAACCGGCTTGATTTTTATTATATTGGGCTACCGTATTGATACTCAGAGTGGTCAGATTGAGCGGAGCGCCCTATTACAGTACGACTCAACTCCCAATGGAGCTGCTGTCTCGGTTGATGGTAGCGCTATCGGGTCAGCCACTCCAACCAAGAACACGGTTCTAGCGGGTAGCCATAAATTTGTTATGCAAAAAGACGGTTATGAAACTTGGCAAAAGACCCTCGACATAAAGGCCGGTACGTTAACCTGGTTGAACTATGCTCGCTTGGTACCAAAAGTTCGACCGGTTGCTGCTGTTGCCAGTTACCCGACAGTACATGCTAGTCTGGGAACACTTGACGGACAGACTATTATGATTCAACAAGATCCTGCTATCCCAGAATTCCAAATTATTGACGTCAGTTCAGATAGTGTCAAGTCAACGACTATTACTTTGCCGACAACTCTGTATAGTGATGCAACGACGGCTGGTGTGACACATTCGTTCAAAGTTGATCAATGGGATTCCGGCGGGCGTTATCTGTTGGTCGAACATACCTATGCTAGCAAGACTGAATGGCTGGTAGTCGATACGCAGGATGTAAATTCGAGTAAAAACGTTTCTAAATCACTCGATATCGGGATTAATTATGCAACATTTTCGGGCACTAGCGGCGATATATTATATGCCCTGACAGGAAGCGATATTCGTAAGTTGGATCTTTCGGCTGGTACGATATCACGCAGTTTGGTGTCGCACGTTTCGAGTTTTGAGCTATATGAAACCAATGTCATAACATATATTGGTACCGATCAGACGACACCAACCAGTCGGGTCGTTGGACTGTACCGCGAGGGTGATAGCAAGTCGCATATACTACGAACTATTACTGATTCGGCAAGTACACCGCTGCACGTTACAACTGCCCGATACTACAACAAAGATTACATCGCTATTACTGACGGCAAGAAAGTTGATATTTTGTACGGCAGTTATCCAGCTTCGGGTAGCCAGGATAATAGCAGTCTAAGTTTATTCGCGAGCTTCGATTTCGTAGCTGACGTTCAGCAAGTTTCGTTTAGCCCGACTGGCTTTTACCTGGCTGTACAATCTGGTGCACAATTCGCTGGATATGACATCGAGCACAAAACCTTAACAGAATCGTCTGTTGCGGGCGCTAGCGACAAAACTCCAGCTAACTTGAAGTGGCTCGACGAGGCACATTTGTGGTCCGACGTTGGCGGTAATCTGAGTATGCGTGATTTCGACGGCGCTAATGTTATAAACATTAACAGTCTCGCCAGTGGCTACGACGTGACGTTAACACATAATGAGCGTTATCTATATAGCATTGGCAAGATTGGCGATGTCTATCAACTGCAGCGTGTTCGAATGATCCTGCCTTAGCCGTTATTGCCGAATAATCTATCTAGTAATGTTGGTGAGTTGCCCGGTATCGAAGCTGCTTTCGTAGTAGTCGTCGTCGGAGCAGCGGCCGATGCTGCCGGATCTGGACTAACTTGTTCAGCGGTTACTAGCAGCCTGTGTAGCGCCGTACCGAGGGGCGTGCACGTCAGTAGCGTCAAGATTGGCTTGGTCGTTGGGTAGACCAATTTATTGACGTCAGTTGGTTCAACGACGGTTTTGCCTGTGACGGTGTAGGTGTAGCGTACTGAGTGATAGTTGGCATATATACTGTCCCCTACTTGCAGCTTGTCTAGTTGTGCAAAAATGAATTTATAGTCACCTTTGTCGAGCAGATCATTACTACTATGTCCGGCTAGAACAGTGTTGCCGATTTGTCCCGGATGGCTGTCGGCACCAGGTATGGCAAACTGAGCCAGTCCACTCTGCATGGCTTTCATCTGCGAGGCGTAATCGTTACCAATGTCATATGACACAGGTACGTCGACGTTAATTTTAGGGATAATTAAACGCGGCTCTGGTCCCACCTGAACACTAGTCGTTGGGTCGATAACAATATTTTGCGGGTCAATATTGCCCGGTGATACGTATGCCATAACGTTACCGATAATAATACTGTTGTACTGCAAGAAAGCAAAAATCAAAACCACTACGACTGCGGAAGTTAGTGGTATGAAGTGGCGACTTTTACGGACTTTTTTTGCCGATTTCTGTACCTTTTGTAATAACTTTTGACGTAAGTCAAACAAAGCTTCTTCGTTCGACATTGTAGTCTCTACCGGCGCCTCGGCTGGCTGGTTAGCAAAGTAGTGACTTCCTGGTGTGGCAGCTTGTTGCTGACTAATAGCCTTGAGGTGATGAGTATAGTAACCTTCGTAATACTTTTGGTAGTAAGTTTGCCAGGCACTATGGTATTGCTTCCATTGCTCTAGGTCAGGTTGAGGATTACTGACATGAGTCCTGTCGTAAGGGTTTGCGGTTTCAAGGCTTTGATTAATCGGCGTGTTAGCTGAGGCCCCTGAATTATATAAATTCTCAATTTGCGCTCGTACTAAATCTGCGGCCGCTTGTTGTTGAGCGGGTTGCGCTGGGCTAGATTGCATCGGCTGCTCGTCGGGCAGTGGTGTGTTTGCAGGGGTGGGGCTAACTTCATTTGGCGTCATTTCTATAGATTCCTAGTAGCATCTATTGTACAATACATTGGTGGCAACTGCCATCTAACCCTCTAGTGGTTATTTAAAAAGCAATATTGTTGGGCGAGTGGCGGAATCGGTAGACAATTATTTAACATCTTGTGCCGCGATGGTGGAATTTGGTAGACACGCCAGACTCAAAATCTTGTGTCCTTCGGGACGTGCCGGTTCAAGTCCGGCTCGCGGTACCAGAAGTTAAATAATTTTCACATATCAAAGATATGTGGCGCTAGACGGTTGCTCTGCAACCATTTCATGAACAAAATCTGGTTCTAGCAAGGATTGGGGGTGAGAACTGCCTGTCGGCAGTTCGCAAGGAAACCTTCCGATGCAATCTGTGATTGCATACGCGCAAGTTTTGGGGTCGCGGAACGTGACCAAGTCCCCCCTTGCCCACCAATATTGTTATTTAAGTAAACTAGCAGTGACGCTTTCGAGCGTCTTTTTTGGATTCCATAGCCAGTATGTTGCAGCTGAACTGGCGACACTGCCGCGCCAAATTGACATCGGATTACTCCATGGTGTCGAGGTGACTTCTCCACCGCTGGCGACCAGTAATTGATCTTTGTGCAGTACTGTTATCGTGACCGGATAAGTAATCGTAAATTTATGAATCGCCTCCACTAGACTCGTGAGTTGCATGCTGAAGGTCAAGACTACCGGATAATATACTAATTGAAACAGTTTTTGCAGCTGGGCAAACGACAAAACTAACAGAGTATCGGAACGTTCTACGAGGCTTTGGCTGCTGTGTTTGATCAAATCTATGGCATCACGTGTGATGGTTAGTGGCCCTGTGTACTCACGTATGAAATCCTCGTAAACTATAGCGGTCTCGCTGTTACGACCAGTGTCACCAATCAACAGAACACCGGTTGACCAGGCGCCTATAGCTTTCATTTCAAACAGGGCATCGCGCGCCAAACTACCTGATGGATTAGTGGCGGCAAATACAGTATCGGTTATGATGGTCGGAATAGTTTTGCGCAAGACATCTGGCAGTAGGACTCTTACCTCCCCTGCCCCGCTGACGTTCGCGGTTTGATAGGCTTCGGCCACGCCCGCAAAACCTAACTTGTTGCCGCCTATGATACTTAGTCGACCCGCTAGAGCGCGCTGTTCTGGCTTGCTCCAGCTAATATCCGCAAAAAGCGGCTTATCGGTTGTTTGGCGACGCCAATATGAATAATCCATAGCTATTTTGTGTCAATCTCGACACTAACCGGGCAATGATCAGAGCCCAATATATCCGGGTGAATACGAGCCTCTTTGATAATGTCTTTGAGTGATTTACTAGCCAGCCAGTAGTCAATCCGCCAGCCGACATTGCGCGCACGGGCATTTGCCCAGTGTGTCCACCACGTGTAGGCATCTAGGACGTCGGGATGTTTAGTACGGAATGTATCGATGAGCCCAGCGCTTAATAAGGTGTCAAATCCAGCCCGCTCCTCATGCGTAAAGCCGTGTTTGCCTATGTTGGCTTTGGGATTGGCTAAGTCGATGTCGTTATGAGCAACATTGAAGTCGCCACACACCAGGACCGGTTTGGTTTTCTCGAGTTCCTGGAGGTGTTCTAAGAAGGCCGGGTCCCATTGTTCGTGACGCAAGCCAAGCCGTGATAAGTCGGATTTAGAGTTGGGTGTATAAACGGTCACGACCCAGAAGTTGTCGAATTCAGCCGATAGTACTCGACCCTCTTTGGTTGGGTCGCCATAGCTATCCCCCGCCAGGTTGTACTTCTCGGCAATCGCATCGGCAAATCCATTAATAACACTATGCGGTTTGACTTTGCTAAAAATTGCCGTCCCGCTATAGCCAGCTTTTTCGGCGCTGTTCCAGTATTCATGATAGTCAGGAAGGTCGATTTCGGCTTGACCTTCTTTGGCTTTTGTCTCCTGCAAACAGATAATGTCAGGCTGCTCACTAGCTACAAAAGCCTGAAAAGCACCCTTGTTGATAACGGCGCGGATTCCATTGACGTTCCAGGAATATAGTTTCATTACACCTTATTATAGCGTATTGACAATATGATGTTATGTGTGGTATAATATAGAATTGTTCACAT